>JBGGNI010000127.1:0-54110 GCA_041287585.1 Xanthobacteraceae bacterium
GACAGGCTGTCGATCACATAGGTGTCGTTGCCGTAGCCGCCGATCATCTTGTCGACGCCGGCGCCGCCGTCGAGGAAATCGTCGCCTGAGGCGCCGTACATGGTGTCGGAACCGCCGCCGCCATAGAGCTTGTCGTTGCCGGTGCGGCCATAGAGGAAGTTGTCGTTGGCGTCGCCATTGATGACGTCGTCGACCTTGGTCCCGATCATCACCGGCGTGTAGGCATCGGTGCCTTCATTGTACTTGGTGATCGTCTCCATCTGCGAGCTGTCGACGCCGTTCTTCGGGTCGACGTTGAGCCGATAGTTTTCCCACCCCGGCTTGGGTGTCGAGGCCCAGATCGTGCCGTCCAGGCCGAGCTGGTCGAGCCCGCTGATGAAATTGTCCAACAGCGCCGTCCAACGCGGATCGCCGGAGGCATGGGTCTCGCTCGGCACCGCGAATTCGCCGATAAAGCCCTGCTTGTTGTTCTCGTCGAGCCAGTCGACATAGTCGACGATCCGCTCCAGCCCGGTAAAGGGCGTCGCGGCCTCGGTGTCGTAGGTGCCCTGATAAAGACCCTTGTTGTCTTTGTCGAAATAGACGTGGGCCTCGTAAATGATCTTGTTTGATGGATCATTGATGTCGAGGTCGTCGTTCCAGTTCGTCCAGGTGTTGGCCCCACTCCAGCTATTGCCGGCGACATAGATCGGCGTTGCGGTATCGACTTCGCGAATGGCGTCGACGGCGGCCTGCGCCGCGGAGGGCCATACCTCCGCGCTGCCCATGTCGTGCGGCTCGTTCATCAGGCCGTAGCCGCCGAGGCCGGCATGGCCTTCCAGCGCCGTCGCCATCTTCTGCCAGAAATCGGCGAACGAGGACTCGGGCACCGCCTCCGTGCCGATGATCTGGTTGTCGTAACGACCGTAATTGTGGATATCGATGATGACCGTCATGCCGCGCTCGGCGGCGGCGTCGAGCACGTCGATCAGCCGAGCCAGTTCGGTGGGGTCGATCTCGCCGCCAAGCGTCGGCTGCATGCGCTCCCACTTCAGCGGCAGGCGAACCGTCTCAACGCCCTGCGATGCGTAGTAATCCAGAGTCGCGTCCGTGGGATAAACATAGTCGACGCCATAGACTGCGCCCCGCTTTCCGAGCTCAGACCCGGATATGTTTACGCCGATCGCCATGGATGCCTCCGCCCCGTTCTGTCAGCCCCGCCGGCGCCAGCCCGCACGACGCGTCCAATTCAAGAATTCGCGCCGAACCGCCGCATCGGTCGATATCGGCCACGCTGCGTCTGCCCTGAATGCACTGCGACCAGGAATTGTGTGCTGCAAAAAAAGCCTAGTCGAGCCGGTATCAGACTGACAAGTGCAATCCGGCCACAAGCGCGGGAGAACGTAACAATCCGGGGTCAGCGCGACCGCCCCAGCAAACAGGCCGCCGCGGCGGCGATCGCCGCTTCCGGAGCGGTATGCACCACGGCGCCGGGCGGCGTGATCATCAGATTTTCGCTGAGCCCGAAATCCTCGATGAGGTCGCCTGCCGCATCGCGCAGCCCGGCACCGACGGCCGGGATGCGATCGCGCAGCGGGCGCGCATCCACGGACCACAGGAACAGCGGGCGCCCCCTCGCCTGCGCATAGCCCAGCTCGAAGGCCGTGCCGGGGTCCATATGGGGGCCGCGAAACGGGGAGATGTTGGCGAGAACGGCGGAAGCCCGCTCGATGGCGTCGATGCAGCGTTGCCGGATCGCGCTGGCGTCAGCGTCCAGCGGGCCGTCGAGCGGATAGACGCCCTCAAGCCCTCGGGCCGTACACAGAGCCTTCAGCCGCGCGCCCTCCGCAACGGCGTCGGGGCGGAACACCTCGGGGCCGGCGAGATAGAGCACGGGACGGGACGGCGGCACGGCGCTCAGGCCGCGGCTGAGAAGGCGTCCAGCGCGTCGAAAGCGCTCGTCAGCACCGGGCGCGCCACGTCGCAACTCACGAAGTGCGTCCAGGCCCGGCAGTCCGCGGCCTCGGCCGCATGAAGGCGAAAAGCGCCGTCCGCCGGGCTCAGCGCCTGCAGCGCCCTCGCATGGTTCTGGAACGCATAGGCGAGGCTGTGTGCATCGCGCGTCAGCAGGTCGGGGCCGGCGAGCAGCGCTTCGACGCGGGCGAGATGGAACGCCAGCGGCGCCGCACGGGGCGCGGCCCGAGCCGGAATTGCGGCGGCGGCGGCCAGTCCCGCCGCGCCGATCACCACGGCCCGCCTTGTAAGCTTGGATGTGTCTTGGTCCGCCACGCGCGTCTCCACCAGTGCCTGCACGCACCCTAGCAAAGATCGGCGGTCGCCGTCAGCCGCGGCCGAGTTGCGCCAGCGCGGCGCGGTCGCGGAACACCACGCGGCGGGCGGTGTCGAGCCGGATCGCGCCGCTGGCCTCAAGCTGGGTGAAGATGCGCGACACCGTCTCGATGGTGAGGCCGAGATAGTCGGCAATGTCCTGGCGCGGCATCGGCAGCTCCACGCCGGCGCGGGTGCCCAGGCGTTCGGCAAGGTCGATCAGGAACTCGGCCACCCGCTCGGGCGCGCTGCGGCAGCCCAGCAGCACCAGGTGGTCCTGCGCTCGCTCCAGCTCCCGCTCCACCCGCGTCAGCAAAGAGTCGGCATAGTCCGGATCGCGCACGGCCGCCGCGCGCGCGGCGCTGCGCCGCACCATCGACACCGAGACCGCGGTCACCGCCTCGGCCGAAAGCCGCCGAACCGGCCCGGCCTCCAGCCCGAACAGATCGCCCGGCAGATGAAAGGATTCGATCTGCCGGCGCCCGTCGCCGAGCAGCCGGCAGGTGCGCACCGTGCCGGAAATCACCTGGTAGAGCTGCTCGGCCGGCTCGCCCTCGCCATAGAGCTCGGTGCCGCGGCCGAAGGAAAGCGCCAGCCCGGCAAAGCGCGGCACCGGCACGGCGCGGACGGCGGCGGAGATCTGGCTGGCGATGGGGGCGGCAATGGGGGCGGCAATGGGTGCGGTCTGCATCGGTCCCTCCGGCTGTGGTATCGTGACCCATTGCTAGGGCCCCCCAACGGGCCGGAACATTCCGATCATCTCCCTAAGGGCTGTCCCTGAGCCCCGGTTCGAGACACCCGCCATGCCGCCAAGCCGTGCGCAATAAGACCGAAGAGGCGGTGCCGGCACCGGGCGGCGCCCGACGCATGCGGCGGCCGGTGGCGGGCGCTGTTCTGGCGCTGGCCGGTATTGCCGTGGCGGCTGGCCTGCATCTCCTGCTCGGCCCGGCGCTGGACCGCCAGGCGCTGACGCTGCTGTGCCTTCCGGCGGTGATGGCGGCGGCGGGCGTGGGCGGGCTGTGGCCGGGCCTGCTGGCGACTCTGGCCGGGCTGGCGGTCGGCATCGCCGCCGATGTCGGGCTGCTCACCGCCGCCGTTTTCGCGCTGGTCGGCGCCGCCATTTCCGGGCTCGGCGAATGGATGCTGCGCACCCGCGAGCGTTCCGAGGCGATGACCGGCGAACTGCTGGCGCGCGAGGCGCACCTCAAATCGATTCTCGACACCGTGCCCGATGCCATGCTGGTGATCGACGATGCCGGCATGATCCGCTCGGTCAGCGCCGCCGCCGAGCGGCTGTTCGGCTACCGCACGGAAGAGCTCGCCGGCCGCAATGTGCGCATGCTGATGCCGCCGCCCTATCGCGAAGGCCACGACGGCTATCTCGCCCGCTACCGCGACACCGGCGAGCGGCGCATCATCGGCATCGGCCGCATCGTCGTCGCCGAGCGCAAGGACGGCTCCACCTTTCCCATCGAACTGTCGGTCGGCGAGGTGAATTCCGGCGCCCAGCGCTTCTACACCGGCTTCATCCGCGACCTCACCGAGCGGCAGGAAACCGAGGCGCGGCTCCAGGAACTGCAGGCCGAGCTGCTGCACATGTCGCGCCTTACCGCGCTCGGCGAGATGGCGTCCTCGCTCGCGCATGAGCTGAACCAGCCGCTCACCGCCATCGCCAATTATCTCAAGGGCTCGCGCCGCCTGCTCGAATCGGGCGCCGAGGGCACCGCCGCCCGGCTGAAACCGGCGCTGGAAAAGGCGGCCGACCAGGCGATCCGGGCCGGCGAGATCATCCGCCGGCTGCGCGACTTCGTGCAGCGCGGGGAGAGCGAGCGGCGGGAGGAAAGCCTGGCCCGGCTGGTCGAGGAAACCAGCGCGCTGGCGCTGGTCGGCGTGCGCGAGACCGGGGTGCGCATCCGCTTCCGGCTCGACCGCCGCGCCGACCAGGTGCTGGTCGACCGCGTGCAGATCCAGCAGGTGCTGCTCAATCTTATGCGCAACGCGGTCGAGGCGATGGAGACCACGGAGCGGCGCGAACTTGTGGTATCGAACGAAGCGGGAGAAGGCGGCATGGTCGTGGTCAGCGTTGCCGATACCGGCTCGGGCTTGAGCGGGGACGTCGCGGCGCGGCTGTTCCAGCCCTTCGTCACCTCCAAGCCGGCCGGCATGGGGGTCGGGCTCTCGATCTGCCGCACCATCGTCGAGGCGCATGGCGGCACCATCGCGGCCTACGCCAATCCGGGCGGCGGCACGGTGTTCCGCTTCACCATTCCCGCCGCCGTCGCGGATGATGCGCTTCAGGAGCCCGGCCATGCCGACTGAAGGCACGGTGCATGTCATCGACGACGACGAGGCGGCGCGCGATTCGCTGGCCTTCCTGCTGGAGGCCGCCGGGCTCACCGCCTGCACCCATGCCTCTGCCGCCGCGTTTCTGGCGCGGCTGCCGGACCCGCAGGCCGGCTGCGTCGTCACCGACATCCGCATGCCGGAAACCACCGGGCTCGATCTGCTGCGCCAGTTGCGCGAGAACCGGGTCGGCCTGCCGGTCATCGTCGTCACCGGCCACGCCGACGTGCCGCTGGCGGTGGAGGCGATGAAGAACGGCGCGCTCGACTTTCTCGAAAAGCCCTATGACGACGTCGCCATGCTCGCCGCCGTGCGCTCGGCGCTCGATCGGCACGATGTCGAGCGCCGCCGCGCCCGCGAGCGGGAGGCCGCGCGCGCGCGCCATGACAGTCTGTCCGGCCGCGAGCGCGACGTGCTGCAGGGCCTGGTCGCCGGCCACGCCAACAAGCGCATCGCGTTCGATCTCGGCATCAGCCCGCGCACCGTGGAAATCTACCGCGCCCATCTGATGACCAAGATGGACGCAGCCAGCCTCTCCGACCTGGTGCGGATGTCGCTGCTGCTCGGCAACCTGCCCGGCCCCGAGGGCGAAGCCTAGCGCGCGACCGCTCCCGGCATTGAGCCGGATCAAGGCAGTGCGCCGCCGGTCGGCGCCATAGTCGGCGCTTGGCTGCCCGCTTATGGCGGCCCGCGCGAGGCCGCCATGCGTTTCGACACCGGACCTGCCGCAGCGCGAAATCTCGTGCTGATCGTCGACGACGATGCCTCGGTGCGCGGCGCCCTCAAATTCGCCCTGGAGATCGAGGGATTCGCGGTGCGGGTCTATGCCGATGGCGGCGCGCTGCTGGCGGAGGCCGAACTGCCGCGGTGCGGCTGCCTGGTCGCCGATTTCACTTTGCCGCATATCGACGGCCTCGATCTGATCGAGCGGATGCGTCTGCGCCAGCCGGGACTGCCGGCCATACTCATCACCACCAACCCCAAACCCGCCGTGCACAGCCGTGCCCACCGGCAGAACGTGCCGATCATCGAGAAGCCGCTGCTGGACGACACGCTGGTCGAGGCGGTCCGCAAAGCACTGGCATGAATGAGGCGCATCGAAGTTCGCCCGCACCCGTGCTATCGGATGGACGATGACACTCTCCGAACGCTTGCCGCCGAATGAGCGCACCGACGGGCCCGGACCGCCGGCCGCGGAAAAGCTGCGGCCGGACCTCGACGCCGCCGCGGCCTTCAGCGCCATCGCCCGCACCTGCCTGCGGCAGTTCCGCAAGCACCAGGCGGCCTATCTGGCGAGCGGCGAGCCGGAGGGCGTGCACCAGATGCGGGTGGCGCTGCGCCGGCTGCGCTGCGCCTTCGCCTTCTTCAAGCCGATGATCGCCGATGATGACTTCGTCGCGCAGGTCGGCGCCGTGAAGCGCCTGTTCGCCGCGCTCGGCGAGGTGCGCGACCTCGATGTCTTCCTCGCCGGCCTCGCCGACCAGTCGGCCGCCGGCGCACGCCGCGCGACGCTGACCCGCCAGGCCCAGGCCGCCCGCACCGTCGCCGACCTGAAGCTGACCACCGCGCTGAAGGACGCCCGCACCCTGCGCAGGCTGACAGCGCTGGCGACCTGGATCGAGACCGGAAGTTGGACCCGCACACAAGGCGAGGACGCCCGGCGCTTGCGCACCATGGCGCTGAGCCGGTTCGCGCAGGCCTTGCTGGAGACCCGGACGCGGCGCATCCGCAAGGACGTCCGGCGCTTCAAGAAGCTGGATGCCGCCCGTCGGCACCGGGTACGCCTGCGGGTGAAGGCGCTGCGCTATGCGTGCGGCTGGTTCGGCCCGCTGTTCACGGCGCCGAAGGCGCGCACGCGCTGCGCCAAGTTCACCGCCCGTCTCGAAGACCTGCAGGACCAGCTCGGCCGCCTCAACGACCTCGCCATCGCCCGCGACATTGCCGGCCGGCTCGCCGGCGAGGCACCGGGCAAGGACGATGCGGAGGTCGTCGCGGCGCTGGCCAGTGCCCGCAAGGCCGCCGGGCGATGGGCGGACCGGCGCGGCTTCTGGGACGGTGCGGCGGAGGTCGCTTAACGTCACCTCGACACTGCGTCGCACTTTTCTCCGTCTTGCTCTAGGTTCGCGCATCCCGCGCCGAAGCACCGGCGCGCGGGTGCAGGAACGGGCAGGAGCGAAGGCACATGAGCGAAGCGAACACGAGCGGCGGTGCGCAGATCGGCCTGGTCGGTCTCGCGGTGATGGGCCAGAACCTCGCCTACAACATCGCCGAAAAAGGCTTCCGCATCGCCGTCACCAACCGCTCGCCGGAGCGGGTGGAAGAAACCGAGCGCAAGGCCGGCCCGCTTGCGGACCGCATGATCTTCGCCCGCACCTATCAGGATTTCGTCGCCGCGCTGCCGGCGCCGCGCACCGTCATTCTCATGGTTCAGGCCGGCAAGGGGGTGGATGAATCCATCGCCGCGCTCCTCCCGCTGCTGACGCCGGGCGACTGCATCGTCGATGCCGGCAATTCCAATTTCCGCGACAGCCTGCGGCGCGAGCGCGAGCTGGCGGCACAGGGCTTCGCCTATCTGGGCGTCGGCGTCTCCGGCGGCGAGGAAGGAGCGCGCCACGGCCCATCCATCATGGCGGGCGGCACCGAGGCGGCCTATCGCCGGGTCGAGCCCATCCTCACCGCCATCTCCGCCAAGTACCAGGGCGCCGACTGCGCCGCCTATGTCGGGCCGGGCGGCGCCGGGCATTTCGTCAAGACCATCCATAACGGCATCGAATATGCCGACATGGAGATGATCGCCGAAATCTACGGGCTGATGAAGAACGGGCTCGGCATGCCGCTCCCTGCCATCGCCGATGCGTTCGAGGCCTGGAAGTCCGGCCCGCTGGACAGCTACCTCATCGACATCACCGTCGACGTGCTGCGTGCGCGGGACACTGCCGCGGGAACGGGCGGCGGCGCGCTGCTGGACGCCATCGTCGACAGCGCCGGCCAGAAAGGCACCGGCCGCTGGTCGGTGATCGAGGCGATCGAGCTTGCCGTGCCCGCTTCCGCCATCGCCGCGGCGGTGGATGCGCGCGTGACTTCGGCGGCCCGCGCGCTGCGCGCCACCATGCACGGCGCCTATGGCAGCCTCGCCAGGCCGCTCGATTTGCCGGCCGGTGCGGAGACGTTGAAGGCTCTGGAACAGACCCTGATCGCTGGCAAGGTGCTGGCCTATGCGCAGGGCTTCGCGGTGCTGGCCGAGGAATCCGCCCGCGACGGCACCCATTTGCCGCTCGCCACCATCGCCCGCATCTGGCGGGCCGGCTGCATCATCCGCTCCCGCTTCCTCGACCGCATCGCCAGCGCCTATGACGCCGATCCCGCGCTGGCGACCATCCTGCTCGACCCAGACATGAAGGCCCTGGTGGTGGAGGCGCTGCCCGGCGCCCGGCGCGTGCTGGCAGCGGCGCTGACCGGCGGCCATCCGACCCCGGCGCTGTCCGCCGGCGTCAACTACCTGCTCGCCATGACGCAGCCGCGCTCCACCGCCGACCTGATCCAGGGCCAGCGCGACTTCTTCGGCGCCCATGGTTTCGAGCGGCTGGACCGGCCCGGCACTTTCCACGGGCCCTGGGCGCACTAGATCATAGGCAGGAGAATACCATGCCGGATACCATGCCCCACCCAGCGCTTGCCAAAGACCGTGTCGCCGTCGTCACCGGCGGCGCTTCCGGCATCGGCCTCGCCGCCGCCCGCCGCTTCGCCGATCTGGGGATGGCGGTCGTCATAGCCGACCTGCCCGGCCCGGCGCTGGATGCCGCCGCCCGCACGCTGGGCGGGCAGGCGCGCGCGATTCCCACCGACGTCAGCCGGCTGGAGGACGTGCAGCGCCTTCAGGGGGCGGTGACGGACGCGTTCGGCGGGGTTGACGTGCTGATGAACAATGCCGGCGTGCAGCCCGGCAGCACGCTGTTCGGCCCGGCCGAGAACTGGGCGGCCGTGCTGGGCGTCAATCTGTGGGGCGTCATCCACGGCACGCAGGTTTTCACCCCCGCCATGATGGCGCGGGGCACGCCGGGGCTGGTCATCAACACCGGCTCGAAGCAGGGCATCACCACCCCGCCGGGCGATCCCGCCTATAATGTCTCCAAGGCCGCGGTGAAGGCGTTCACGGAAGCGCTTCAGCACGAATTGCGCAACGCGCCCGGCTGCCGAGTGAGCGCCCATCTGCTCATTCCCGGCTTCGTCTTCACCGGGCTGACCGCGCGCGGGCGCGCCGAGAAGCCGGCGGGTGCGTGGACCGCGGAGCAGACGGTGGACTTCATGCTGGCGCGCATTGCTGCCGGCGACTTCTATATTCTTTGCCCGGACAACGAGGTGGACCGCGCGCTCGACGAGCGGCGCATCTTGTGGGCCGCTGGCGACATCGCCGAAAACCGCCCGCCGCTGTCGCGCTGGCATCCCGACTATCAGGAGCGCTTCCGCCAGTTCGCCGCCGCGCCGCCGCCACCGGACGAGGGCCTGAAGCCGGAGCAGCTGAACGCCTCGAACGACGATTGAGGCGCCGGCGGCGAAGGGGCCGCGCCACTGCCGGAAACGTCATCCCGGAACGGCCGCAGGCCGTATCCGGGATCGCGAGACGTGGCTGGCTCGGATAGCGATCCCGGCTCTCCGGCTTCGCCTCCGGCCGGGATGACGATCTTTGGTCGCCCGGCTCAGAACTCCAGCAGATTGTCGCGAAGCTGGGTGTGCTCATAGGCCTTGCGCACCAGGCCGCGCTGCTGGAGCACCGGGATCAGGCCGTCGGTGATGGTGGCGATGGCGCGGCGGCTGACGTTCGGCAGCGAGAACAGGAAGCCGTCGCCACCGACCTCCTGCATGATTTCCGCCATCTGCGAGGCGACGCTGTCGGGCGTGCCCACCACGTCGACGCAATAGCCCTTCGAGCCATAGGCGATGATCGCCTCGCGCAGCGTCTTCTTGCCCGAGCTGCGCAGAAAATGCTCAAGCGTGGACTGGTGGCCGTTGGTCGAAAGCTCGCCGATCGGCGCGTCGAGCTCGTGGCCGGAAAAGTCTATATTGGTCACCCAGCCGAGCCGGGCCAGCTTCACATCGACATCGCGCGCCGCGGTGGCGGTGCGCTGGTCGGCGTGCCAGCGGGCCTCCTCCTCGGTTTCGGCCACGATCGGCGAGAACAGGAACAGCACCTTGCAGCTGTCCGGGTCGCGGCCGGCCTCCACCAGCCGGGCGCGCACATCGGCGCGGTACTGCTTCATCGCCTCGATGCCAGTGGGCGCGGCGACGATGGTGTCGGCATTGCGGGCGGCAAACGCCCGGCCCACAGCCGATCCGCCGGCCTGGGCGATCACCGGCCGTCCCTGCGGGCACGGGCCGGAATTGAGCGGGCCGCGGCAGCGGTAGTATTTTCCTTCATAGTCGATGGTGTGCACCTTCTCGTGGTCGATCAGCGTGCCGGTGACGCGATCGGCGACGATGGCGCCGGGATCCCACGAACCCCACAGCCGCTTGACGATGTCGACATATTCCTCGGCCATGGCGTAGCGCACATCATGGTCGGGCAGCCGGTCCATGCCGAAATTCTGGGCGGAAAGATCGGAGCTGCCGGTCACCACGTTCCAGCCGGCGCGGCCGGAGGACACCTGGTCCAACGTGCCGACGATGCGGGCGGTGAGGTAGGGCGCATAGGCGAAGGTGGAGAGCGTGGGTACGATGCCGAGCCGCGAGGTCGCCCCCGCCATCAGCGTCGCCACAACCGAGGGCTCCTGGCGCGGCACCGCCATGCCGGTGCGCAGGAACAGCTCGCGGGAATTTTTCCAGTTCTGGCCGATATAGATCGAATCCTCGATCAGCATGTAGTCGAAGCAGGCGCGCTCGATGGACCGGGCGAGATCGAGAAACAGGCTCGGCACCATCCAGTCTTCGCTGATGTTGCCGGTCCAGGGTTCGCCCCAGGCTTGGATGCTCGAACCTTGCAGAAACCAGGCGAGATGGAAGCGGTCGGCAGACATGGCAGATCCTTGAGCGTGGGCACACGATGGGGGCGGCGAACGAGACGCCCCGCACGCTGCATGCATTTTTGACGCCGGATGCGCACAGCGTCATCCAAATTCTCCTGAATGCCGGGTCTGTTGTCGCCGCAACGTGCGGGCTATGACACGCGCGAGAGAAGCTGGCGGCAACAGAGGAGCGACACGATGAAACTGGTGCGTTATGGCGAGCGGGGGCAGGAGCGCCCCGGGCTGATCGATGCAAGCGGGCAGCTGCGCGACCTCTCCGCCGTGGTCGGGGACATTGCCGGCGCGACGCTCGCGCCCGAGAGCCTTGCCGCCATCGCCGCGCTCGATCCCGCGTCGCTGCCGGCCGTGAATGGGGCGCCGCGTCTTGGCCCGTGCGTCGGCTCGGTCGGCAAGTTCATCTGCGTCGGCCTGAACTATTCCGACCACGCCGCCGAGTCCGGCCTGCCGGTGCCGAGCGAGCCGGTGCTGTTCATGAAGGCGACCAGCTCGATCTGCGGGCCCAATGACGACGTCGAAATTCCCCGCGGCTCGGTGAAGACCGATTGGGAGGTCGAGCTCGGCATCGTCATCGGCAAGGCCGCCAAATATGTGCCGCTGGAGCGCGCTTATGAGCACGTTGCCGGATATTGCGTCATCAACGACGTGTCGGAGCGCGCCTTCCAGATCGAGCGCGGCGGCCAGTGGGACAAGGGCAAGGGCTGCGACACCTTCGGCCCGGTCGGTCCCTGGCTGGTGACCACCGACGAGATACCAGACCCCCACACGCTCGGCATGTGGCTGGATGTCGACGGCAAGCGCTACCAGAACGGCAGCACAAAGACGATGATCTTCGACGTGCCGACCATCGTCTCCTATATCAGCCAGTTCATGAGCCTGCAGCCGGGCGACCTCATTTCCACCGGCACGCCGCCCGGCGTCGGCCTCGGCCAGAAGCCGCAGGTCTATCTGCGGCCCGGCCAGGTCATGAGCCTCGGCATTGACGGCCTGGGCACGCAGCGCCAGACCACGGTGGCGGCCGACTGAGCCGGTCAGCGCCGGCGGGACGGGATGCGCGCGGGCACCTGCTGGTCCTCGCGCATCTCGAGCCACATGGCGTTGAGAATGGCGAAACTGCAGGCGAGCCCGACGCCGAGTATCCAGGAAAAATACCACATGGGGGTTGCTCCTCAGTAGGCGTTGGGGTTGCGTTCGATGGTGGCGGCGTTCACCGGTCCGCGCATCACCCGGTAGACCCAGGCGGTGTAGGCGAGGATCACCGGCAGGAAGACCAGGGTGGCGAGCAGCATCACGAACAGAGTGAGGTGGCTCGACGAGGTGTCCCACACGGTGAGGCTCGCCTTCGGGTCCAGCGAACTCGGCAGCAGGAACGGAAACAGCGCCAGCCCGGCGGTCGCGATGATGCCGACAATGGCGAGCGCCGTGCCGGTGAGCGCCAGCCCGCCGCGATGCCGGGCGAAGCTGCGCCAGGCCAGCAGCGGCCCGGCGAGACCCAGCAACGGTGCCGCCAGCGTCCAGGGATAGCGGCTGTAATTCGTCAGCCAGGCGGCCGAGCCGGTGATTACCGTCTTGGCCAGCGGGTTGGAGGGGCCGGCGACGTCCTGCACGCTGGTGACGACATAGCCGTCCAGCCCGAACGCCACCCACAGGCCCGCCAGCGCAAACAGCCCCACCGTGACCAGCGCCGCCTGCCCGCCGAAGCGCGCCGCCCGCTCCGCCACCGGGCCGGCGGTGCGCAGCACGATGACGGCCGCGCCATGCGCCACCAGCATGGCGAGGCTGGTGAGGCCGGCGACCAGTGCGAACGGCCGCAGCAGGCCGAAGAAGTTGCCGGCGTAGGACGGCCGCAGCGTCGCGTCCAGCCCGAACGGGACGCCCAGCAGCACATTGCCCACCGCCACGCCGAAGATCAGCGCCGGTATGAAGCCGCCGATGAACAGCGCCCAGTCCCAGGCCGAGCGCCAGCGCGGATCGTTGAGCTTGTTGCGGAACTTGAAGCCGACCGGCCGCAGGATCAGCGCCAGCAGAATGGCGATCATGGCGAGGTAGAAGCCGGAAAACGATACGGCGTAGAGCAGCGGCCAGGCGGCGAAGATGGCGCCGCCGCCGAGCACCAGCCAAACCTGGTTGCCCTCCCAGGTCGGGCCGACCAGGTTCACCAGCAGCCGGCGCTCGGCATCGGTTCGGGCGGTGAACGGCAGCAGCGCGCCGATGCCGAGATCGAAGCCGTCCATCAAGGCGAAGCCGATCAGCAAGATGCCGAGCAGCGCCCACCAGATGAGCCGCAGGGTTTCATAGTCGAGCGGGATGGTGTGCATGGCGGGTGCTCAGCGTTCGGGGCGGGCGGCGGCGGGCGCCGGGAGATGCGGGGTGCCGGCAGGATGGGCGGCGCCGGCGGGACCGGGCGCGGCGAGCGGATCGTGGGTCAGCGGGCCGTGCTTGATGGTCTTCAGCATCAGCATCACCATGATGGCGAGCAGCACGGTGTAGAGCGTGAGGAAGAAGCCGAGGCTGATGGCAAGATCGGTCAAAGTCAGGCCGGAGGCGGCGTAGAAGGTCGGCAGCACGCCTTCGATCGCCCAGGGCTGCCGGCCATATTCGGCCACCAGCCAGCCCGCCTCGGCGGCGATCCACGGCGCCGGCAGGCTGAGCAGCGCGATGCGCAGCAGCACGCGGCTCTCGCCGAGGCGATGGCGCACCGAGAGCAGGAAGGCGAGCGCGAAGAAGGCGATCATGTACAGGCCGAGGCCCACCATGATGCGGAAGCTCCAGAACATCACCGCGACGTTCGGCACCGTGTCGGCCGCCGCCAAGGCGATCTGCTCGGGCGTGGCGTTGGCGATGTCGTCACGGTAGCGCTTCAGCAGCAGCCCATAGCCGAGATCGTGCCAATTGGCGGCGAACGCGGCGCGGGCGGCCGCATTGGCCGGGTCGGCGCGCACCGCATCGAGGCTTGCGGAAGCGGCGATGCCGCGGCGGATGCGAGTTTCCGCGTGCGCCACCAGCGGGCGGATGCCGGGCAGTTCGGTGTTCAGGCTGCGGGTGCCGATCAGGCCCAGAACATAGGGAATCTTCACCTCAAGCCGGTTGCCGTCGGTGCCGGGCAACGCGAACAGCGTCAGCCCCGCCGGCGCCGGCTCGGTCTCCCACATCGCCTCCATGGCGGCGATCTTCATCTTCTGGTGCTCGGTGGCCAGATACCCGCTCTCGTCGCCGAGCACGACCACGGACAGCGCCGCGGCGAGGCCGAAGCTTGCCGCCACCGCCATGGAACGCCTGGCGATGTCGACATGGCGGCCGCGCAGCAGATAGAACGCGCTGATCGCCATCACGAACATGGCGCCCGTGGTGTAGCCGGCGCTCACCGTGTGGACGAACTTGGCCTGCGCCACCGGGTTGAACAGCACGGCGCCGAAGTCGGTGACCTCCATGCGCATGGTGTCGGGGTTGAAGGCGGCGCCGACCGGGTTCTGCATCCAGCCATTGGCGATGAGAATCCACAGCGCCGAGAAATTGGCGCCCAGCGCCACCAGCCAGGTGACGGCGAGATGGGAGGTCTTGCTCAGCCGATCCCAGCCGAAGAAGAACAGGCCGATGAAGGTCGCCTCCAGGAAGAAGGCCATCAACCCTTCGATGGCGAGCGGGGCGCCGAACACATCGCCAACATAATGGCTGTAGTAGCTCCAGTTCATGCCGAACTGGAATTCCATGACGATGCCGGTGGCCACCCCCATGGCGAAATTGATGCCGAACAGCGTGCCCCAGAACAGCGTCATGCGCCGCCAGACCTCGCGGCCGGTCATCACATACACGCTCTCCATGATCGCCATCATGAAGGACAGGCCGAGCGTCAGCGGCACGAACAGGAAGTGGTACAGCGCGGTCGCCGCGAATTGCAGCCGCGACAGGTCCACAATGGTAAGATCGATCATGCCGACATCCCTCTCTCAGCACGCCTCGGGCCGGATGCTGTCGGGATATCGCCGCAGAGCAGGTGCAGCATTGATCGGCATCAATGGCGCGGCGGGTGTCGCGGGGGTAAGACGTGGTGACAACGCGCCCCGGACAAGCGGAGCCACAGGCGGAGCGCCGATCCGGGGCCCAGGGTTGAATCCGCCGAAGGCGCTTCAATGAGATTTTTGCCGCTGCGCGGATTCTCCCCTGGACCCCGGCTCTGCGCTGCACTTCGTGCAGCTTGTCCGGGGAACGAACAGCGGCGAGGAGCAAGCATGCCGGTCACATCATGCCGCCCATGACCCCCGAACGCGCGCAGGCGCGCTGGATGATGGGGCTGCGTCGCCATGGCGGCGGGGCGCTCACCGCCGCCGTGCTGCTGCCGCTGGCCGGCGGCCTCGCTCTGGTCGCGCAGGCCTATGTGCTGGCCGGTCTGCTGCACCGCGCCATCGCCGAGGGCGCCGCGCCGGGCGAGCTTGCCGGGCCGGTCGCCGCCTTCGCCGGCCTGCTGCTGGCGCGCATCCTGCTCGGGCTCGGCGGCGAATGGGCCGGGCTTGCGGCAGCCGAGCGCATCAAGCTCGCCGTGCGCGCCGCACTGTTCGCCGACCTCATCGGCCGGCGGCCGGACTGGAGCGCCGCGCGCGCCTCCGGCGCCGTCGCCGCCGCCCTGGTCGACCAGGCGGAGACCCTCGACGGTTTCTTCGCCCGGTTCTTGCCGGCGATGATCCAGGCCAGCCTGCTGCCGCTCGCCTTCATCGCCGCCGTGCTGCCGGTGGACTGGGTCGCGGGCTTGCTGTTCCTCGTCACCGCGCCGCTCATACCGCTGTTCATGGCGCTGATCGGCTTCGGAGCGCAGGCGGCCACCACCGCGCAGGCGGACGCGCTGGCCCGGCTCTCCGCGCTGTTTGCCGACCGGCTGCGCGGCCTGTCGACGCTCAAGCTGCACGACCGTGCCGCCATCGAGACCGCGGCGGTGGAGGCGGCGAGCGAGGAGTTGCGGGCCCGCACCCTCGGCGTGCTGCGCATCGCCTTTCTGTCCTCCGCCGTGCTGGAATTCTTCGCCGCCATCGGCGTCGCCGGCGTCGCGCTGGCCATCGGGCTCGGCTATCTCGGCTATATCCACCTCCACGCGGAACGCCTGACGCTGGAGGCCGGGCTGTTCTGCCTGCTGATGGCGCCGGAGGTGTATCAACCGCTGCGCCTGCTGGCGGCGCACTACCACGACCGCGCCGGCGCCAAGGCCGCGGTGGCCGAGATCGCCCGCCAGTTCGGCGCCCTGCCGGAGGTGCCCGCGCCTGCCGTTCCGGCTACGCTCCGGGCGACGGCGAGTCCGGCCGCGCTCGGCGTGGAGGTGATCGGCCTCGGCGTCGCCACCCCGGACGGCGCCCGGCGGGTGCTGGACAAGGTGAGCTTCACCGCCGAGCCCGGCGCCCGCATCGCGCTGCTCGGCGAAAGCGGCATCGGCAAGTCGACGCTCATCGAGACGCTGGCCCGGCTGCGCGCCTATGAGGGCGAAATCCGCATCGACGGCCGGCCGCTCGATGCGGTGCCGGAGCCGGAATTGCGCACGCGCATCGCCCTGCTCGGGCAGCGGCCGCGGATTTTCCACGGTACGGTCGCCGACAATATCCGGCTCGGCCGGCCGGATGCGAGCCCGGCCGAGCTGCGCCGCGCCGCCGCCCGCGCCGGCATTGCCGGGCTGCCGGACGGGCTCGACACCCTTGTGGGCGAAGGCGGGCTCGGCCTGTCCGGCGGCGAGGCGCACCGGGTGGCGCTGGCGCGCATTTTCCTGCGCGATCCGGGGCTGATCCTGCTCGACGAGCCGACCGCCCATCTCGACCGCGACACCGAGCACCGCGTGCTCGACGCCCTGCTTGCTTTCGCGCAGGGCCGCACTCTGATCATCGCCACCCATTCGGCCGCGGTGGCGGCGCGCATGGAGCGCATCTATCGCATTGCCGGCGGCGCACTGCTGCCGGCGCCGCACAAGCGCACGGCGCGGGATGGCACAGCATGAGCGGCATCTGGTATTTCCGCGCGCTGTTTCGCCGCCATGCGCCGCGCCTCGCCTTGGCACTGCTGCTGTCGCTGGCCGCGCTCGCCGCCGGGGTGGCGCTGCTCGGCGTCTCCGGCTGGTTCCTCACCGCTACGGCGCTCACCGCGGCGGCGGCCAGCATCAATCTGTTTGCCGCCTCCTCGCTGATTCGCGGCTTCTCGCTGGCGCGCATCCTCGCCCGCTATGGCGAGCGGCTGGTCGGCCACGACACCACGCTGCGGCTGCTGAGCGATCTGCGCGGCTGGCTGTTCCGCACGCTGTTTCCCCGCGTGCCGCTGGCCGAGCGCGGGCTGCGCCACGGCGATCTGGTGAGCCGGCTGACCGCGGACATCGACGCGCTCGACACCGTGTTTCTGGTCGGCCTCTCGCCGATCCTGGCCGCGCTCGCACTGGGCAGCGCGGTAGCGGCCGGGCTGTTCGTGCTGCTGCCGCCTGCCGGCTTCATCTATGCCGCCGCACTCGCCGGCGCGACGCTCGGCGTGCCGGCCGTGCTCATCCTCGCCGCCCGCCGCCCCGGCCGCGCCATCGTCGCCGCCTCGGCCGAGCTGCGCACCGCGGTGCTGGACGGCATGGACGGCCATGCCGACCTCGTCGCCTTCGGCGCGACGCAGGACGCCCGGCGCGGCTTCCTCGCCGCCGCGCAGGCTCTTGGCGCCGGCCGGCGCCGGCTGGGCGGGCGCGGGGCGCTGGCCGCCGGCGCGGTGCAGGGGCTGGCGGCCATCGCGCTCACCGGCGTGCTGGTGTTCGGGCTCAAGGCGCTGAAGGCCGGCACGCTGGACGGGCCGTGGCTGGTCGGCCTGCTGCTGGCGACCTTGGGCAGCTTCGAAGCCACCGCCGCCATCGTCCGCTCCATCGCCAAGCTCGGCACCGCCGCCGCCGCCGCCGAGAGGCTCAAGGCGCTGGCATCGGCCGCCCCGGCGGTGAGCGACCCCGCTTATCCCGCTCCGCTGCCCGAGGGGGCGGATCTTGCGTTCGAGAACGTCACCTTCGGCCACGACCCGCGCCGCCCGGTGCTGCGCCGGCTGTGGCTGGAGGTGCCGGCGGGCAGCCGCATCGCACTGGTCGGCCCGAGCGGGGCCGGCAAGTCGACGCTGCTCGCCTTGCTGCTGCGGCTGCGCGACCCGCAGGCCGGCACTGTGCGCGTCGCCGGCACGGATGTGCGCACCATTGCCCAGGCCGACCTGCACCGGCGGGTGGCGCTGCTGGCGCAGGACGCCCCGGTGTTCCTCGGCACGCTGCGCGACAATCTCCGGATCGGCGATCCTGAGGCCGACGACGATCGGCTGTGGGCGGCGCTCGGGGCGGCGCGGCTGGCCGATTTCGTCCGCGCCCTGCCGGAGGGGCTGGACGCCCGCGTCGGCGAGACCGGACGCACGCTTTCCGCCGGCCAGGCGCGCCGGCTGTGCCTCGCCCGCACCCTGCTGTCGCCCGCCGCGATCCTGGCCTTCGACGAGCCGACCTCCGGCCTCGACCGCGAGACCGAGCTCGCCTTCCTCGCCGATCTGTCGGCCGCCACCGCCGGGCGCACCGTGCTCATCGCCACCCATGCCGGCCTGCCGCCGGGCGCGGTGGACCGCACGCTGCGCCTCACCGAGGCCGGCGTGCTGGTGGCGGCTTAGAGCCTATTCGGAAAATCGGCGATCAGCTGTATCAGCCGTGTGCGTCCTTCGAGGCCCGAGCTGCGCTCGGTCACCTCAGGATGACGTAATTTATTGTTTTACAAATACATTCGTCATGCTGAGGTGGCGGCCGCAGGCCGCCCTCGAAGCACGCATCCGTCCCTTAGCCGATGTCGGGATCGAGCGTGAACAGTTCGCGCGGCCGGCGCACGCCGCGCAGCGCGTAACGGCCGACCGAGACCAGCGCCGTGCGCTGGGCGGGCGGCAGGGCGGCGGCGAAGTCTTCCGAGATCAGCAGCGCACGGTCGGTGGAGCGACACATCGAGGCGATGCGCCCCACCTCGTTCACCGCCGGGCCGACCACGGTGAAGTCCAGCCGTTCCTGGCTGCCGATATTGCCGTAGAACACCTCGCCGATGTGCAGGCCGAGATAGACCTCGGTCACCGGCCGCCCCTCCACGGCCCGCCGCTCGGCGAGGCCGACAAGACGCGCGCGCAGCGCCCGCTCGGCGACCAGCGCCATGGTGCAGGCCTCCTCCGGCTGCTCGCTGCGGAAGATCGCCAATATGCCGTCGCCCATCAGCTTCAGCACGGTGCCGCCGGCCTCGTGGATCGAGGAAATCACCGCATCGGCATAGTCGTTGAGCAGCGGGATGATCTCGTCCGGCGCGGCGTTCTCGGAAATGCGGGTGTAGTCGCGCAGATCCGAGAACCACAGCACCGCGGCGATCCGCTCGGCGACGCCGCGCGAGATGCGCCCGCTCAGCACCAGCGCGCCGGCATCGGCGCCGAGATAGATCTCGGCCAGCGTCGAGGTGATGCGCGCCAGCGAGGCGCACTTGATGGCGAGCGCCAGGATCGGCACCAGGCGGCGCAGCGCGGCGATGTCGTCGTCGCCGAAGCCGTCCGGCTCGGCGCTGACCCAGTGCGAATAGAGCCCGTCCATCTCGCCGATGGACCCGTCCACGGTGAAGCGCTGCACCATGGCGAAATAGTCGGTCTGCCCCTCCTCCTGCATGCGGTCGAGCAGCAAAAAATCCAGCGGATCGCCGAAGCCGATGCGCCGGCGCACCTCGTCGGCGTCGGTGGTCAGCAGATGGTAGAAGGCGGTGCGCTGCCAGTTGTCGGCCTCCGGCCCGCCCGCGGTGGAGCGATATTCGGTCACCGGGCTGTTCACCGCGCCGTCGCGCCGCCAGGCGAAGGCCCGCCCCTCATAGACCGGGTGCAGCGTGTCGATGATGGCGAGGCCGCGGCTTATCTGCAGCCCCGCCGCCCAGCAGCGCTCGCAGAACCCGACCAAAAGGTCGAGTTCGCTCGCCCCGGTCAGCCCCTGCAGGGTCAGCCAGCGGGCGATGCGATCATGGTCCGTCGTGTTCATGGGTGCCATACATTCTTGCCACGTCCGGGCCACGTTTCGGCGCCCCGGACGATTCGCTCAAGACGCATGCGCGTGATCGGCCTGCCGCCTCAGCGCGGCGGCGCCTCGTCTTCGGGATGGTCGCGATAATAGGCCGCGCGCGCCAGCAGCATCACGGTCAGCGGCATGGTCACCAGGAGGCACAGGAAGATCAGCACTTCGTGCAGCACCGGGCGGGACGCCAGCACGGTGAAGCACAGCATCGAGCCCAGCAGCACCAGTGCCGTGCCCGGCACGGCGCCCAGCGAGGGCGCGTGCACCCGCGCATAGAAGTTCGAAAAGCGCAGCAGGCCGACGGCACCCACCAGCGTCACCGCCGCGCCGGCCAGCACCAGCGCGGACACCAGGATCGCCGCCCACAGCGGCAGTTCGGGGGCCACGTTCATTCGATCACCTCCCCGCGCATCAGGAATTTCGCCAAGGCGACGGTGCCGACGAAGCCGAGCATGCCGATGATCAACGCCGATTCGAAATAGAAGCCGCTGCCGGTGCGGATGCCGAACGTCACCAGTTGCAGCATGGCGACGACATAGAGCGAATCGAGGCCGAGAATGCGGTCCTGCGCCCGCGGCCCGCGCAGCAGGCGGTAGGCGGCGCAGCCCATGGCGAGGCCCAGCAGCACCTGCGCCACGGTGAGCGAAACGGCGAGGATCAGGTGCGCCATTCGAACGCCTCCATCAGCGGCGGCTCGTAGCGTTGCGTGATCGTCTCGATCCACTGCGCCTCGTCGGCAAGATCGAGAATGTGCAGCAGCAGCGTACCGCGCGCCGGATCATAGCTCACCCACAGCGAGCCCGGCGCCGCGGAGAGCGCCACCGCCAGCGCGGCAAGGCCGTGGTGGCTGCGCAGGCGCAGCGGCACGGTGATGAAGCCGGAGCGTGTGCCCGGCCGCTCCCGGCCCAGGATCATGCGCCCGACCGTGACGCCGGAGCGCACCACATCCGCCGTCACAAGGCCGGCGAAGCGCAGCAGCGCGCCGGGGCGGTATATCTTCACCTTCACGGGCTGCAGGGCAGCCATCGCCCAGGAGGCGCCGAAAGCAACCACGACGCCGAGCGCGAGCGCACCCGGCGAGAGGCTCTGCCACAGCAGCAGCCAGAGCGCGAGCAGCGCCAGAAACAGCTTGGGATGCGGCAGCAGGCGGGTCATCGGCCCGCCCCCGGCAGTTGCGGCGAGGCCGCCAGCACCTCGCGGGCATATTCCTGCGGCCAGTACAGCACCTGCGCGGTCGCCTCCATATAGCGCATCGCGTCGCCGCCGAAGCCGGTGAGGCCGATGCACAGCACCAGCAGCGCCACCACCGGCACCATCTCCAGCGCCCGCACATTGGGGATCGCCGCCTCGCCCGGCACCCACAATACCCGGATGCCGGTACGGGTCATGGCGATCAGCGCGGCAAGGCCCGCCAGCAGCAACAGCGCGATGAGCACCCAGCTCGACGCCGGTACGATGCCCGCGGCGTTGATGAGCGCCGACAGGATGGCGAATTTGGCGATGAAGCCGGACAGCGGCGGCAGCCCGGCCAGCAGCAGCGTGCAGCCGACGAAGGCGCCGGCCAGCATGGCGATGGCGGCGGGAATGGCGAGGCCGATTTCGGCTTCCTCGTGCAGGCCGTCCTCCTCCGGATCGCCGAAAATCTCCAGCGTCACCGCCAGCACGTCGGCACCGGCATCGCGGCCGCGCTCGATCAGTTCGATCAGCAGGAAAAACGCGCTGATGGCGAGCGTCGAGCTCACCATGTAATATAGGCTGCCGCTGATCGCCGCGCTGTTGCCGGTGCCGATCGCCGCCAGCACCGTGCCGGACGACACCAGGACGCTGTAGCCGGCCAGCCGCAGCATGGATTGCGAGGCCAGCACGCCGATGCTGCCGAACGCCACCGTCGCCATGCCGCCATAGAACAGCACATTGCCGCCGAAGCCGGCCGAGGCGCCGGCATCCTCGCCGAACAGCAGCAGGAACAGCCGCAATATGACGTAGACGCCCACCTTGCTCATGATGGCGAACATCGCCGCTACGGGCGCGCAGGCCGCGGCATAGGTGGTGGGCAGCCAGAAGCACAGCGGCCACACCCCGGCCTTGACCAGGAAGGCGATGCCGAGAATGGCGGCGGCGGCTTCCAGCAGCATGCGGTTCTCCGGCGCCACCGCGGGAATGCGGCGGGCGAGCTCGGCCATGTTCAGCGTGCCGGTGACGCCGTAGATCAGGCTGACGCCGACCAGGAACAGCGCCGAGGCCAGCAGGTTCACCGGAATATAGTGCAGCCCCGCCTTCACCCGCGCCGTGCCGGAACCGTGCAGCACCAGGCCGTAGGAGGCCGCCAGCATCACCTCGAAGAACACGAACAGGTTGAACAGGTCGCCGGTGAGAAAGGCGCCGTTCAGCCCGGCCAGCAGCATCAGGAACAGCGTGTAGAAACGCGGCCCGGCCCGGTGCCAGCGGGCCAGCGCGAACACCAGCGTGGCGCAGGCCAGCACGGCGGTGAGCGTCAGCATGATGGCCGAGAGCCGATCCGCCACCAGCACGATGCCCACCGGCGCCGGCCAGTTGCCCAGCCGGTAGACGCCGATGGCGCCGGCGCCGAACGGCGGTGCGTCGGCGCGCATCAGCAACCCCACCGCAACGCCGAGCAAAGTGAAGGTGGTGGCGAGGCTGAGCGCGACCTTGAGGCTGCGCCGGCGTTCGTCGAACAGCAGCAGAAAGGCGCCCACCGCCAGCGGCAGCAGCACCGGCACCACGATGAGATGGTCGACCAGCGGGGTCATCACTCCTCCCGCCCGTCGACATGGTCGGTATCGGTCAGGCCGCGCGCCGCCAGCAGCAGCACCAGGAACAGCGCGGTGGTGGCGAAGCCGATGACAATGGCGGTGAGCACCAGCGCCTGCGGCAGCGGATCGGCATACTGCGCCGGGTCGCCCATCGTGCCGGGCTGCAGGATCGGCGGCACGCCGGTGCGCAGCCGGCCCATGCCGAAAATGAAGAGATTGACGGCATAGGACAGCAAAGCGAGGCCGATGATGACCTGGTAGGTGCGTGGGCGCAGCACCAGCCAGATGCCCGATCCGGCGAACACGCCGATGCCGATGGCGAGGGTGGCTTCCATTCAGCCCTCCTCCGCCGGAGCGGGTTCGGGCATGACCATCGGGGCGGCGCGGGACGGGCGGGCGGTGCGCAGCGACTGGTGCGCCAGCGCGATGAGGATCAGCACCGTCGCCCCCACCACCACGGCGAACACGCCGAGGTCGAACAGCAGCGCGCTGGCGGCCGGCACCTTGCCGATCACAGGCAAATCGAGATAGCGGGCATGGGTGGTGAGGAACGGATAGCCGAACACCCAGGACCCGGCGCCGGTCGCCAGCGCGCAGAGCAGGCCGAGCCCCATCCAGCGCAGCGGCAGCACGCGCAGATGGTCCTCCACCCAGCGGGTGCCGCTCGCCATGTACTGCACCAGGAAGGCGATGGAGAGGGTGATGCCGGCGGCAAACCCGCCGCCCGGCAGATCGTGCCCGCGCATGAACAGATAGACCGCCATCACGCTGATGACCGGGAACATCCACTGCATCATCAGGCGCGGAATCAGCATGTAGTCGGTCAGCGTATCGCCCACCTGCCGGTCCGGCGCCTCATGGTCGCGGGCGTTCTGGATGCGCTGCTGCACCGGGCTCTCAATGCTCTCGGCCGCGGGGCGGAAGCGGCGCAGCAGGGCGAACACGATGAGGGACACCACGCACAGCACCGCGACCTCGCCCAGGGTGTCGAAGCCGCGGAAGTCGACCAGTATGACGTTCACCACATTGGTGCCGCCGCCCTCGGTATAGGCGCGCTCGACGAAGTAGCGGGAATCGCTCACCGGCAGCGGCCGGCGCATCACCGCATAGGCCAGCAGCCCGAGGCCGGTGCCGCCCGCGGTCGCCAGCGTGAGGTCGCGGTAGCGCCGCACCAGCGAGCCGAGGCCGGAGCGCCGGTCGTCGACGCCTTCGATCCGCTGCGGCAACCAGCGCAGGCCGAGCAGCAGCAGCACGGTGGTGACCACCTCGACCAGAAGCTGGGTCAGCGCCAGGTCCGGCGCCGACAGCCACACGAAGCTGAGGCACGCCACCAGGCCGGCGCCGCCGACCAGGATAAGCGCGGCGTAGCGGTGGAATTTGGCCAGATAGGCCGCACCCACCGCGCAGGCGATGCCCAGCGCCCACATGATGAGAAACGCCGGGTCGGCCGGCGTCGCGGGTTGCGTGCCCCGCGGCAGGCCGCGCACCAGCAGCGGCGCCAGTGCCGCCAGGAAGGCGGCCGCCACCACCAGCCGCAATTGCGGCTGCAGGCGCCGGGTGCCGAGCAGACGCTCCAGCGCCCGCGCCCATTGCCAGGACAGCGTCACCAGCACTTTCTCGAAAATGCGCTGGCCTTTCAGCCGGCGCAGCAGCGGCGGCCCCTCCTTTCCTTTGGCCAGATAAGGCCCGAGGATGAGATAGAGCAGCACGCCGGCGGCGAGCGCCACCGCGCTCATCAGCAGCGGCAAATTGAAACCGTGCCACACCGCGAGGCTGTAGGGCGGCAAAATCGCGCCTACCGCGCCGCGCGCCGCGGTGGCGAGCAGCGGCCCGACGGTGAGGCCGGGAATGATGCCGATGACCAGGCAGGCCAGCACCAGGAACTCGACCGGGAATCGCATCCAGTGCGGCGGCTCGTGCGGCCGGCGCGGCAGGCCATAGGGCGGCGGGCCGAAGAACACGCCGTGGATGAAGCGCAGCGAATAGGCCACCGAGAAGGCGCCGGCAAGCGTCGCCCAATAGGGCAGCGAATCGTCGAGCAGCGAGCCGGTGTGGTCGTTGGCCGCCTCGGCGAAGAACATCTCCTTGGAGAGGAAGCCGTTGAGCAGCGGCACCCCGGCCATTGCCGCCGCCGCCACCATGGCCAGCGTGGCGGTGATCGGCATGTAGCGCCACAGGCCGCTGAGCCGCCGGATATCGCGGGTACCGGCCTCGTGGTCGATGATGCCGGCCGCCATGAACAGCGAGGCCTTGAAGATGGCGTGGTTCATGATGTGGAACACCGCTGCCACCGCCGCCAGCGGGCTGCCGAGACCGAGCAGCAGGGTGATGAGCCCGAGATGGCTGATGGTGGAATAGGCCAGCAACCCCTTCAGGTCCTGCTGGAAGATGGCGCTGTAGGCGCCGATCAGCAGCGTGGCGAGACCGGCCGGCACCACGGTGTAGAACCAGGCATCGGTGCCGGACATCACCGGCCACAGCCGCACCAGCAGGAAAACGCCGGCCTTCACCATGGTGGCCGAATGCAGATAGGCCGAAACCGGCGTCGGCGCCGCCATGGCGTGCGGCAGCCAGAAATGAAACGGGAACTGCGCGCTCTTGGTCAGCGCGCCCACCAGCACCAGCAGCAGCGCCGGGTGGTAGAGCGCGCTGGAGCGGATCAGGTCGCCGGAGTCCAGCACCACGTCGAGGTCGTAGCTGCCGACGATATGGCCGATCAGCAGCACGCCCAGAAACAGGCACAGCCCGCCCGCCCCGGTGACGATGAGCGCCATGCGCGCACCGTCGCGGGCCGCGGCGTTGTGGTGCCAATAGCCGATGAGCAGAAACGAGAAGAGGCCGGTGAGCTCCCAGAAAAAGACGATCTGCACCAGATTGCCCGAGATCACCACGCCGATCATCGCGCCCATGAAGGCGAGCAGAAAGGAGAAGAAGCGCGGCACCGGATCTTCCGGCGACATGTAGTAGCGCGCATAGAGCACCACCAGCGCACCGATGCCGCCGGCCAGCATGACGAACATCCAGGCCAGCCCGTCCATGCGCAATGTGAAGTCCAGACCCAGCGTCGGCAGCCATTCCAGCCGGTAGCGCAGCGCCGCGCCGTCCGTCACCCCGGAATAGGCCAGCACGCCGGCTATGGTCACCGCCAGCGCGATGCCGCCGGCCAGCGCCGCAGCGGCGTTGCGGGCATGGGTCGGCAGGAATCCCGCCACAATACTGCCGGCGAACGGCAGGCCGGCGATCAGCATGAGCAGGAGGCCGGCCGACATGGTGCGCTGCGCCTCCCTTTTTGGGCCGTTCGCACGGCCATTGCATGATTTCAGCCATTATGGTTGACTGGATGCGGCGCAATCAAGGCTCAACAGAATGATTTTGTTGCCCGAACAGTGCCGGGCCGCGCGTGGGCTGCTGGATTGGACGCAGGACCAGCTCGCCGCCAGCGCCGGCGTGTCGCGCAGCACCGTGCGCGATTTCGAGAGCAAGCGGCATCTGCTGCACCGCGCGACGGAAGCGCAGCTGGTCCGCGCGCTGGAAGAGGCTGGCATCGTGCTGCTGCCGCCGGACCGCGAGGGCTGCGGCGTGCGGCTGCGCCCGGCCGGCGGCCCGCCGCCGGATCCACCGTAACGTCAATATCTGGCACATGCGGGCTCGCTTTCCCAATGCGTGCCGTCGGCGCAGGCCGTATCATAGCGCGTGCTTCCGCCCCGCAGGGAATCCCCGCTCATGACCGCGCTTCCCACCGAAAGCCGAAACCTCGCGCTCACCCGCCGCACCGCATTGGCCGGCCTCGCGCTGCTGGCTGTGCCGCGCACCGCCAGCGCGGCGGACAGCCCGGTCGGCACCGTGGTCAGCACCGAGGGCCAAGCCTTCGCGCGGCTGACCGCGACGCGGCCGCTGTCGCCCAAGGCCGACATATTTCTCGGCGACCTGGTCTGGACCGGCGCCAGCTCGCGCGCCAGCCTCGACCTCTCCACAGCCACCAAGCTGCATCTGGGGCCGAAGTCGCGGTTGAAGATCGACCGCTATGTCGCGGAAACCGGCGGAGAACTGGTTTTGGGCGAAGGCGCGCTGGTGTTCGACCGGCCGGACGGCCTGCCGACCATCAATCTGGAGATCCGCACCAGCTACGGCCTCATCGGCGTGCGCGGCACCCGCTTCTTCGCCGGGCCGAGCCGCGGCGTGTTCGGCGTGTTCGTGGAGCGCGGCCGGGTGCAGGTCTCGGCAGGCGGCGTCGTGCGCGCGGTCTCCTCCGGCTATGGCGTCGACATCCCCAGCCCCGGCGCCCCGCCATCCCTGGTGCGCGCCTGGGGCCGCGCCCGCATCGACGAGGCATTCGCCGGCGTGATCGGCTAGAGCCTTTTCCGATCAGATGGAATCATCTGATCGATAAGAAAATGCTCTAATATCAAAAACCTAGACCCGCTCACCCGCCAGCGGCTCGAACAGCTCCAGCGGCCCGCGCCCGCGCACCTCGACCAGCCCAAGCGGGCGGAAGGCGATGCCCTCGACCCGCGACCGGCAGATCGGTCCGACGCAGATGGTGGTGCCGAGGTCCTTGTTCAGCGCCTCCAGCCGCGCCGCGGTGTTCATCGGCGTGCCGTGGGCGGTGTAGTCCAGCTTGGCGCCGGCTCCCACCTCCCCCACCACCACCCGCCCGGTCTCGATGCCGATCCGGGTGCGGCCGAGGCCGAGCGCGGCATTCTCCGGCGCGGCGCGGAAGGCGCGCGTTGCCTCCGCAATGGCGAAGCCGCACAGCACGGCGTGGCGCTCGTGCCCCGGCAGATCGAGCGGGGCGTTGAAGATGGCGTGCACGGCGTCGCCGACGATCTTGTCCACCATGCCGCCATGCTCGACCATCAGCCGCGTCACCAGCTCGAAATAACGGTCGAGCAGCGCCACCAGCACCACCGGGTCCAGCCGGTCCGATAGCGTGGTGAAGCCCTCTATGTCGGTGAACAGCGCCGTCACTTCGCGCCGCTCGCCCTCCAGCCGCACGAGGTCCGGCCGCTCGGCGATGCGCGCCACCACGGCGGGGGCGAGATGGCGCTCGAAGCGCCGGCGCATCGCCCGCGCCGCCCGCCGCGTATCGGAAAAGGCGACCAGCCCGGCCATGGCAGCCGCCGCCAGTCCGACCATGGCCGGCGTCACCGGGTCGATCATCAGGTCGTGCAGCAGCAGGGCGCCCGCCGCCGCGCCGGCATAGGCGGCGGCGCCTGCGAGATAGAGCGCGAAGGCGATCACCGGCGGCAGTTCGGCGGCCGCAAGGGCGGCGAGCGCGATCAGCCCCAGCCCGGCCGCAAGTTCCACCGCCCACGCCCAGTCCGGCCGCACCGGCACACGGCCGGTGAGCAGCGTCTCCACCGCATCGGCCTGGATCTGCACCGAGGGCGCGGCGGCCTCCGTCGCGGTGCGCCACAAGCCACCCAGCTCCGGCGCGCCGCCGCCGACCAGCACCGGCCGCCCGGCAAAACGCGCGGGCGCCACCGCCCCGCTCAGCACATCGGCGGCCGAGACGGTGCGCAGGGCCCAGGTCGCGGCCGGCGCCGAGCGGATGCTCAGTTCCGCGGCATAGCCGAGCGGCACGTCGAGCCGGCCGATGCGCACCCGCCCCGCCTCGCTCTGCACCACGAAGGCGCCGGCAGCCTGCGCGAGCCGTACCGTCTCCGCCGCCAGACCGGCATATAGCGTTTGCCCCACCGAGACGAACAGCGGCACCCGGCGCACCACATCGTCGAAACCGGGATCGAGCGAGCCGGCGCCGAGCCCGGAAGCGGCCTCCATCAGCGGCGCATAGGGCGGCAGCGCGCCGGCGGCGTGCCAGGGCGCCAGACGCGGCGGCGCGCCCGACACCAGAATGGGCGCGCCCGGCGGCAGTTCGCCTGAGGTCTCATCCGACATCAGGAAGCCGAGCACGGCCGGCGCCGCCCCGAGCGCTGCGGCGAGCTTGTCGTCCGGCGCCGGCAGGGCGGCGATGCGGGCGGCGAGTTCGGGCTCGCCCGCCCGCTCGGCAAGCTGGCGCGCCAGCGTCGCCGGCGAACCGCGGTCCGGCCCGGCCAGCACCATGTCGAGCACCAGAACCTGGGGCTGGCCGTCGGCGATGCGCGCGACGAGGTCCGCCAGCACGTCGCGCGGCCACGGCCAGGGGCCGAGCGCGCGCAGGCTGGCGCGGTCGATCTCCACCACCAGCGGCGCCGTCGATGGCTCCGGCCGCACGGCGGGTCCGTGCACCAGCAGCCTGTCGATCGCGCTCGCGCGCCAGCGCAGCACGGTCTGGTCCGGCCATACCGCCAACACCAGCGCCAGCAGCGCCCCGGCACCGAGCGCCACGAGCACCGTGCGCCGGCGCCGCGTACCGGAAAAGCCCCGCTGGATCATGCCCCAAGCTTGCCACGCCACACCGCCGGCTCCAAGGCGCCGCTCTTCAAGCCCTCTCCCGCAAGGCGGAGAAGGGGAAGAATGCCCCTGTTCATTTCCCGCCGCGCCGAATCGGCTCTAGGCTGGTCGGCAGTATGCACAGGCAGCGGAGAGCCAGATGGCCGACGAGATCGTGATCGCGCGCAATGCGGCGGAGAGCCGTTATGAGGCGCGGCTGGCGGAGGCGCCGGAGGGCGCGGTGGCCATCGCCGAATTCGAGCCGATCGACGGCGGCGTCGTCTTCACCCACACCGAAGTGCCGGAAGCGCTGGGCGGCCGGGGCATCGCCACCAAGCTGGTGGAAGCCGCGCTCGCCGATGCCCGGCTTGCCGGCCTCAAAGTGGTGCCGCGCTGCTCGGTGTTCGCCCGCTACATGGCCAAGCGCCCCGAGACCTACGACCTGCTGCATCCCGATGCGCGCGCGGAGCTGGGGATCGGCTGAGCGGCTCTTAGCTCCGCCCGCTGGCGCGCTCAATCGCGACGCCCATCGCCGCGCCCCAGGGGGCCATTGCGTTCGCCGCCTCGATCACCGCCAGCCCCTGCGCGGTCATGGTGCCGGGGGTGCCGTTGCGGTCGAGCGGAGCGCGCAGCGGCGTTGAGGCCAGCGTGCCGGCGGAACGGGTCAGGCTGGCGATCATGCCGTCCGCCGACGCCCGGTCCAGCCCCGCGGCCACCGCCCGGTCGGCCACCGTCTGCATCAGGCCGAACAGCCAGAGATGATACACCGAGAGCGCCGAGGCGGCGTTGAAGGCCGCCTCGTCCTCGAACGCGAACGTATCGCCGAACCGGGCGAACAGCGCCTGCGCCATCGGCTCGGGCGGGCAGAGCGGGGTGGAGCCGAGGCCGATGGCGGAGGCCGCCGTGGGCATCGCCCGCACCACGCGGGCGCCGCCGGCCGCCGCGCGCAGGCCGGCGAGGTCGACGTCGATGGCGGTGCAGATCAACAGCCGGTCCGCCGGCCAGTCCAGCGCGGCGATGGTGGCGAGCGTCGCCTTGGGCGGCGTCGCGACGATGATGACGGGCGCCGCCGCGATCACCGCCTGGTTGTCGGCGGCGATGCGGCAGCCGTGAGACGCGGCGAGCGCGGCCGCCGCGTCCGCATTGCGCGGCGAGAGCACGATGTTCTCAGCACTGCCCGCCTGCCGCAGCCCTTCGACCACGAAGCGCGCCAGCCGGCCGGCGCCGATGATGCCTATTGTGTCGGCCGCCGGCATGCGGACCCCCTCAGTGCGGCTTGGCGGCGGCGGCGTTGGTTTGCACCTCGGCCTCGATCGCGTGGGCCTTCGCGGCGAACTGCGCCGGATCGCCGAGCGCGCGCTTGATGTCCTCGGCCCAGGTCGGGTGCTGCAGCGTGTAGGTCATGAAGGCGGCCGGCGCCCCGGTCTTGGTGACGATATGCTCGGCGAGCCGCGCCGGCACCGGCTCGGAGGCCAGGAACCGCACCGCCGGGTGGGAGGCGATGAAGCCGGCAAAGGCCTTGGCGATGCCGGCATAATCGTCCTGGCGGCTGAGAACGGAGATGTTGGCGAGAAACGTCGCCAGCGGTGCACCATGGGCCGGCGCACCGGCTTTTGCCGCCGTGGCTTGATCCGCAACGGTCATGTCGGTCGTGTCCCTTCGAATGAGGCGTCTCGCCGAATGGCGGGCTCCTATATGATGGCGTCTGCGCGCAGCCCTGCAAGGTCCTGCGCGGAAAGGCCCAGAAGCTGCGTGAGCACCTCGTCGGTATGCTGGCCCAGCATCGGGGGCGCCACTGCGGCGAACGGCGAGGCACCAAGGCGCAGCGGACTGCGTACGCCCGGCGCGTCGACGCCGGCGGCGTGAGGTGTGGCGAGCGCCAGGCCGCGGGCCAGCGCCTGCGGCTCGGCAAACGCCTGGTCGATATCGTTGATCGGCCCGCAGGGAATGCCGGCGCCGTCGAGCACGGCGATCCACTGCGCCGTGCTGCGCGCCGCCATGGCCCGCTCCACCAGCGGCACCAGTTCGTCGCGATGGGCGACGCGGCCGGCATTGGTGGAAAAGCGCGCATCCGGCGCCAGCCCAGCGATGCGGCCGAAGCGGGCGAACTGGCCGTCGTTTCCCACCGCCAGGATCAGATGCCCGTCGGCGGTGGCGAAGGCCTGATAGGGCACGATGTTGGGATGCGCATTGCCCAGCCGCCGCGGCACCGTGCCGGCGACCAGATGGTTCAGCGCCTGGTTGGCGAGGCTCGCCACCGCGACGTCGAACAGAGCGAGGTCGATATGCTGCCCGCGCCCGGTACTGTGCCGCTGCTGCACCGCGGCGAGCACCGCAATGGCGGCGTTGAGCCCGGTGAGCACGTCGATCAGCGCCACGCCGACCTTCTGCGGTTCGTCGTCGGGTGCGCCGGTCACCGACATCAGGCCGCTCATGCCCTGGATCATGAAATCATAGCCGGCCCGCGCGGCATCCGGCCCGTCCTGGCCGAAGCCGGTGATGGAGCAGTAGACCAACCGCGGATTGAGCGCGCTCAGCCGTTCATAATCCAGCCCGTAGCGCGCCAGCGCGCCGACCTTGAAGTTCTCCACCAGCACGTCGCTCTGCGCCGCGAGCCGGCGGACCAGAGCCTGCCCCTCCGGCCGGGCGATGTCGATGGCGACCGAGCGCTTGTTGCGGTTGGCGGCGAGGAAATAGGCGCTCTCGCCGGTCGCCTGCCCGTGCGCGTCGGCAAGCCAGGGCGGGCCCCAGGCGCGGGTGTCGTCGCCGACGCCGGGCTTCTCGATCTTGACGACATCGGCGCCGAGATCGCCCAGCGCCTGCGTCGCCCACGGCCCGGCCAGCACCCGCGACAGGTCGAGCACCCGCAGACCCGACAAAGCCAGCCCCGACGGGGCCTTGCCCGCATTCATCCGCCTCGCCTCCCCCCGCTCCAATCCGTATCGATTCGCGCTGTTTTGGCGGAACCCGATACCCGGCAGCGCGTTAGCCTGAGTGCCGATCCGCCGGCCGGATCGGACGGGAGAACGCCATGAACATACACATAACAAATCGCAGCATTTGCGACCTCCTCAAGGAGATCGCGCAGGACGACACCAAGAAGGCCTTGCTGGTGAAGCTCACCAGCGGCGACTCGATCACCGTGTATGGGCCGATCGAGATTGCCGACCGCTTCATGCTGTGCCGCAGCCAAGAGCGCAACCACACCTGCACCCAGCTCATCGCGCTCGACACCATCGAGTTCATCCGCTGAAGGCAGGGCGCGGGCGTCGCCCGCTCACAGCGTCGCGGCCAGCGCTGCCAGCTGGTCGGTGACCTGTCCCCAGCCCTGGTGGAAGCCCATATCTTCATGAGACTGCCGGTCGGCGGCGGTCCAATGCAGCACGCGTGCGGTGTAGCGCGTGCCGCCGTCCTCCTCCTCGAAAGTGAGGACGATGGTCATGAAGGGCTTTTCCGAAGGCAGCCACGCCTGCGTATAGGCGTCCGTCATCACCAGCCGCTCGTTGGGAACGACCTCCAGAAAGATGCCGGGATTGGGCAGATCGACGCCGTCCGGTCCGCGCATCACGATACGGCTGGCGCCGCCGGGACGCACATCCAGCTCCGCGACCGGCGTGGTGTAGGGCAAGGGCGCGAACCATTGCTTGAGCAGTTCCGGCTCTGTCCAGCAGCGGTACAGCGCGGCGCGCGGCACCGCGATGTGCCGGGTGATCACCAGTTCGCGCCCGCCGTCGCCGGCCGGCTCTTCGCTGGCCACGATCTTGGGCTGGTTCAGCGCCCACAGGACGCCGAACGGGTCGCGCAGCTGGCCATAGCGCGCGCCCCAGAACATTTCCGTCACAGGCATCACGATGTCCGCGCCCGCCGCCACCGCGCGCGCCCAGGCGGCGTCGATATCCCCGACCTGGAGCGTCATGGTGAAACCCTGGGGCGCTTCGTGGGCGTGGCCATATTCGGGAAAGGCATCGCTCAGCATCACCGAGCTGCCATTGATGTAGAGATGCACATGCATGGTGCGCCCCTTCTCGTCCACCGGATGGGCGGCGGCGAGTTCGGCACCGAAGGCATCGCGGTAAAAGTCGGCGGCCTTCATGGCGCCGTCGACCTGCAGATAGGCGATGGCGCCGCCCTTCACCGGAACAGCACCGAGCGAAGAGGGCTCCTGCGTTTCTGCCCCTTCTTGCGTTTCAGCCATGGCTATCGTCCTCGTCAATCGTTGCGTGTCTCGCAAGGACGGCGCGCATGATCGCCGCCCGACACCGCAGGCAAAAAATCCGTGCGCGAGGTGAGACTGTTTGGAAAGTCGGTGGCGGGCCGACCCGTCCGACCTTTTCAAACAGGCGCTAGGCCAGCGCCTCGCGCTCCTTCTGCAGCGTATCGAGAATCGCCTGCTGCTCGGCAATGCGGTCGGCGGTGCGCTCTTCGTCCGCCGCGCCGGAATAGGCGGCGGCCTGTTCGGTGAGGTCGGCAATATTCTGCCGGATCGCGGCGATGCGCTGGTCGAGTTCGATGAGTGTGGCGGCGTCGGCCATGGGGGCACCTGTTTTGAGCGGAGAATCCGAAGCTTGAACCTGAAACTAGCGCGCCGCGGCCGGATTGGCACCCGGCGGCGGGCCGGCCGATTCTGCACTGGACCTTCATGATTGTTCGCTTAGCTTTCCCAAAAGGGGTTTCCGGTCTGGAGTCGCCGCGCGCATGGAACGAACCGTCGAGTTGAGCAAATGGTTCGGCCGGCGGGCGATTCCCGCCATCGCCGGCCTGCTCGTTCTCGCCAATGTCTTCATGATCGCAATGCTCTATGTCACGGCCGACGAGCAGAACGAGTTCGGCGAAGAGCTGACGTCGAGCTTCCTGGTCCAGCAATTCCGCGCGATCGACCGGCGGTTGCAGCAGACCACAAAGGACTATGCGGAATGGGAGGACGCCTATCGCAACCTGGCGGGCTCCCTGGACGTGTCGTGGGCCTTTGACGAGCAGAATTTCGGGCCGACGCTCCATTCCGAACTGGGCATCGACTATGTGTTCGTGATCGACGGCGACAACCGCACACCGTACGGGGTCATCAAAGGCAAGCGTTCGGAGGCGGCGCAGGAGGCGGAATTCGGTCCGGCGCTCGGCGAACTCGCGACCCGGGCGCGCGAAGCCAGCAGCGGACACTCCACGCCCGTCAGCGCGACGCTGTTCCGGGGCGACGAGCCGGTGCTGATGTCGGCCGCCGTGCTCACGCCCGGCCCGACCGGCGAGCTGGATGCGGCGCAGAAGAGCCGGGCCGCGGTGATCGCGTTCGGCCGCACCATCGACCCGCAGCTGCTGCTCGACACCGCCGCCCGCTATCTGACCAATGTACGCGTCGCCCGCAACCAACAGAGCGTGCCGGACGGCGAACGGCTGATGCTCGCCACCCTGCCGGCCTGGCTCGACGCCGCCATTGTCTGGGAAAGCCCGCGTCCGGGCGATCGTCTGATCTGGCGGCTGGCGCCGTGGATCGGGCTTGCCGCCATCGGCTTCGGGGTGATGGCGGCGCTGGTGCTGCGGCACGCCTATCTCAGCGCCCGTGCCATCGACGAAAGCGCGCTCCAGGTCGCGCTGGCGCGGGACGATGCCCGGCGCATGTCCTACCATGACGGCGTCACCGGCCTGCCCAACCGGCTCAGCGCGACCGAGCACCTCGCCGGGCTGTTTCGAACCGCGCAGGCCCAGCTGACGGCGCAGGCCCGCGTATCGGTGCTGTTTCTCGACCTCGACCGGTTCAAGCCGATCAACGATGCGTTCGGCCACGCGGCGGGCGACCAGTTGCTGGCCGAGATCGGGCGCCGCATCCTCGCCCATGTGCCGCGCTTCGCCCATGTTTCGCGCGTGGGCGGCGACGAGTTTCTCGTCATCCTGCCGAGCGACAATGCCGAGGCGATACGCCATGTGTGCAGCGAACTCATCGCCGCCGCGCGCCGGCCGATCGCGCTCGACGCCTGCGAAGTTCACATCGGGCTCTCCATCGGCATCGCCCGCGCACCGCACGACGCGGCCGAGCCGACCGAGCTGATCCGCAAGGCGGACCTTGCGATGTTCCAGGCCAAGCGCTCCGGCCGGAACGATTTCCTGTTCTTCGAAGAGGCGATGAACGAGCACATCCGCGACCGTCCGGAGCTCGACCGCGATATGCGGCGCGGACTGAGCGCGGGCGAATTCACGCTGCACTACCAGCCGCGCTTCCACACCCGTACGCTGCACCTCGCCGGCTTCGAGGCGCTGTTGCGCTGGAACCACCCCGAACGCGGCCTGATATTGCCCGGCACCTTCATTCCGCTGGCGGAGGAAACCGGTTTCATCCGCGAACTGGGCGAATTCGCGCTGCGAAAGGCCTGCACCACCCTGACGCAGTGGCCGGAGCTGACGGTTTCGGTCAATCTCTCCCCCGTCCAGTTCCGCAACGGCGATCTGGTCCGCGTCGTCTCCGATGCGCTCGATCTGTCCGGGCTTGACGCCGGGCGGCTCGAACTGGAAGTGACCGAGAACGTGCTGATCCACGACCCGGACGTCGCCTTCGACATATTGAAGGGCCTCAAGGCGATCGGCGTGCGCATCTCGATCGACGATTTCGGCACGGGCTATTCGGCGCTCGGCTATCTGCGCCGCTTCCCGTTCGACCGGCTGAAAATCGACCGGTCCTTCATTGCCGACCTGCATCGCTCGGACGAGAGCCGCGCCATCGTGCAGGCCATACTCGGCCTCGCCAGGGCGCTGGGCCTGGCGGTGACGGCCGAGGGCGTGGAGACCGCCGAGCAACTGGCCGCGCTGCAGGCCGAATCCTGCGACGAGGTGCAGGGCTTCCATTTCGGCCAGCCGGTGAGCGAGGGCAACCTCCGGCACGCCATCGAGCGGGCCTTGGAGCCGCAAGGCGCGCTGCGCCGCGCGGCGATCCGCTCGGTGATACCGTAACCCGATGAGCGAAGCGGCACTGCTGTTGACCGGCGGACAGGTGCTGGATGCCGACGGCACCCGCTTCCGGCGCTGCGACATCCGCATCCGCGGCGCCGCCATCGATGCCCTGGCGGAGCACATCGCACGGCGGCCGGGCGAGCGCGTGCTGGCCGCGGACGGCCTGTTTCTGCTGCCCGGCCTGATCGACGCCCATGTCCACGCCATCGGCGTCCAGGACGATCTCGCCACGCTGCACCGGGTGCCGCCCTATCTGGTGGCGGCCAAGGCCGGGCGCGTGCTGGCGGGCATGCTGGCGCGCGGCTTTACCAGCGTGCGCGATGCCGGCGGCGCCGATGGCAGCCTTGCCGAATGCGTCGGCACCGGGCTGTTCGCCGGCCCGCGGCTGTTTCCCTCCGGCCGGGGCCTCGCCCCACCCGGCGCGCAGGGCGATTTCCGCGCCGCCGGCGAAGCGGACCTCGGCTGCCCGTGCTGCGGCGGCACCCGCAGCATCACCCGGCTCGCCAGCGGCGTCGCCGCGCTGCGCGCCGCGGTGCGCGCGGAGATCGCGGCCGGCGCGACGCAGATCAAGGTGATGGCCTCCGGCGGCATCGCCTCGCCCGCGGGGCCGGAAGCGCCGCAATATGCGCCGGAAGAGCTCGATGCCGTGGTCGATGAGGCGGCGCGCGCCGGGCGCGGCGTGCTCGCCCATGCCTATGGTGCCGCGGCCATCCGGCGGTGCGTCGAGGCCGGCGTGCGCTCCATCGAGCACGGCAGCGGGCTCGATGCGCCGACCGCCGACCTCATGGCCCGGCGCGGCACCGTGCTGGTGCCGACTTTGGTGGTGTTCGACCGGATCGCCACCGGCGGCGGTCCCTTGGCAGACACCGCAAAGCGTATCTTCGACGAATCGTGCCGCAGCATCGCGCTGGCCCGTGCCTGCGGCGTCGCCATTGCCCATGGCAGCGATCTCGAAGGTGCCGCCCACGCCCACCAGAGCGACGAGCTCCGGCTGAAGGCCGCTGAAATGCCGCTGCACGAGGTCATCGCCAGCGCAACGCAGGTCGGCGCCGGCCTCATCGGCATGGGCGACCGGCTCGGCCGGCTGGTGCCGGGCGCGATTGCCGACCTGATCGGCCTCGACGCCGACCCGCTGGCCGGCATCGCGCCGCTGGCCCGGCCGGACCGGCACCTCCTCATCATCATCAAGGACGGCACCGTGATGCACGACCGGCGCCCGGCCGCCCGCAGCGGAGCCCCGACATGATCTCGTTCGCCCTCCCCGCCCGCGACGGCGCCGCCCGGCCTCGCGTCCTGCTCACCGGTATCGGCGGCAGCATCGGCGAGGCGATGCGGGTGCGGCTGGAGCAGGCCGGCGCGCAGGTGCTGGCGCTGAGCCATCTGCCCGAACCCGGCGGCACCGTGGCGGATTTCACCGACGACGCGGCGCTGGCCGCCGCCGTCGGCGGCCTCCAAAGCATCGACCATGTGGTGCTGTGCCACGGCCTGCTGCAGACCGGCCCGCTCGCCGAGGTGCCGCCAGCGCGCTGGCGGCACCTGATGGATGTCAACCTCACCAGCGCCTACGCCATCATCCATACGGCGGTGCCGCTGATGGCGGCCGGCGGCAGCATCGTCGTGGTGTCATCCACCGCAGCGCTCGACCGCAGCCCCGGCGGCGGGCCGCACTACACCGCCAGCAAATGGGCGCTGAACGGCTTGGTGCGCCATCTATCGGTGGAACTCGGCGCCCTGGGGATCCGCATCAACGGCCTGATGCCGTGCCTCGTCGACAATCCGATGGGCCGGGCCTTCATGAGCGATGAGGAGTACGATTACTGGGTGGCGCAGGTGCCGCTGGGCCGCGCGGCAAGCCCGGACGAGATCGCCAAGGTGGGGCTGTTTCTGCTCAGCGATGCCGCGAGCTACGTCACTGGCGCCAATATTCCGGTCTCGGGCGGCCGCTAGCTTGACAAGCCGGGTGGTACACCAAAAGAATACCAGAGTTACGGCCGCTTCGGCCACCTCGCGCCCGGTAGGCAATGCCCAGCATAGACCTCAATTGCGATCTCGGCGAAAGTTTCGGCCGTTGGACGCTCGGCGACGATGCGGCGATGCTGGCGGTGGTCACCTCCGCCAACATCGCCTGCGGCTTTCACGCCGGCGACCCCTCGATCATGCACGCCACGGTGCAGGCGGCCATGGCGCGCGGCGTCGGCATCGGCGCGCATCCGGGATATCTGGATCTCTATGGCTTCGGCCGGCGCAACATCCTGGGCGACACCCCCCGCGACATCGAGCGGCAGACCGCCTACCAGGTCGGCGCGCTGATGGGCGTCGCCGCCAATGCCGGCGGGCGCGTCACCCATGTGAAGACCCACGGCGCGCTCGGCAACCGCGCGGCGGAAGAGCCGGAACTCGCCGAGGCGGTGGCGCGGGCGATTCGCAGCGTCGACCGCGAACTCGCCTTCGTGGTCATGCCCGGCATGGCGACCGAGCGAGCCGGCGAGGCGCAGGGCCTGCGGGTGGTGCGGGAAATCTATGCCGACCGCGCTTATGCCGACAGCGGCAATCTGGCGCCGCGCTCGCAGCCCGGCGCGGTGATCGAGGACAGCGCCGCGGCGGCGCAGCGCGTCGTCGCTATGCTTGAGACCGGGGCCATCGTCTGCGCCTCCGGCAAACGGATCCCCGCCGCCATCGAGAGCGTCTGCGTCCACGGCGACACCACGGGTGCGGCAATCATGGCGCGGGAGCTGCGCGCAGCGTTGCAGGCGGCGGGCTATACCGTCGCCGGCTTCGCCGCGCCGGCCTCGGCGAAAGGAACGGCACAGACATGAAACCGGAACAGTCCCTCACCGAGACCGCCTATGAAGCGATCCTGAGCCGCATTCTCGACGGCCGCCTCAAGCCGGGATCGCGGCTGCAGGAACGCCGCCTGGGCGACGAGCTGTCATTGTCGCGCACGCCGGTGCGCGAGGCGCTGACCCGGCTGGAGAATGAGGAACTGGTGACCCGCGAGGAGCGGGTTTCGGTGGTGCGCACCATCACGCTGCAGGACTTCCTCGAAATCCTGCATGTGCGCCTGATTCTGGAGACCGATGCGGTGGAGCTGGCCTGCGGCCGCATCCCCGCCGCCGAGCTTGCGGCACTGAAGGAGCGCGCGCTGGCACTGCCCGGCTCGTCCAAGCTCGACTACGCCGCGTTCGACAGCGATCTGCACGGCACCATTCTGCGCCATGCCGGCAATGCGACGCTGATGTCGATCGTCGGTCAGCTGCGCAAGAAGACCGCGATGTTCAATGTCGGCCGCATCCCGGAGCGCACCGCGCCGGTCTATGCCGAGCACATGGCCATCGTCGACGCGCTGATCGAGGGCAACCGCGAGACGGCGCGGGCGGCGATCGCGACGCACCTCGAAAACGTACGCGCCAGCATCATCAACTGGATTGCCGGCTACGGCCGCGCCGCCGGGGGGTGAGGCCGGCGGCCCGGCGCTGTCACGACCCGATGAGCTCCAGATAGCGCTCGAACACCTTCTCGTAATTATCCGCATACCAGGTGTCGTCCACGGTGCCCTGCACCGCCCGCGCCGCGTCCGAGGTCGGGTTCACCCGTTCCAGTTCCGGCGGCACCATCTTGGCGGCGGCGGGGTTGGAGGGGCCGCTGCCGAGCGTGCGCAGGAAGGAAATCTGCCGCTCCGGGATCAGCACCGAATTGATGAAGGTCATCGCCTCCTTGCCGGCCGGATTGTTCTTCGGCACGGAGAACACGCCGGCGAGCAGCAGCCCGTCGTTCCAGGTCCAGGACAGCCGGTCCTTGCTGCCATCGGACAGGATGCGCGCGCGGGTGCTCCAGATCTGCGCCATGGTCACTTCGCCGTCGCGCAGCAATTGCTGGCTGTTCGAGCCGGACGACCAGAAGATGGTGTGCGGCTTGATTTCCTTGATCTTCTTGAAGGCGCGCTCGACATCGATCGGGTAGAGCTTATCGCGCGGCACGCCGTCCGCCATCAGCGCGGCTTCCAGCACGCCGGTCATGTCGTGCCACAGGCCGCGCTTGCCGGGGTATTTCTTCACGTCCCAGAAATCGACCCAGTTCTTCGGCGGCGTATCGCCGACCGCCTTGCGGTCGAAGGCGAGCACGAAGCTGTAGGCCGAGATGCCGGCGCAATAGGGCATGTCGAAGCCCGGCAGCATCTTGCTGCGGTCGACGATGGAATAGTCGATCTTCTCCAATTCGCCGGCGCGGCCGAGGATGAAGGAATCGCCGGGCGAGGAGTCGCAGATGTCCCAGGTTACGTTGCCGCTCTGCACCATTGCGCGGATCTTGCCCAGAGTCGGACCGGAACCGTCGATCACGACGGGGATGCCGGTGTCCTTGGTGAAGGGCTCGCCGAAGCTCACCTTCATCGCGGTGGCGGCGTCGCCGCCATAATTGGCCAGCACGATTTCCTTGGCCGCGGCCTCGGCGGTGCTCCCGCCGGCGGCAAGCGCCAGCGCCGCCACGCCGAGGCCGCCCAGCACTTCGCGACGGTCCAGCCGTCCGGAGGCGAGGCCTTCCGCGATCAGCTCGCGGACTTCACGATGGAAGGGATTCCAGGACATGGCGTGCAACCTTCTGCTGGTGCCCGGCGGGGGTCACTTGATGTGAAGTTCCATAGGTATGCTGCTGAGTATCTCGGTCTGCCGCTCGCCGACATGGAAGGTGAGGCCGGTGGCGGCGGTCAGGCCGTGGTCGCGGTCGCCGATGACGACGTGGCAGAACAGCACCATTGCGCTCTCGATCGGCGTCCGGTTACCGGAATACAGCATCGGCGGCGGGTCCATCCAGGTCGGGCGGAAGGTGGCGCCGAGCGAATAGCCGCAGGCGGCGAAACGGTATTTCTCATAGCCGGCGCGGTCGAGATTGCGGCGGTGGATATCGTCGAGTTCGCCGATCAGCCGGCCGGGGCGGGCATAATCGATGATCTCGTAGAGCGTGTCGGTCGCCACCTGGAACATGGTGCGCTGGCGCTCCGGCGGCGTGCCGATCACCACGGTGCGCTCCGTCACCACGGTGTAGCGGCAATAGGAGGCGGCGTGCTCCAGCATGATCTGGTCCTGCGCCTCCAGCATGCGCGGAACGCCGGTGCCGCGGCCATAGACAGCGCGCGGGCCGGAATTCACCATCGGGTCGCCGGATGGCATGTCGCCGCCTCCCGCCAGCATGGCGTGAATGCAGGCCGCGGTCACGAGACTGTCGGGAATGCCCGGCCGCGCCGCCTCAACCATAGCGCGCACCGCGTCGTCCGCCAACTCCCCCGCGCGCCGCACATACGCCAGTTCGGCGGGGGATTTGCGCACGCGCAGCGTGCGCACGATCTCCGACGCGTCGACGAGGGTACAGAACCCTTCCAATGCGACGCGCACGCGCTCATGGTTGAAACCGGTGAGGCCATAGGTGGCGAGTTCGATGCCGACCCTCTCCCCACGCAGCCCGAGCTCTGCAAGTATAGCGCGCAGCTCGTCCGCGGGATTGACGTCCTCGGCGTTCAGCCAGATGCGGATATCGTCGTAGAGCGAGGTGTCTTCGGCCTGGGACTGGTCCGGGCGCCGCGTCAGCAGCACCTTCGGCCCCTCATCGGCGGTGAGGACGCCGCATTGGAAGAACACATAGCCGCTGGTGTCGTAGCCGGTGAGGTAATAATGGCTTTCCTGGGCGAACACGAGCAGCGCCGAAACACCCTTCGCCCGCAGCGCGGCACGGGCGCGGGCGATGCGGTCCTCGTGCTCGGCCCGCTCGAAGCGCAGGGTAACCGCGCGGCCGCCGACATCGGTGGTGTATTCCTTGGCCATCGTTCAGGCGCTCAATATGCCGTGCATGCCGACGATCCTGTCACAATTTTGAGCGTAGCCAAAACCTGTGCAGTCATGGTATGCCACTTGTAGTCCATTTGTCTACAGCTTTGCAGAAGCGGGGTTTATGGGCGGATCAGCGCGGATCGCGGCGGGAGTGAGCGATGACTGACGCTCCGGCTTTGTCGGTCCGCGGCCTGACCAAGCGCTATCGCGCCGTCGCCGCCGTGGCCGATTTCAACATCGACATCGCGGCGGGCGAGTTCGTCACCTTGCTCGGCCCGTCGGGTTCCGGCAAGTCGACGGTGCTGAGCATGATCGCCGGCTTTACCCGCCCGGATTCCGGCAGCATCCGGCTGCGCGGCACCGACATTACCGGCTGGAGCCCGGAGCGGCGGGCCTTCGGCATGGTGTATCAAGGCTATGCGCTGTTCCCGCACATGAGCGTCGGCGAAAACGTCGCCTTCGGGCTGCGCATGCGCGGACGGCCGAAGGCCGACATCGCGGCGCGTGTCGCCTCTCTGCTCGGGCGCGTGCGCCTCACCGGGCTGGAAGACCGGCTGCCGCGCCAGCTCTCCGGCGGCCAGCAGCAGCGCGTGGCGCTGGCCCGTGCCATCGCCTTCGAGCCCAATCTCCTGCTGCTCGACGAACCGCTGAGCGCGCTCGACCGGCAGTTGCGCGCTGACGTCCAGCGCGAACTGCGCGAACTGAATCGCGATCTCGGCCTCACCTTCATCTTCGTGACCCACGACCAGGACGAGGCGCTGTCGCTGTCCGATCGCGTGGCGGTGATGAACGAGGGTCGCCTCATTCAGATCGGCACCCCGGACGCGCTCTATGAGCGCCCGGCCAGCCGCTTCATCGCCGGCTTTCTCGGCCAGAGCAACTTCATCGAGGCCATGGTGGAAGAGCGGCGCGGCGCGGAGATCGCCGTGCGCTGCGGGCCGTGGCGCCTCATCGCGCCCGCCACGTCCAGCGCTGCGGCCGGGTCGGCGGTAACGCTCGTGCTGCGGCCCGAGCGCATCGAGCCCGGCCGCTCCGGTGCCGGCTGGAACAGCGTCACCGGCATTGTGGTCGCGCGCAGCTATCTCGGCGCCAGCATCGGCCTCGATGTGCAGGTGGAGGGCATCGGCCCGGTCCTCGTCACCGTGCCGGCCTGGTCGGGCGGGCCGGGCGGCGTCCCGATGCCCGGCGAGCCGATCGCGCTCGGCTGGCCGCACCATGCCGCGAGCGTGCTCACCGAGGCCGAACCGGCGTGAGGCGCCTGTCCGCCAGCACCAAGGTCGCGGGGCTCGCCCTGGCCGCTCCGGCGCTCCTCATGCTGCTGGCGTTCTATCTGGTGCCGGTCGGCCGCGTTCTGGCGTTGAGCTTCACCGATCCGCGGCCCGGCCTCGACAACTACGCCCTGCTGTTCACCTCCTCCGCCATTCAGGCCGTGCTGCTGGCCACGGTGCGCATCTGCCTCATCACCACCGCCATCGCGGTGCCGCTCGGCTACGCCATGGCCTATGTGATCGTCACCGGATCGCAGCGCATGCGCACCTTCCTGCTGTTCGGCGTGCTGCTGCCGCTGTGGGTGTCGGCGCTGGCGCGCTCCTTCGTCTGGGTGACGCTGCTGCAGCGGCGCGGGTTGATCAACCAATGGCTGCAAGGCGCGGGGCTGATCGACGAGCCGCTGCCGCTGATCTGGAACCAGTTCGGCGTCGTGGTCGGCATGGTCCACTACATGATCCCCTATGCCGCGCTGCCGCTGATTGCCGTGATGTCCGGCATCGATCTTAAGCTGGTGGAGGCCGCGCGCGGCATGGGCGCCTCCAAGGGCCGCGCCTTCCGCGCGGTGTTCCTGCCGCTGTCCATGCCGGGCATCGCCGCCTCGGCGCTGCTGGTGCTGATCCTCACCTTCGGCTTCTACACCACCCCGGCCATACTCGGCGGCGGGCGGGTGATGATGATCGCGCAATACATCACCACGCAGATCCTCGTGCTGCCGCGCTGGGGCGTGGGCGCGATGCTGGCGGTGCTGCTGGTGGCGGTCACCGTGGCGCTGCTGGGGCTGCTGGCACGCTTCTTCGACCCCGCTCATATGCGCCCGGAGCGGCCATGAACGGCGCCCTGCTGCACCCCTCGCGCGGCGTGCGCGCCCTGGCAGCCGCAGCGGCGCTGTTCCTGCTCGCCCCGCTGCTGGTGGTGGTGCCGATCTCGCTGACGGACCAAACCTACCTGTCGCTGCCGCAGGAGGGCGTGTCGCTCGCCCATTACCAGGCGCTGTGGACCGACCCGGAGTGGCTGTCCGCCTTCGGGCAGAGCGCCTGGATCGCTTGTGTGGCGACGCTGCTCGCCACATCGGCGGGAACCTTCTGCGCGCTCGGCTGCTGGCGGCTGGGCGGCCGGCTGTCGGCCGGCATACGGGCGCTGATGGTGCTGCCGGCGGTGATCCCCCCGGTGGTCTATGCGCTGGGCATCTACCGGCTGTGGATCGACCTGAAGCTGCTCGACACCTACACCGGCGTCATCATCGCCCATGGGTTGATGGGCATGCCCTATGTGCTCATCACCGTGTCCGCCGCGCTGTCCGGCTTCGACCGGCGGCTGGAGGAAGCCGCCGCCGGGCTCGGCGCCGGGCCGGTGCGGCGGCTGCGCTTCATCGTGCTGCCCATCATCGCCCCCGGCATCGTCTCCGGTGCGCTGCTCGCCTTCATGACCTCGTGGGACGAACTCATCGTCGTGCTGTTCATCGCCAGCCGGCGCATCGTGACGCTGCCGCGGCAGATCTGGGACGGCATCAATGACGACCTCGATCCCTCCATCGCCGCCGTCGCCGTGCTGCTGATCGCGCTCAGCGCCGCGCTGCTGCTGGCCGACCAGATGCTGCGCCGCCGCGCGGCCTAGAGCATGTCCGGTGAACCCAGGTTCACCGGACATGCTCTAGCTATTTGTTTCAACGCGTTTTCTTCACGCGCACCGGAATCCACTTCGCTCGAAAACGCTCTAGCTGAGCAGCAGGTCGGTCAGCACGGCGCGGGCGCAGGCGAGGTCTTCCATGCGCATCGCCTCATCGGGATTGTGGCTGCCATTCTCGTTGCGGACGAACACCATGGCGGTCGGCACCCCCATTTGGGCGAACACCGCCGCGTCGTGGCCGGCGCCGCTCGGCATGACCAGATGCGCAATGCCCCGGCGCTGAGCATTGGCGGCCAGGGCGGCACCGAGCCGGGTGCTCAGCAGCGCCGGCGTGCTGCCGGTCAACGGGCCGAATGCGAAGGTGACGCCGCGCCGAGCCGCGATCTCGCCGGCCGCAGCGGCGACGGTGCGATGCAGCGCATCCAGCGTCTCGGTCTGGCCGCTGCGCACATCGAGGCTGAAACGGACCTCACCCGGCACCTTGCTGAAGGCGTGCAGTTCCGGGTCGGTGCCGACTTCGCCGAAGGTGACGGTGGCATGCGCGCCCGCCGCCTCCAGCACGTTCCAGGCGCCGTCGAGCGCGGCGACGAAATCGGCGAAGGCGAACACGGCGTCGCTGCGGTGCTTGCGCGAGACCGCGCCGGAATGGCCGTAAATGCCCAGGATCGCCGCCTCGCGATAGCGGAAGCTGCCGGCGATGGCCGAGACCAGGCCGATCGGCTTGTTCTCCAGCACCAGGGTCGGCCCCTGCTCGATATGCACCTCGATGAAGCCGTGCACCTGCGCCGGCAGCAGCGCCGGCGGTTCGCCCATCAGCCGATCCGGGTCGAAACCGGATTCACGCAGATGGGCGTCGAGGGTGCGCCCGGTATCGCTGCGTCGCAGCGCCAGCTCATCCGGCCGCAACAGGCCGAAGGCCGCACGGCTGCCGATATAGGAGGCCGGAAACCAGGTGCTCTCTTCCGCCCGGATCGCCATCAGCGTGATGGCGCGCGCCGGCATACGGGCGCCGCGGCCAATATCGGCGAGCAGAGCTAGACCGGCAGCGATGCCCGCCGCGCCGTCGAAATTGCCGCCATGCGGCACCGAATCGAGGTGCGAGCCGATGATCCAGCGCGGGGCCTCACGGTCGCGGCCGGGCAAGGTCGCGTAGAGATTTCCCGCGTGATCGATCGTGACATCGAGCCCGAGTTCGGTGGCGTGGCGGTGCAGCAGCGCCTGCGCCGCCGCCTCGCCGGGGCCATAGGCGTCGCGGGTGACGCCCGGCGGATCGGCGGTGTGGCGCTTGAGCTCGTCGAGAAACGTCTGCGCCAGCAGGTCCGGCGCCGGCATGGCGGCGCTCATGATGCCACCGTCGCGCCGGCCGCGCACCGACGATGCGCACGCCCGTTTTGCCCGGGTCGCTCGGCGGCCGTCTCCTGCACAGGCTGGACGATCAAACGAAACGGCATGCCGAGCCAATCAGAATCCTTTTGGGATAATTTTGGCATACCAAGTAGCGGGCATGGGTTCAAACGTTAATTACGCGGCTCTGCCCGGCGGTGAGGGCCAACCCACCGCTCCGGCAAGGCGCCGGAGCACACGGACGCCCGCGGCGTTTCGCGTATTTTCATTTAAAAACGGCGATATATATCGATGATCGCACTTACATATATAAATATAAACTATAGACACAAAACAATAAACGCCTCATAATTCTTGATATACTTATAATATTCGGATATCACGCAATGACAAACTCACGACAACGGTTTCGTAGCTTGATCGAAGGCGAGGCGTTGCTCGTCATGCCCGGCGCCTATGATGCGCTGTCGGCCCGGCTTATCGAGCGTGCGGGGTTCCAGGCGCTGGTTGCGGGCGGTTATGCCGCCGCCGGGGCGCTGCTCGGCCAGGCCGATCAGGGCCAGTCCAACATGCGGGACTATGCCGACCACTATGCCCGCATCGTCGCCGCGGTCGATATTCCGGTCTATGTCGATGCCGACACCGGCTTCGGCGGCGTTCACAATGTGGTGCAGGCGGTGCGCGCCTTCGAGGCGGCGGGCGTCGCCGGCCTGTTCATCAGCGACCAGGTGTTTCCCAATCGCTGCGGCTACCTGCCCGGCAAGCAGGTGGTGACGGCCGAGCAGATGCTGGCCCGCCTCAACGCCGCGCTGGACGCCCGCCGCGACACATCGCTGTTCATCGGCGCGCGGACCGACAGCCTGAGTCTCGACGGGATCGACGCCGCCATCGAGCGCTGCCAGTGCTTCATGGATGCCGGCGCCGACATGGCGAAGCCGCAGGGCGCCGACCGCGCCGAAGAGATCGCGCGCGTCATCCGCGAGGTGCCGGGGCCGCATTTCGCCACGCTGTCGCAGGCCGCCGGCGACCATCCCACAGGCCTCGCCCCGCTGCAGGCGCTCGGCGTCGCCGCCGTCACCCTGCCCTCGCTGGCGCTGTTCGCTGCGGCCGAAGGGGTGCGGCAGGTACTGGAGACGCTGCACAGCAGCGGCGACCTCGGCGCGGTGACGAACCGTCTGATGCCGCTCGATACCTATTACGACCTGGTCGGGCTGCGGGCGCAGACCGCGCGCGAGGAAGCCTACGACGTCGCCGCGCGGCGCATCATGGAGGCGCGGCGCGGCAGACCGGGCTGACATCAGCGCCGCACGTCGCGGGCGGACTGGTACCACGGCGCCGCACGCTGCGTGCGCTGCTCCCAGGCCGCGATGTCGGCGGCATAGGTGAGCGTGAAGCCGATATCGTCGAGCCCTTTCAGCAGCCGGGTGCGATCGGCTTCGGGGATGTCGAAGCCGATGCTCCAGCCGTCGGCGGCGGCAAGGGTGCGGGCTTCGAGATCGACGGTGAACGGCGTCGCGCCGTCGCTCGCCACCACGCGCGCCTCGAAGGCGCGCGCATCGGCCTCGGGCAGCGTCACCGGCAGCAGGCCGTTCTGCAGGGAGTTCTCCCGGTAGATGTCGGCGAAGCTGCGCGCCACGATGCAGCGGATGCCGTTGGCCAGCATCGCCCACACCGCCGCCTCGCGCGAGCTGCCGCAGCCGAAATTCTCCCCCGCCACCAAAATAGCCGGCTGCGCGAATTGCGGCCGGTCGAGCACGAAGCCACCGGCTGCATCCTGCCGGTCACGCAAAAACAGCAGCGCGCGATAGTCCGGCTCCAGCTTGCGGGCGAGCTGGATCGGGGCGATACGGTCGGTGTTGATGTTGTCCTCGATCAGCGGCACGGCGATGCCGGTGAGCCGGGTAAAGGGTTCCATATCAGTGGCCTCCCGCCAGAACGCGCCGCACATCGGCAATGGTGCCGGTCACCGCCGCGGCGGCGGCCATGGCCGGGCTGACCAGATGGGTGCGCACGCCCGGCCCCTGTCGGCCCTCGAAATTGCGATTGGTGGTGGACACGCAGCGCTCGCCCGGGAGCCCGCGATCGCCATTGCCGCCGGCGCACATGGAACAGGCCGATTCCGCCCACAGGAAGCCGGCGTCGCGGAACACATGGTCGAGCCCGGCCGCCTCGGCCGCGCGCTTCACCAAAGTGGAGCCCGGCGAGACCATGGCGATCACGCCGTCCGCAACCCTGCGGCCGCGCAGCACCTTGGCCGCCGCTTCGAGGTCGGACAGCCGGCCATTGGTGCAGGAGCCGATGAAGACGCGGTCCACCGCCAGCCCCGCCAGCGGCGTGCCGGGCGCCAAGCCCATATAGTCGAGCGCGCGGCCCAGCGCGGCGCGCTCGGCCGGCGCGGCAGCTGCCGGATCGGGCACCCGGCCGGAGACGCCGGAGACCTGGCTCGGATCGGTGCCCCAGCTTACCTGTGGTTCCAGATCCGACACATCGATAAGGATGTCGCGGTCGAACCTCGCCTCGTCGTCGCTGGAAAGCTCCCGCCAGCTCGCCAGCGCAGCCTCCCAGTCTGCGCCCTGCGGCGCAAAGGGCCGGCCGTGAAGCCATTCGAACACCGCATCGTCCGGCGCGATCAGGCCGCTGCGCCCGCCCATTTCGACATTGAGATTGCACAGCGTCATCCGCGCCTCCACCGAGAGCGCACGCACCGCCGCGCCGGCATATTCGACGACATGCCCGCGGGCGCCGGAGACGCCGATCAATGCCAGCACATGCAGCGCGACGTCCTTGGCGGTGACCTCCGGGCCGAGCCGACCCTCGATGCGCAGGCGCATCGCTTTCGGCCGCGTGGTCGCCAGCACCTGCGTCGCCAATATGTGTTCCAGTTCGGTGGTGCCGCAGCCGAACGACAGCGCGCCGACGCCGCCGACGGTGGCGGCATGGCTGTCCGGCACCGCATGGGTGGCGCCCGGCAGCACCATGCCGAGCTCCGGCGCGACGACGTGCGAGATGCCCTGCTCGGGATCGTCGATGTCGAACAGCCGAATGCCGAGTCGGCCGCTGCCGGCGCGCATGGCGCGGATGAACGGCGCGCCTTCCGGGTTGGTGGTGTCGTCGCGGCCGGGGCGGGTCGCCACCGTGTGGTCCTGCACCGAGAATGTGAGGTCCGGCCGCCGCAAGGCCCTGCCTGCCTGCTCCAGCTTGGCGAAGGCGTGCGGGCCGTGGAGGTCGTGGATCACATGCCGGTCGATATAGACCAGCTCGCGGCCATCGGCGCGGCGCGCGACCAGATGGGTCTCCCAGATCTTCTCGAACAGGCTGCGGTGCATGTGGCGTCTCCCGGTCGTGTCGGCAGGTTCAGCGTCCCGAACGGACCAGAGCGAGCAGATGGCCCGCATAGTCCGACGCCATGGCGGCCGAAAGGTCCGGCGCCTTGACGAGGTAGCGCTTGATGGTTTCCAGCGTCAGCCGCGGGCGGGCGGCGAGCTTGAGGATGAAGGCGCGCGACAGCGTCTCGAACGCATCCGCCTCATAGACCACGCTGGCGAGGCCGAGCCGCCCGGCCGCCGCGGCGTCGATCTCATCCGCCGAATAGATGAGGTAGGTCAGCGCCTTGTGCGGCACTTTGCGCAGCAGCGCGGCCATCGCCATGGTCGCCGGGATGCCGTGCTCGATTTCCGGCAGCGCGAAGCGCGCGGCGGAGGAGGCCAGCGTTATGTCGCAGGCCCCGGCCAGAGCGGCGCCGAAGCCGAACGCCGCCCCCTGCACGCAGGCTATCACCGGCAGCGGCGCGGCGGAGATCGCCTCATAGACGCCGAGCACCGCGCCCATATGCTGCTCGCGAATTTGCCAGGCCGACATCCCGTCGCGGCTCTCGCCGCGGCCGTCGCGCCCCCGGCAGAAGGCATCGCCGCGTGCGGTCAGCGCGATCACCGAGACGTCCTCCCGGCCGGCACAGTCGCGGATCAGCGCGGCGAGCGCCACCATGCGCTCGCGCGTGAGGGTATTGCCCTGCTCCGGCCGCGCGAGATCGATCCAGCCGACGCCGTCCGCGACGTGGAACTCGAAGAAATGCGGTTCATCCATTTTTTAATCTCTCGAATACATGAATATGTATCGTATAATTGAACAATATACTTGAGTTCCGCACCGGACATCGGATAGACATCGGCAGCTTCGGAGATGTCACATGAACCGCTTCCCGTCCGACGAAACCCTTTGGACCGCCGAGCAGCGCGCCGTCGCCGAGACCTTCCGCAAGGGTCCGCGCGGCGCGATACGCGGTCCGTTCCTGCCGCTGCTGTCGAGCCCCGCTCTGGCCGATCGGGTCGGCGCGGTCGGTGCCCATCTGCGCTACGCCTCCGTGCTGCCGGACGATGTGCGGGAACTGGCGACGCTGGTCACCGCCGCGCATTGGCGCAGCGCCTATGAGTGGCAGGCCCACCATCCGCTGGCGCTCAAGGCCGGCGTGCCGGCCGATCTGCTCGACGCACTGTGGAGCGGCGCCGCCATCGCCGACGCGCCGGCCCCGCTCGCCTTGACGCTGGAGATCGCCGGCGCGGTGCACGCCGGCGGCGCCATCGGCGACGCACTGTTCGAGCGGGGGCGGGCGGCGTTCGGCGAGGCCGGGCTGATCGAGCTGGTGGTGCTGTGCGGCTATTACACCCTGCTCGCCATGGTGCTGAACATCGCCGAGCCGGCGACCTGAACGGGAGAGCGCGCCATGCTGCAAACGCGGATGATCGGCGATGTGCGGGTCAGCCGGGTGCTGGAAATGTCCGGCCCGACCCACGATCCGGCCTTCCTGTTTCCCGATCTGCCGCCGGAGGAGATCGCCCGGCAGGCGCACTGGCTGGCGCCGCACCACTGGGTGCCGGCGATGGGCCGGCTCATCATCACCACGCAGATCTGGGTGGTGCAGACCGGCAGCCGGGTGGTGCTGGTCGACACCGCCATCGGCAACGGCAAGCCACGCCCGGCCGCCCGGCAGAACATGCTGAACACGCTGGTGGAACCCTGGCTGATCGCCGCCGGCGCCGCGCCGGAGGCGGTGACCGACGTCGTGCTCACCCATCTGCACGCCGACCATGTCGGCTGGAACACCCGTCTTGAGGACGGCCGCTTCGTGCCGAGCTTCCCCAATGCCCGCTACCACGTCCCGCGCCAGGATTTCGAGGTGTTCCAGGCCCGCTTCGTGGCGGGCGAGAAAGGCGTCAACAGCGGCTCCTTCGCCGACAGCGTGCTGCCGATCTTTGAGGCCGGGCTGGCGGATTTCATCGCGCCGGGCGACATCGTCGCCGAGCGGCTGCGGGTGGCGGCGGCGCCGGGCCACACCCCCGGCCAGATCAATCTCTGGCTGACCGGGGTCGACGAGCCCGCAGTGTTCTGTGCCGATATCTTCCACAGCCCGCTGCAAATCGCGCTGCCCGCGCTCAACACGCGCTACTGCATGCTGCCCGATGTGGCGCGTCGGACGCGGATCGACGTCTTGAACGAGAGCGCGCGAACCGGTGCGCTGATCATGCCGATGCATTTCGGTGCGCCCCATTGCGGCTATGTCCGGGCGGAGGGCGATGCCTTCCGCTTCGAACCGGCAAACTGGTGAAGCAGCGGCGCGGCAAGATCGTCGATCGCCGCAGCAACGGCGTCCGGCGCCTGCAGCACCATGATGTGCCCGCTCTCGATGAGCTGGAGCCGGGCGTCGGCGAGGCGCTGCGCCAGCGGCGCCAGTTGCTCGGCAGGCCGCAGCAGGTCGCGCGTGCCGGCGAGGATGAGGCAGCGGCAGGCGATGCCGGCGAGCCATTGCTCGGCATCCAGCGTCGCCAGCATGGCGTTGGCCGCGGCGTAGCACACCGGATCGATGGCGAGGAAGCGCGCCCGGTATTCGTCATAGACCGCCCGGTCCGCGATCATGTCGGGGGGATAATTGCGGGCGAACACCGGCTCGGCGATGGCGCGCATGCCCTGCCGGACGGCGATATCGGCGCGGTCGAGCAGATAGCGCACCCGGTCGGGATTGGCCTTGAGGGCGGGCGCGCACAGCAGCAGGCCCGCCACATCAGCCGGGTGACGATGGGCGAAGCCGACGGCGATGGCGGCGCCGGAGGCGATGCCGGCCAGCACATAGGGCGGCGCCGCACCCGCGGCGGCCAGCACCGCCTCCAGGTCGTCGATCATCGCCTCCAGCGTGATCGGCGTGCGCAGCTTCTCCGACAGGCCGGCGCCGCGCTGGTCCCAGCGCACGATGCGGTAGAACGGCGACAGCCGCTCGACCACCAGATCCCAGCTGTCCAGCGTGCCGGAGAGTTCGTGGATCAGAACCAGCGTCAGCGGGCCTTCGCCGTCGCCGGCACAATGCAGGCTGACGCCCTCGCGCTCGATCCAGCCCCGCACGCGCCCGGCGCTCATCGGCTGCGCTCCCACAAACGGTCGGCAAAGGCGACGAGGTGACCGGCGATGAAGTCCGGCTGCTCGGGCAGCGCGGCGTGGCTGCAATTGGGGATCACCACCACGCTCACCCGCGGCCCGATCTCGCGCTGGAAGATCACGGCGTCCTCAACATGGGCGAGCGGGTCGTGCGACGGCTGGAGATAGAGGATGGGCGCGCGCCCGCCGGCATAGTCCTGCGCGCGCGGCGTCTGGTCGCCGGCGTGGCGCTGGGCGGCGAGCACGTCGGGGTACCAGCCGGTGAGCCATACGCGCGGATCATTGCCGGGCGCGAAGAAGGCGAACCGCAGCGCGTCCAGCCGCTCCGCCTCGGGCCGGCTGGCATCGGCGCTGGCGCGGATCGCCGCCCGCACGTCCGGCGGGCTCGGCGCGATGCCGACATTGGCGGCGATGAGCGAAATGCCCTTGACCAGATCGGGCCGGTCGGTCGCCAGCATGCGGGTGACGCGGTTGCCGAAAGCATGGCCGGCGACGAAGGCCGGGCCGCCGCCTTCGGCCTCGATGACGGCGGCGATATCGGCGGCGCATTCGTGCAGGTCGCGATAGGGCGCCGGCGAGCGGCTGCCGCCGATGCCGCGCGGCTGCGGGCGCAGCACCCGATACTGCGCCGCGGCCAGCCGGAGGGCGATCGGGTCGAAATCGGTCGCGGGACGGCCGAGCGAGGGCAGCAGCACCGCCAGAGGCCCCTGCCCCTGCGCCAGCACGTCGAGTTCGATATCGCCCGGCCGGCGAACCAGCCGGCGCTCCACGGCGAGATCGGTCGTCTCAAAAGTCATCGGAAGATTCCCGGCGGTTTGGCGCGTCGCCACCCGGTGCGTCCGGCGGCACGATGAGGCGGAACAGATGCGGGGCGATCAGCAGCGCGACGATGGTGCGGCAGATCTGCGCGGTGACGACGAAGGCCACCTCCAGCCCGGCCGCATAGGCCAGCAGCGTGATCTCGACCATGCCGCCCGGCGCGAACGCCAGCAGCAGCGTTGAGAACGGGCGGCCGAACACGAACTGCGCGGCGAGTGCGACCAGCGCGGCGAACGCGATCAGCGCCAGCGCCCAGATCCAGCTCAGCAGCACGATCCGCCCGAGTTCCGCGCGATTGGCCCCGGCGATGCGCCCGCCCACGATCGAGCCGATAACCACCTGCACGCCCGCCACCAGCCAGGCCGGCGGCTGGGCGACCGTCCAGCCCGCGCCATGGGTGATGGCGCTGAGGATGAGCGCGATGATCATCGCGCCGCCGAAGCTGCGCGTCGGCCGGCGCACCAGATAGGCGAACAGCCCGCACAGGCCGAGCACCACCCAGTCCCGCGCCGGCGCCGCCGCCGGCACCGCGTTCGGCGAGGGTGCGGCGGCATGCAGATCCGCGAACAGCGACAGCAGCACGGGAATGAGGAAGACGACCGTCACCACCCGTGTGGCGTGCACCAGGGCGAGGCTGCGAATATTGCCGCCCAGCGACGCGCCGAGCAGCGACAATTCGCTGAGGCCGGCGGGAAACGAGGCAAAGAAGGCGGTCGGCCGGTCGAACCGGCAGAAGCGGGCGAAGTAGAGATACCCCGCCGCCGAGGTGGCGACGGAGAACAGCAGCGTCGCCGGCACCAGCGGCCACCAGGCGAGCAGCGAGCGCATCACCTCCGCGGTGAAGGCGCTGCCGGCGAGCAGCCCGACCACCGGGCGCGCGATGTCGCGCAGGGCGGAGGGCACCAGCCAGCGCCCGCCGCACAGCGCCACCAGCGCGGCTGCCGTGAGCGAACCGAGCGTCCAGGGCAGCGGCGCGTGCACCAGCTTGAACGCGAACCCTCCGGCCGCGCCGATGAGCAGC
>JBGGNI010000128.1:0-17785 GCA_041287585.1 Xanthobacteraceae bacterium
CGCTATGGCGGCATCGGCTGAAGCTTTTCACAAGCTGTCCTCGCCACGGATCTTCCTGGTCCGCATGGTCATTTTCCTGCTGCTGTGCGGCTCGCTGGCGGCGGTGCTGTACAAGCAGATCTGGGCCGCCTTCCTCAGCAATCCGGGGCTCAACGGCGTCATCTTCGGCACCTTGTTCATCGGCATCGTGTTCGCCTTCCGCCAAGTGATCCGGCTGCTGGCGGAGGTCCAATGGGTGAATGATTTCCGCCTGGCCGATCCCGGCCTCGCGGTTACCCGCGCCCCGGTGCTGCTGGCGCCGATGGCGGCGCTGCTGCGCGAGCGCATCGGCCGCATGGCGATCTCGCAAGCCACCATGCGCGGCATACTGGAATCCATCGGCACCCGGCTCGACGAGGCGCGCGACATTTCGCGCTATCTCACCGGCCTGCTGGTGTTTCTCGGCCTGCTCGGCACCTTCTGGGGCCTGTTGGAGACCGTCAGCTCCATCGGCCGGGTCATCGGCTCGCTGCAGGTCGGTCCGGATTCCGGTTCGGTGCTGGACACCATGAAGTCCGGCCTCGCCGCGCCGCTGGCCGGCATGGGCATCTCGTTTTCCTCGTCGCTGTTCGGCCTCGCCGGCTCGCTGGTGCTGGGCTTCCTCGATCTTCAGATCGGCCAGGCGCAGAACCGCTTCTACACCGACCTCGAAGACTGGCTGTCCACCACGGTGGGCGACCTCGGCGGCACCCCCCAGCGCGCCGGCCCGCCCGCCGTCACCGTCATCCCGCCGTCGCAGCCGGCCCAGCCGTCTGCAACGCCGTTTGCCGGCACCCTGCCGGGGCCCGCGCTCGCGGCATTGCCGGCGCCGGATTATTCCCAGCTCACCTTGGCGGTGGAACGGCTGGAGCGCACCATGAACGAGGCCGGCTCGCACCGCGTCACCGCCTCCATGGCGCATCTGGCGGAGAGCCTGCAGGGCCTGGTGCAGCACATGCGCACCGAGCAGCAGATGGTGCGCGACTGGGTGGAGGCGCAGGCCGCCCAGCAGACCGAGATCAAGAAGCTGCTGGAACGGCTGGCCGACGCCGATTCCGACCGCGAGCGGGCCTGAGCCATGGCACTGGGGCGGGCCCGCCGGGGCGATCGCGGCATCGATTATTGGCCCGGCTTCGTCGACGCCTTGTCGACGCTGCTGCTGGTGTTCGTCTTCCTGCTCTCGGTCTTCGTGCTGGCGCAGTTCTTCCTCACCCAGGAAATATCCGGCAAGGACGATGCGCTGGCCCGGCTCCAGGCGCAGATCCGCCAGCTCACCGAGCTGCTGGCGCTGGAGCGCAGCGCCAGCGACAGCACCGAGGACGAGCTCGGCGCCATGCGTTCCAGCCTCGCACTGCTCAGCGCCGAGCGGGACCAGCTGCGCTCCGCCGTCGGCGCGCTGGCCGACACCAGCCAGGACGACGCCCGCGCCACCGAACTGGCGCGCGAGCTCTCCACCCAGAAGGACGCCGCCGCGCAGGCGCTGGCGCAGATCAACCTGCTGAACCAGCAGATCGCGGCGCTGCGCCGGCAGATGGCGGCGCTGGAGGAGGCGCTCGACCTCTCGGAGAAGAAGGACAAGGAGAGCCAGGGCAAGCTCGCCGATCTCGGCCGCCGCCTCAACCTCGCCCTTGCCCAGCGGGTGCAGGAGCTGACGCGCTTCCGCTCCGAGTTCTTCGGCCGGCTGCGCGCCATTCTGGGCGACCGGCCGGACATCCGGGTGGTGGGCGATCGCTTCGTGTTCCAGTCCGAAGTGTTCTTCGACCCCGGCGCGGCGTCGCTGCGCCCGGAATCCGACCCCGCTTTGGACAAGCTCGCCACCGCGATATCCGCACTGGAGAAGGATATCCCCGCGGATATCCCGTGGGTGCTGCGCGTGGACGGCCACACCGACAGCCGGCCGATCTCCACCCCGCAATTCCCGTCCAACTGGGAGCTGTCGGCCGCCCGCGCCATCGCCGTGGTGCAGTACCTCATCGGCAAGGGCATCAGCCCGCAGCATCTGGTCGCCGCCGGCTTCGGCGAATTCCAGCCGCTCGACACCGCCGACAGCGACGAGGCGCGTGCCCGCAACCGGCGCATCGAGCTGAAACTCACCGAGCGCTAGACGATGCCGGCCCCACCGGCCCGCTCCGGCCTCATCCTACGTTTGGCTGCACCCACCGACCGGCCGTTTCTGCTCGATCTCTGGGTCGCCGGCTGGCAGGCGACGCTGCCGGACATCGACTTCGCCGCCCGGCGCGCCTGGTTCGCCGCGCATCTCGACACGCTGGAGGAGGCCGGGGCCGAGACCTGGGTTGCACTTGGTGATACAAAAGGTGCGCCTCTCGGCTTCGTCACGGTATCACCGCACACCGGCTACATTGACCAGCTCGCGTTGGCCCCGGCCTCCTGGGGCTCCGGCGTAGCCGCAGTTCTGCTGGCGCAGGCCCGGCTGCGGGCACCCGGCCGGCTCGCTTTGCACGTGAACACGGACAACCCGCGCGCCGTTCGCTTCTATGAACGCGAGGGCTTCCGGCGCGCCGGCGAGGCGGTGAACCCGCGCTCCGGCCTGCCGATCTATCTCTATGAATGGACGGAAGAGTCAGCCTGACCCTCAGGCCGCCTCGCCGAATTGCAGCGCCGCCAGCCGGGCATAGAGCCCGCCGCGTGCGATCAGCGCCGCATGGGTGCCCTCTTCCACGATGCGCCCGCGCTCCATCACCAGAATGCGGTCGACGCCGAGCACGGTGGAAAGCCGATGCGCGATCACCAGCGTGGTGCGCCCTTCCATGGAGCGGTCGAGCGCCCGGCGCACCAAGGCCTCGCTCTCGGAATCGAGCGCCGAGGTGGCTTCGTCCAGCAGCAACAGCGGCGCCTGCCGCAGCACGGCGCGGGCAATGGCCAGCCGCTGGCGCTGGCCGCCGGAGAGCGTGATGCCGCGCTCGCCCACCATGGTGTCCCAGCCCTCCGGCAGCCGGGCGACGAATTCCTCCACCAGCGCGAGCCGGCCGGCCTCTTCCACCTCGGCGTCGCTGGCCTGCGGCCGGCCGAGCCGGATGTTCTCGCGGATCGTCGCGGCGAAAATCGCAACATCTTGCGGAACCAGCGCAATATCTTCCCGCGCGGCGCGCGGGTCGGTCGCGGCCAGGTCGACGCCGTCGATCGTCACCCGGCCGGAGGTCGGGTCGTAGAAGCGCAGCAGCAACTGGAACAGCGTGCTCTTGCCGGCCCCGGACGGCCCCACCACCGCGATGCGCTCGCCCGGCGCCACCTCCAGCGAGACCCGGTCCAGCGCCGCGATGCCGGGCCGGGCGGGATAGGCGAAGCTCACCGCCTCGAACCGCACCGCGCCGCGCGCCGGCTTGGGCATCGGCAGCGGACGGGCGGGGGCGCGTACATCCGGCGTGGTCGCCAGCAGTTCGGCGATGCGCTCCGCCGCCCCGGCGGCCTGCGCCACCTCGCCCCACACCTCGCCGAGCTGGCCCAGCCCGCTGGCCGCCAGCACCGCATAGAGCACGAACTGGCCGAGCGTGCCGGCGCTCATGGTGCCGGCCAGCACCGCATTGGCGCCGGCCCACAAAATCAGCACGACGCTGGCGAACACCAGGAAAATGCCGATGGCGGTCAAAAAGGCGCGCGAGCGTATCGCCAAGCGCGCCGCCGCGAAGCTGCGCTCCACAGCCGTAGTGAACTGCCGATCGGCCGCCGCCTCCGCGCTGTTGGCCTGCAAGGCGCGCACTGCCCCGATCGCCTCCGCGGCGTAGGCGGACGCGTCCGCCAGGCTGTCCTGCGCGCCCCGCGAACGCCGGCGCACCCCGCGCGCCGAGAATAGCAACACCGCGACGATCAGAGGTACTACCGCCAACACGAGACCGGATAACCAGAGGCTGGTCACCACCATCATAATGGTAGCACCGGCAAACAGCACGATGTTGCGCAACGCCACCGAAGCGGAAGAACCGACCGCCGATTTGATCTGCACCGTATCGGCGGTAAGCCGCGAAATCAGCTCGCCGGCGCGGGCCTGGTCGTAGAACGCCCCGTCCAGCCGCAGCAGATGGGCGAACACCGCCGCCCGCACATCCGCCACCACCCGTTCGCCCAGCGTCATTACTAGGTAATACCGCACCGCAGACGCACCGGCCAGCACGCCGACCACCAGGATCATCACCGCGAAATATCGGTCGATGAAGCCGGCATGGTCCTGCGCGAAGCCGAAATCGATCATCCGCCGCACCGCGATCGGCACCGCCAGAGTTGCCGCAGCGGCAACGATGAGCGCCGCCAGCGCCGCCAGCATCCGGCCGCGATAGGCCATCACATAAGGCCGCAGCGCCGAAAGCGGCCGCAGGCGGCCCTGCGGCGCCTTGGCGGGTGCGGAACCGGCGGGGTCGGCTTGTGTCACGGGCACGTCTCGGTTATAGACCCGCGCGGAATCTCCGGCAGGATCGTTTTTGAGGATCGCCGCGAAACCCCTACCGGGGTTGGCCACGCGGCGGCGAGGATGTGACCTATGAAGACCAACATCCATCCCGACTACCACTTCATCAAGGTGGTGATGACGGACGGCACCGAGTACACGACCCGGTCGACCTGGGGCAAGGCGGGTGACACCCTGCAGCTCGACATCGACTCGACCTCGCACCCGGCCTGGACCGGCGGCTCGCAGCAGCTGCTCGACCGCGGCGGGCGCGTCTCCAAGTTCCAGAAGAAGTTCGCGGGCTTCCTCAAGGCCTAAGCCTTGCCCCGTCCGGCGACCGGATGCCGGATGCCGCAGGCGTCCGGCTTGACCGGGTTCAGCCGCCCTCGAATGCGCCGCGCAGGCGGCCGAGCTGGCGCATCACCGGGTTGGCCTCGCGCAGCGGCGCGCCGTTCCAGTCCAGCGCCGCATCCAGGTTGAGAACGCGCTGCTGCAAGGCGCGCGCCGCCGTCACCAGATCGGCAAGACGCGACGGCAGTCGCCCGGCCTCATCTTCGTCCAGCGGCTCGGCGCGGCCGAGATCGACCTTCGCCTTCTCCCGCACCGCTTCGGCCGCGGTCATCTCGCCCTCGTTCACCGCCCGTTGCAGCAGCAGCCAGGAGGCGAGCTGCATCAGCCGTGCGGTCAGGCGCAGGCTGTGGTCGGCAAAGGCGTGGCTGCCGGCACGGTCGAGCGTGGACCGCTCGGCCCGGCCCGGCCCGTCCAGATACGCGGCGGTGCGCTCGATCAGGTCCATGCCTTCGCGGAACAACCCGTCAAAGGACGGCGAAGCGGCGAGCCTCTCCCCGAAGCTCACAGCCGCCTCGCCCCGCTTGCTTGCCTGCGCCATTCGAATCCTGCCCGTACGAATCACTTGGCGCTAGCGTTGCGCCGGCACCCGCCCGTGGGCAAGACACCCATCCGCCGCCCTCTGCGCCGCGCCGGGTGTTCGCAGGCGGTTCTCAAGAAAAAAGAGCCGCCCGAAGGCGGCTCAAGTGATGACAGGGAGGCGTCAAACAGAGTGGACAGGAGCCACTCACGTCCAAAATCGGACACCCACAGTAATAAATCGGAATGCTTAATCGCCAGTTAAACCGGGCGCGGCGGCACGCCATGCCGGCTCGGCCGGTTCAACGCTTGAAGAAAGCATCGGCCGCCGCCCGCGAAGCCTTCTTGGCAGCGAGCACTGCCCGCAGCCGCGCAATCTCGGCGTCCAGCCGCTCCATCCGCTCCTCGATCTCGGTCTCCGACAGCGCCGAGATGTCCCCGCCGATTTCCAGCACACCGGCCCGCGGCCGCAGCGGTTCCTCGTCCAAAGCCATCGCATGGTCCTCCTGCCGTCAGCGCAGGCGCCACGCTATTCCGCCCGCCGCGCGGTTGCCAGCCCGGGGCGCTTCACCTACCAGTCCGCCTGCCAGCCGCATCGAGGGAGCCCGCCATGACCGACCTTCCCGCCACCATGACGGCCATCGCCATCCCGACGCCCGGCGGCCCGCAGGCGCTGGTGCCGCAGAGCCGCCCGGTGCCGCGGCCGCGCCCCGGCGAGGTTCTGGTGAAGGTCGCCGCCGCCGGCGTGAACCGGCCGGACGTGATGCAGCGCAAGGGCCTCTACCCGCCGCCGCCCGGCGCGCCGGATATTCCGGGCCTGGAGATTGCCGGCACGGTGGCCGCGGTGGGTGAAGGCGTGACCCGCTGGACGCCGGGCGACGCGGTGTGCGCCTTGGTCTCGGGCGGCGGCTACGCCGAATATTGTCTGGCCGAACAGGGCAGCACCCTGCCGGTGCCCGCCGGCCTGTCGCTGCTGCAGGCCGCCGCTTTGCCGGAAACCTTCTTCACGGTATGGACCAATGTGTTCGACCTCGCCGGGCTGAAGGCGGGCGAGACCTTTCTGGTGCACGGCGGCACCAGCGGCATCGGCACCACCGCCATCCAGCTCGCCAGGGCGTTCGGCGCCCGCGTCTTCGCCACCGCCGGCAGCCTTGAGAAATGCACTGTGTGCCGCGAACTCGGCGCGGAACTCGCCGTCGACTACAAGACCGGCGATTTCGTCGCCGAGGTGAAGCAGGCCACCGGCGGGCGCGGCGCGAACGTCATTCTGGACATGGTCGGCGGCAGCTACATCGCCCGCAACTATGAGGTCGCGGCGCCGCTGGGCCGGATCGTGCAGATCGCCTTCATGGAAGGCTCCAAGGTGCAGATCGATTATATGCGGCTGATGCTGAAGCGCCTGTCGCATATGGGCTCGACGTTGCGCTCGCGTCCCGGCGCGGAAAAGGCGGCGATCGCCGCGGCGCTGGAAGCCAAAGTCTGGCCGCTGCTGGCTGCCGGCACGGTGCGCCCGGTGCTGGACCGGAGCTTTCCGCTGCGCGAGGCCGCAGCCGCCCATGCCCGCATGGAATCCAGCGCCCATATCGGAAAAATCGTCCTCGACCTCGCCTGAGACGCGCCGCTGCATCGGCCGCATGGGCCCCCCGCCTTGCTCCCGCCGCGGGGCGCGGCTACTCATCGTGCCGGTGGTCGACGGGCGAGGGCTTCGCGTTCGCTTCCGGAGGTTCGTTACATGCCGCGCAGCTTGAGTTCAGCCGCCAGGATCGGGGTCGCCGGGTGGTGAGAGTCCGTTACCTCATGGCGTTGCTGGCCCTGGCGATCGCGCTCTATGCGCCGCCTGCCAGCGCCACCGATGCCGTGGCGATCCGGCTCGAAGCCTTGGTGGTCGACCTCATTCCGGCGATCGAGCGCCATCGCAGCGAGACCGACCGCATCGCCATCTCTACCGCTCCGGGTGCGGACGGCATCGTGCGTCGCGTTGAGGTGCGCTCGATACGCGATGTGGAAGGCACCTACTGGGCCTCGTTCGCGCTCGCCAACAACACCGATGAGCAGGTCGACCGGCTGATCGTGGCGCCGCATTACCGCATGGTCGGCTCCGGCGTGTTCTGGCCGGACCTCGGCAATCAGCGCATCCTCAACATCACCTCCAGCCAGGGTTTCCGCCCGGAGCGGCAGAGCGCGCCGGACGCCGACGTGTTCCTGGTCACGCTTGACCCCGGCACCACGGTGACGCTGGTTGCGGAGCTGAACGGACCGGACCTGCCGCAGCTCTATCTGTGGGAGCCGGAAGCCTTCAAGGACAAGGTCAACAGCTTCACCCTCTACAACGGCATCGTCATCGGCATTGCCGGCCTGCTCGCGCTGTTCCTCACCATCCTGTTCGTGGTCAAGGGCAGCGTGATGTTCCCGGCCGCGGCGGCGCTGGCTTGGGCCGTGCTGGGTTATATCGGCCTCGATTTCGGCTTCTGGACCAAGGTGTTCGGCATATCGGCGCAGGCCCAGCAGTTCTGGCGGGCCTCCGGCGAGGCGATGCTGGCGGCAACGCTGCTGGTGTTCCTGTTCGCCTATCTCAACCTCACGCGCTGGCATGTGCGCTATGCCCATGTCGCCGCGGTGTGGGTCGCCTTTCTCGGCGCCCTGGTGGGGCTCGCTTTGCTCGACCCCTCGGCCGCCGCCGGCATCGCCCGCGTCTCGCTGCTGGCGGTGTCCGTGGTCAGCTTTGCCGTCGTGGTGTGGCTCGCTCTGCACGCCTATGACCGCGCGGTGCTGATCATCCCCACTCTGTTCCTGCTGCTGGTGTGGGTCGTCGCCGCGGCCATGGCGGTCTCCGGCTATATTCGCAACGATCTGGTGGCGCCGGCTTTGCTCGGCGGCCTGGTGTTGATCGTCATGCTGATCGGCTTCACCGTCATGCAGCATGCCTTTGCCGGGCTGGGCGCCGTGCATGGCAGCACCCAGGAACTGGAGCGCCGCGCGCTCGCCGTCGCCGGCTCCGGCGACACGATTTGGGACTGGGACGTCGATACCGACCGCATCCATGTCAGCCCGGAGGTCGAGCTGCTGCTCGGCATCAAGCGCGGCACGCTGGAAACCGAGGCGGCCGGCTGGCTGGACGTCATCCACCCCGGCGACCGCGACCGCTTCCGCGCCACGCTCGACGGCGTGCTGGACCAGCGCCGCGGCCGCATCGACCAGGATTTCCGGCTGAAGGCGCAGGACGGCCACTATTTGTGGTTCAACCTGCGCGCCCGCCCGGTGGTGGGGACGGACGGCGAGGTGGTGCGCTGCATCGGCACGCTCTCCGACGTCACCGAGACCCGCACCGCCGAGGAGCGGATGCTGCACGATGCCGTGCGCGACAATCTCACCGGCCTGCCCAATCGCGAACTGTTTCTGGACCGGCTGGCCTCGGCCATCGGCTTCGCCCGCGCCGACGAGACGCTGAAGCCCACGGTGATGCTGGTCGATCTCGACCGCTTCAAGCAGGTGAATGCCGGCCTCGGCATGGCCGCGGGCGACTCGATCCTGCTTACCGTCGCCCGCCGTCTCACCCGGCTCATGAAGCCGCAGGACACGCTGGCCCGGCTTTCCGGCGACCATTTCGGTCTGATCCTGATGTCCGAGCGCGATGCCGAGCGTATCACCGCCTTCGCGGACACGCTGCGCCGCACGCTGCGCGCGCCCATCACCTTCGGCGACCGCGAAATCTACATCACCGCGTCCATCGGCCTGATGCTGGCCGACCGCCAGAAGCGCGATGCCGGCGACGTGCTGAAGGACGCCGAGCTCGCCATGTACTTCGCCAAGCGCATCGGCGGCGACCGTATCGAGGTGTTCCGGCCGGCGATGCGCACGCACAAGCTGGACCGGCTGACGCTGGAAGCCGATCTGCGCCAGGCGCTGGAAAACGACCAGCTCCAGGTGCTGTACCGGCCGGTGGTGCGGCTCGACACCCGCAAGGTGGTCGGGTTCGAGACGCGCCTGCGCTGGAGCCACCCGCAATTCGGCACGCTGGAGCCGGACGACTTTCTGGGCATCGCCGAGGATACCGGCCTGATCGTCGATCTCGGCCTGTTCGCGGTGGAAAGCGCCGCCCGCCAGCTTGCCGGCTGGCAACGCCACAGCCGCGGCGAGCCGGCCTTCGTGTATGTCGACATCTCCTTCCGGCAGATGCTGCGCCACGATCTGATCCAGGACCTCAAATCCGTGCTGGCGCGCAATGTGGTGGCCGCCGGCACGCTGAAGCTGGGGCTGGCCGAGTCTCTCATCATGCAGAACCCGGAATATTCCGCGCAATTGCTGCTGCGCATGCGCGAACTGGGCGCCGGGCTGTGCCTGGACGGCTTCGGCACCGCCTATTCCTCGCTGACCTATCTGGAGCGCCTGCCGTTCGACACGCTGCGCCTCGACCAGAATTTCGTTCGCAGCCTTACGGCGCGGCGCAGCCCGGCGCAGGATCCGGCCATACCGCGCTCCATCGTCACCCTGGCGCACGATCTCGGCATGGCAACGATCGCCGAAGGTGTGGAGAACGAAGCCGCCGCGCAGGCGCTGGCCGGTCTCGGCTGCACCTTTGCGCAGGGTAGCGTGTTCGGGGAGCCGATGAGCGCGGACGAGGCGCGCCGGCTGGTGAAACCCGACGCCCCCGCGACCTCGCTGCTGGAGCGCAGCCGCATCGCCCTGGCGCGCCCTGCCGTGAAGCCGGCGCCGGCAAAAATCTCGGCGGCACCTGCCGCGACTGAGGATGCACCGCCCGCAGAACCGCCGAAGGACACCGAAGCCGGCGAAGCCGCGCGCGCCGTCTCGCAGGGCTGAGAGACAGTTTGAAACGTCCTGTTTCCCGGACAAGCTGCACGCCGTGCAGCGCCGATCCGGGAGCCAGGGGAGAACAGGCGAAGCCACAGTATTCTGTCCGGCTGTGCGCTTCGGCTGCGCCTGCGCTGGTCCGGGACGCGGCGGCGGCACTTCCTGGGACGTTTCAAACCGTCTCTAAGCCCGGCACGCTCAGGCGTGGCCAGCCTCGCTGGACAGCATGCCGGGGTGGATGCCGATCTTGCGCAAAGCAAGCTCGTACTTGCCGGAGCTGTCGGCGCCGAAGATCAGCGCCGAATCCGCCGGACAATGCAGCCAGCCATTCTGCTGGATCTCGTTTTCGAGCTGCCCCGGTGCCCAGCCGGCATAGCCCAGCGCCAGCACCGCACTCTCGGGGCCGCGCCCGCCGGCGATCGCCTTCAATATGTCGAGAGTGGCGGTCAGGCAGACCCGCCCGTCGATCGGCAGCGTCGAATTCTCGATGAAGAAATCGGCGCTGTGCAGCACGAAGCCGCGCCCGGTCTCCACCGGCCCGCCTTTCAGCACGCGCATTTCGCCGGCCTGGACCGGCAGCCGAATGCGCTCGGCGTCGGGGATGACGTCGAGCTGCACCAACAGGTCCGGGAAATTAATGTGGCTGGCCGGCTGGTTGACGATGATGCCCATGGCCCCTTCGCTGGAATGGGCACACAGATAGATCACCGCGCGGGAAAAGCGTTCGTCCCGCATGCCGGGCATCGCGACCAGCAATTGCCCGTCGAGAAACTGCCCGTCGGGCGCCCGATCCGTCACGTCGCTGCTTCGACTACCGATCCGCATGAGGGAAGCCTAAACCCTGATGGCGCATTTTCAAGCCAGGGTGGAATCGCGCCACTGCACATTTCAGCGCGCCCTCACACGAACGTGCGGCACGGCCGGCTTTCGGCCGCAGCCGGGAAAGGCTAATCGGCACATCATGCTGATCGAGGCGACATCGTCCCGCTGCCTGCCACCGCCGACCCTGCTCGGCGCGATGCTGGCCGCCATGCTGTGCGCGATACCGGCGCACGCCGACGAATCGCCGTGGTCCGCCCCGTCCGGCACCGCGGTGCGCCTGCTTGCCGGCGGCAGCGACGGCGCCAGGCTGCGCGGTGGCGTGGAAATCCGGCTGTCTCCCGGCTGGAAGACCTATTGGCGCTATCCCGGCGACAGCGGCGTGCCGCCGCGCTTCAACTGGTCGGGTTCGGAGAACCTTGCCGGCGTCGAGGTGCTGTGGCCGGCGCCGATGCGGTTCAGCGAAGGCGATGGCGCCTTCTCCATCGGCTACAAGCGCGATGTGGTGCTGCCGCTGCGCATCACGCCGACGGACCCCGCCCGGCCGGTGACGCTGCGGCTCGATCTCGAATATGCCGTCTGCGAGAAGATCTGCCAGCCGGCTCACGCCGACGTCACGCTGTCCTTGCCCCCCGGCGGCAGTGCGCTGCTGCCCGCCCCGCTTGCGACGGCCGAGCGCGCCGTGCCGGTCCCGGCCGGGCTGGGCGCTCCGGGAGCAACCGGCATCACGGCAGCGGCGCTGGAACAGCGCGACGGCGTGACGACGCTGCGCATCGAGGCGAAGGTCCAGAACCCCGCCGGTGCCGACCTGTTCGTCGAGGGCCCGAACGAGGACTGGGCGCTGCCGCTGCCGAAGCGCCAGGCTGCGGAACCCGGCAAGGCGGTGTTCCTGATGCCGGTGGAAGGCATGCCCAAGGGTGCCGACATCGACACCGCCACCTTGCGCTTCACCTTGACCGACGGCGACGACGCCGTCGAGGTCGATGCCGGGGCCTCCAGGCGCTGAAAGCACTTTCCGCCGGTCGGCAAGCGACTATGCTGGCCGCCCGCCCTGAGCCGGCAGGACCTTGTACCAGCGCAGAAGAGGACACACCATGACCATCGAGGCCGGCGATACGCTGCCGAGCGCCACCTTCCGGGTCTCCACCGCCGACGGGCCGGTGGCGAAGTCCGGCGACGAGATTTTCAAGGGCAAGAAGGTCGTGCTGTTCGCCGTGCCCGGCGCCTTCACGCCCACCTGCCACAAAAATCATCTGCCTGGCTTCGTGAAGAATGCCGAAGCCATCAAGGGCAAGGGCATCGACTCGATCGCGGTGACGAGCGTGAACGATCCGTTCGTGCAGGACGCCTGGAAAAAGGCCTCCGATCCCGACAACAAGATCGATTTCCTCGCCGACGGCAGCGGCGATTTCGCCAAAGCGGTCGGCATGGAGCTCGATGCCTCCGCCAACGGCCTCGGCATGCGCTCCAAGCGCTACTGCATGGTGGTCGAGGACGGCGTGGTGAAGTCGCTCAACATCGAGGACGCGCCCGGCAAGGTCGATATTTCCGGCGCGGATAATCTGCTCAAGAGCCTTTGATTCATTTCGCCTCATCCCGAGGAGCGACCCGAAGGTCGCGCCTCGAAGGATGAGGATCGACCGTTACGGCTTCACGCCGCGGCCCCGCAATTCCGCGATCGCGTCGCGCGCGAGCTGGTCGGCGCGCTCGTTCATCGGATGGCCGGCATGGCCGCGCACCCAGTGCCAGCGCACCTTGTGACGCGCCAGCGCCGCATCGAGCTGCTGCCAGAGGTCGATGTTCTTCACCGGCTTCTTGTCGGCGGTGCGCCAGCCGTTCCTTTTCCAGTTATTGATCCAGCTTGAAATCCCGTTCTGCACATACTGGCTGTCGGTGTGCAGATCGACCTCGCACGGCTTGGTCAGCACCTCGAGCGCCGAAATCGCCGCCATCAGTTCCATGCGGTTGTTGGTGGTGTGAAGTTCGCCGCCCTTCAATTCCTTCTCCCGGCCGGCAAAGGACAGGATCGCCCCCCAGCCGCCGAGTCCCGGATTTCCCGAACAGGCGCCGTCGGTATAGATGACGACCGGTCCGCTCACGCGACCAGTTCCTTCGTTTCCACGCCGTAATCGCGCACGCTCTTCGCCTTCTGGTGAAAGCGCAGCTTGCGCAGATATTCCTGCGGACTTTTCGGCTTCACCAAGGCGCCCGGCGGAACGTTGAGCCAGTCGACGAGGCGGGTGAGCAGGAACCGCAATGCCGCCCCGCGCGCGAGCAACGGCATGGCTTCGAGCTCGGCATCCGAAAACGGGCGCACCTTGGCGTAAGCCTGCAGCAAGGCGCGGCCCTTGGTGACGTTGTAGGAGAAATCGTTCTCGAAGCACCAGGCGTTGAGGCAGATCACGGTGTCGTAGGCGAACATGTCGTTGCAGGCGAAATAGAAATCGATCAGGCCGGACAATTTGTCGGCGAGGAAGAACACGTTGTCGGGAAACAGATCGCCGTGGATCACGCCGTGCGGCAGATCGCGCGGCCAGGATTTTTCAAGCGCGGGGAGTTCCTTCTCGATCGTCGCCTTCATGCCGTGCTGCACATTGTCGGCGCGTTCGCAGCAGCTTTCGTAAAGCGGGCGCCAGCCGCCGATCGAGAGCGCGTTGACGCGCTTCTTGGGGAAATCCGCGCCCGCCAGATGCAGCTTCGCAAGCGCTTCTCCGACCGCCGCGCAATGCTTGACGTCGGCGCGGCGCAGCCACACCCCGTCGAGGAAGGTCACGATCGCGGCCGGGCGCCCTGCGAGCTTACTCAAGATCTCGCCGTTGCGGTTCTGCACCGGCTGCGGGCAATTGATCCCGCGCGCGGCCAGATGCTGCATCAGTCCGAGAAAAAACGGCAGGTCCTTGGTGGCGACGCGTTTCTCGTACAGCGTCAGGATGTAATGGCCGGCCCCGGTGTGTAGCAGAAAGTTGGAATTCTCCACGCCTTCCGCGATACCCTTGTAGGACAGCACTTCCCCGATGTCGTAGCCATCGATGAAGGCGTCGAGCTCTTCTGTCCCGACGTCGGTATAGACGGCCATCCGTTACTCCGCGGCCTCGGGCCGCAATGAGCGCGGCAGCGGAAAGTACATCTCCTCGCTGGCGGCCGACATGGTCTCGACCTCGAGCGTGTAGCGCTTGGCGAAAGCATCGAGCATTTCCTCGACCAGCACTTCGGGCGCCGAGGCGCCGGCGGTGACGCCGAGCGAGCGCAACGCGCCGAACTTGGTCCAGTCGATGTCCTCGGCGCGCTGTACCAGCGCCGCGTACGCGCAGCCGGCGCGCTCGGCCACTTCGCGCAGCCGCTGCGAATTCGACGAATTCGGCGCGCCGACCACGATCATGGCCTCGACCAGCGGCGCGGCACGCTTCACCGCCTCCTGCCGGTTGGTGGTGGCATAGCAGATGTCGTCCTTCTGCGGCCCGACGATCGCGGGAAAACGTTGCTTCAGGAGGTTCACGATTTCCGCGGTGTCGTCGAGCGAGAGCGTGGTCTGCGTCACGAAGGCGAGCTTGTTGGCATCCTTCGGCGTGAACGCCGCCGCGTCGGCGAGCGTCTCCACAAGCTTCACCGCGCCCTCGGGGAGCTGCCCCAAAGTGCCGACGACCTCGGGATGCCCGGCATGCCCGATCAGCACGATTTCGTGTCCGCGCTTGAAATGGATCTGCGCCTCGCGATGCACTTTCGTCACCAGCGGACAGGTGGCGTCGAGCGCCAGGAAATTGCGTCGCCGCGCCTCGTCGGGAACCGACAGCGGCACGCCATGCGCGGAGAAAATCACCGGCGCGTCGGTTTCGGGGATTTCGTCCAGTTCCTCGACGAAAATCGCGCCCTTGGCTTTGAGCGTTTCGACCACGTAGCGGTTATGGACGATTTCGTGGCGCACATAGACCGGCGGCCCATAGAGGGCGAGCGCGCGTTCCACCGAATCGATCGCCCGCACCACACCGGCGCAAAAGCCGCGCGGGGAGCATAGAACCACCTTCAGCGGCGGCTTTTCAGCGTCTTGGGCGGGGACTTGGGTCATCGGCGGAAAGGCGGTTCCGGCACCAAAGGTGCTTCAACAGCGAAATGGGGTGCGGCAAGCACCGAAGTCAAGCCGCGCTTTTGCCGCTCTGTTTTGACCGCTCCGGGTTGCCCGGACCGGCCAACTTCCCTATATTCCGGCCACTTTCCCCATCCCCGATGCAGGAGAGGCTTCGTCCGCAAGGGCGGACGGAGCGCAAAAGCCATTTTGCCTGGAGGAACCCATGTCGAACGCACCGCTGATGCCGAAGGCGACCGCCGTCTGGCTCGTGGAGAATACTGCGCTCTCGTTCGACCAGATCGCCGAATTCGCCAAGCTCCATCCGCTCGAAGTCAAAGCCATTGCCGACGGCGACGCCGCGCAGGGCATCAAGGGCCTCGATCCGATCCAGACCGGGCAGTTGACCCGCGACGAGATCGAGAAGGGCGAGGCCGACACCGGTTACAAGCTCAAACTCGCCGACCGCCGCGTGCGCGTTCCGGAGCAGAAGACCAAGCGCGGCCCGCGCTACACCCCGGTCTCGCGCCGCCAGGACCGGCCCAACGCCATCCTCTGGCTGATCCGCAATCACCCCGAGCTGAAGGACAGCCAGATCATGCGGCTCGTCGGCACCACCAAGTCGACGATCCAGGGTATCCGCGACCGCACGCACTGGAACGCGGCGACGCTGTCGCCGCTCGATCCGGTCACGCTCGGTTTGTGCTCGCAGATCGATCTCGATCTCGAAGTCGGCCGCGCCGCGAAGGAAAAGCCTGTGCCCGCCGAAGCCGGCGCGACGCTCCTGCCCGCGGCGGTCACGACCGCTCCGCAGCCGGTCGAGGAGACCGTTCCCGCCGGCGGCAAGCCGAAGGACGACATGGACGTGAGCGCCGTGTTCGCCAAGCTCAAGCAGATCGGCGGCAAGGACAAGGATGAGGACAAGGACGGCGAGTGATCGCCGTCCGGCTCGCCGCCTGCCGTATTTGGCAGAGCCGCGCCGGCTCGCTTCGCTGCGCCCTCCCAGCGGCCTTCGGCTGACGGGAAAATACCCTGCGGCATCGATTCTTAAGGCAAATCCGCTAACCTGATGCAGGTCATGACCTAGTGTGGCTTCCCTGCACTAGACCGGAGCTGTATTGCCGCTAATTTCCGGCCCTCAACGGCGGGGGCGCCGGAGGAACTATATGAAATCCAACGTACTTCTCGCTTCGCTGATCGCCGCCTTGTCGCTCCATACCGTGGCGATGGCGCAGGCGGCGTCCGAGCCGGCGGGCGACAAGCCGACCGAGGCCGCCACATCCGAACCCGTGATCGCGGCGCCCGAGCGCAAGGCCAGGCCGAGAGTGAAGCGCGAGGCCCTCGCACCGGAACAGGAGCGCTTCGGCGATTTCTTCCGTCCGAGCTGGAACGCGCGCAGCGCCGGGCCGGACGCGCGCGGCAACGCGCGTAGCGCAAGCGCGCAAGGCCAAGGCGCGTCGCAATTCATGCTGCAGCGCGCGGCGTCGTCCTATTCGACGTCGTCGAACGCGCTCGGCTTCGGGCTCTATCGCATCACCCCGCGCGAGACCGTACAATTCCGCGAGCAACACGCGCCCGGCACCATCCTCGTGCGCCAGCGCGAGAAGCGGCTCTATTACGTCAACGGCGACGGCACCGCGATCCGCTATGCCATCGCGGTCGGACGCGAGGGCGCGGCCTGGTCCGGCACCTCGACCGTCTCCGACAAGCGCGAATGGCCGGACTGGACGCCGACTGCGAGCATCCTCGCCAAGCAGCCCGATCTGCCGCGTCATGTCGACGGCGGACCGGCCAATCCGATGGGCGCACGCGCGCTCTATCTCGGCCAGACCATGTACCGCATCCACGGCACCAACGAACCGTGGCGTATCGGCGAAGAGGCGTCGTCGGGCTGCATCCGCATGAGCAACGACGACATCGTCGATCTCTATAACCGCACGCGCCTCGGCGCCACGGTGGTCGTGACGCGGTAAGCGTCAATCTTTGCAGACAAAAAATCAGACGCGCCGAGCAACCGGCACGTCTGATTTTTTTATTCCCTATCCCTCCCCGAAGGCGGGAGGGATAGAACTGTCAGCAGCGATGCGCGCTGCCAAGGCCGGGCTTCTTGGCCTGGCCGGGCGGGCAGAAATGCGGATTGTTCGCGCCGCGGGACTTCCACGCATAGTGGCCGTGCCATGCCTTGTGATGGCCCTTCGCATGCCCCTTCGCATGCCCCTTGCCGCCCTTGGATGAGAAATCCGAAGCGGCCGCCACATTGTCCGGTGCCTGGATCGAACCGCCCTGAGCCGCACCGCCTAACACCAGCGTCGCGGCGAGAGCCGGAATGGTCATCCATGTTGCTTTGGTCATTGTCATTGCTCCTCTTCCAAAATTCCCCTCTGTTGAGGATGCGGGCGGTGTTGCCGCCCGCATCCGTCTTCATCAATCGATCAGATCGATCACGCGGCGTTCACGCGGGTCGACCACATACACGCCGCGATCGCGCACGACGTATTGATACGAACGCATCGCCGGCACCTCGCGATAGACGGTGTCCGGGAAGCGCTCGATCACCATCGTTTCGGGCAGACGATCGCCGATCACGATTTCCTTCTCGACCGCCGAGCCGGTGGTCGTCGTCGTGGTGGTCGGGCGCTTGATCGTGGTGCGGATCATGTTGCGCTGCTTGTCCGTCAGCTTCAGCTTGCTGCGGACCGCCGCGCGTCCGCCGCGGTCATAATGCACGACCTGCACGATCTTGCGGGTACGCGGCTCGATGATGATGATCTCCTCCTCCACCACCACGAAGCTGTAGCCGCGATATTGCGGAT
>JBGGNI010000129.1:0-16329 GCA_041287585.1 Xanthobacteraceae bacterium
CACGCCGAGAGTCGTCACCATGCGCCTGTTCCCGACCGCCGCCCCGCTGCTCGCCCTCGCTCTGCTCGGCCTCGCCGCCTCGCAGGCGCCGGCCCAGCAGCCGTTTCAAGCCGTTCAGCAGGCTGCGGCGCCCGGCGGCGCGCGCGCGGCGGCCGCGACCATCGAGCGGATCAACGCGTATTTCAACAGCTTCAAGGCGATGACCGGCAGCTTCGTGCAGGTCGATCCGGACGGCACCCGCAAGAAGGGCGCCTTCTACATCTTGAAGCCCGGCCGCGTGCTGTTCGAGTATGATCCGCCGAGCCAGGTGGTGCTGGTCGCCGACGGCCGCTCGGTCTCGGTGCGCGATCGGCGGCTGAAGACGCAGGACATCACCCCGCTGTCGCAAACCCCGCTGCGCTTTCTGCTGGCCGAAAACATGGACCTCGCGCGCAACGGCAACGTCACCGGCGTCTATCAGGACGACGTGTTCGCCACGGTGGTGCTGGAGGAGAAGCAGCCCATGGTCGGCACCTACCGGCTGATGATCATGTTCGACGCCAAGACCTACCAGTTGAAGCAATGGACGGTGACCGATCCGCAGGGCTACGACACCACCGTCGCGGTGAGCAATCTCGACACCAGCGAACAGCCGGACCCGATGCTGTTCGTCATCAACCGGAACTGAGCGTTGAAGTGCCGCACCGCCAGGTGTTTTTGCACCGCGGCAGACCCGATTCGCCACCCGATGCGACGGCCGGACGGCATTCTATGCGGCACCATCAACGCAGGCACCGCGGCGCGGGCCGCCGGCTTCATTGCGCTGACACAGAGTTCGGCCCCGCGCGGAGTCGGGCGGCCAGATCGAACTTGATATAGCTGGCCAAGTTGCGCAAACTGCACCCAGCGAGTGGGTGGTCGATCTGCATCCGGTTACAGTATGCCGGCTGCACAAATGGGGTATGCAGACCTTAAGGGCGTCGTGTTCGGTCAGACCGCACGTTCCGGGTGGAACGATGCAGGGACGGCCGACTGTCTTCCTTAACCGACCGAGTGCCGGCTGCCCGTTCGAGGCGGCAGAAGCGCCTGCAACAGGGCGACAAAAGGCGCCGAACGCCAAAACACCGTATGGAAAACCTTGCAAGAAGGGTGATGGCCGCGGCGCCGGGGTGGCGCGCCGGCTAGGGACACGTTCGGGAATGATTCGCCGACAGCGCCCGACAGGCCATCGGAAACCGGGCACGAAACCGCGACGGCCGGTGCGGACTGCGCACCGGAACAATGTGCGCCGCGATGCCGCACACAGTTAAAGTTCAGAAAACTCCTGTTTCTATCATGAGACGTAGTAGGCCAAATGAATCTTCGGAAAAAAGATAAAGTTGCACTCATCACCGGCGTCACCGGTCAGGACGGGACGTATCTTTCGGAACTTCTTCTGGGCAAGGGCTACAGGGTTCACGGTATCAAACGGCGATCTTCGTCGTTCAATACCGCCCGCATCGAACATCTGTATCAGGACCCGCACACGCAGAATCAAAGCTTCTTCCTGCACTATGGCGATATGACGGATGCGACCAACCTCATCCGCATCGTCCAGGAGACTCAGCCAGACGAAATCTACAATCTGGCGGCTCAGTCCCATGTGCAGGTGAGCTTCGAGACGGCCGAATACACCGCCAATGCCGACGCCATCGGTACGCTGCGCCTGCTGGAGGCGATCCGGCTGCTCGGCCTCACCGAAAAAACCCGATTCTATCAGGCGTCGACCTCCGAATTGTACGGCAAGGTCCAGGAGGTGCCGCAGAGCGAGACCACCCCGTTCTATCCACGCTCTCCCTACGCAGCCGCCAAGCTCTACGCCTACTGGATCGTGGTGAACTACCGCGAAGCCTATGGCATGCACGCCTCCAACGGCATCCTGTTCAACCATGAGAGCCCGCTGCGCGGCGAGACCTTCGTCACCCGCAAGATCACCCGCGCGGTGGCCGCCATCCATCACGGCATGCAGGACCGACTTTATCTCGGGAATCTCGATGCCCAGCGCGACTGGGGCCACGCCCGCGAATATGTGCGCGGCATGTGGATGATGATGCAGCAGGACGAGCCCGACGACTATGTGCTCGCCACCGGCGAGACCACCCGGATCCGCGACTTCGTCTCGCATGCCTTCCGTCAGGTCGGCACCGAAATTGCCTGGGACGGCGAAGGGGTCAACGAGAAAGGCGCGTGCAGCAAAACGGGCCGGGTGCTGGTGGAGGTCGATCCGCGCTATTTCCGCCCGACCGAGGTGGAGCTGCTGATCGGCGATCCGACCAAGGCCCATACCAAGCTGGGCTGGCGCCACGAGACCGCCTGGCAGGCGCTGTGTGAAGAAATGGTGCGCGAGGACCTCGTGGTCATGACCACCGAGAAGCGCGTCACCAACGAATGATGCGACGGGCGCGCCGCCAAGGCCCGCCCCGCCTGTCCGGCGACCCGTCGCCGGCCCGCATCCCAGAGAGAGGAGCATGAGCATGGCGGCACCGACAGATTGCAGGCCACAGGCGGGCGAACCCGCCGGAGCGCCCGGTCTTGCTGCAGAATTTTCCTCGTCCCCTTGCCGTGGCTTGAGCGAATGATCCGCGAACCTTATTCCTTGACCGACAAGAAAGTCTGGGTCGCCGGGCACCGTGGCATGGTCGGGTCCGCGCTGGTGCGCCGGCTCGGCACCGAGGACTGTCAGGTCCTCACCGCCGACCGGATGACCGTGGACCTCAAGCGGCAGGCGGAGACCGAGGACTGGCTCGCGGAAACCCGGCCGGACGCGGTGTTCCTGGCCGCCGCCAAGGTGGGCGGCATTCTCGCCAACGACACGTTTCCGGGCGATTTTCTCTACGACAATCTGATGATTGAGGCCAACATCATCGAGGCGGCCCGCCGCGTCGGCGTCGCCAAGCTGCTGTTCCTGGGCTCGAGCTGCATCTATCCGAAGTTCGCCCCTCAGCCGATCACCGAGGACTCGCTGCTCACCGGCCCGCTGGAGCCGACCAATGAGTGGTACGCGGTGGCCAAGATCGCCGGCATCAAGCTGGTGGAAGCCTATCGCCGGCAATATGGCAGCGACTTCATCTCCGCCATGCCGACCAACCTCTACGGCCCCGAGGACAATTTCGATCTCGCCTCCAGCCATGTGCTGCCGGCGCTGATCCGCAAGGCGCACGAGGCCAAGCTCAGCAATGCCAGCGAACTGGTGGTGTGGGGCACCGGCGCGCCGCGTCGCGAGTTCCTGCATGTCGACGACTGCGCCGATGCGCTGGTGCACCTGATGAAGGTGTATTCCGACGAGCGGCATGTGAATGTCGGCTCCGGCGACGACATCGCCATCATCGACCTCGCCCGCTGCGTCGCCGACATCGTCGGCTTCAAGGGCGAGATCGTCCGCGACCTTTCCAAGCCCGACGGCACGCCGCGCAAATTGATGAGCGCCGACCGGCTGCGCACCCTCGGCTGGTCGCCGAGCATCTCGCTGGAAGACGGCATCTCCGCCGTCTATCAGTGGTTCCTCGACCATATCGAGACCGGCGCGGCGACGAGCCGTTCGTTGGGCACCGGAGGGGCGACGTCGCTGGGGGTCGGCCACGCTTGAGCCCATCAACGATGCCGATCGTGACGGTCCGACGCCTCAGCCCGGCCGGCCGGCCGGCTGCTGCTGGGTGATGCAGTGGATGTTGCCGCCGCCGAGCAGGATTTCGCGCGTCGGCAGGCCGATGATCCGCCGGCCGGGAAACAGCCGCGCCAGAATCTCCCGCGCCGGCTCGTCGGTACGCGGGTCGAGCAGCGGCATTAGCACGAAGCCGTTGCCGACGTAGAAATTCGCATAGGAGCCGCCGAGCCGCTCGCCGACGCTGCGCACATTGTCGCCCGCCCCGGCGGAGCGCAGCCCCGCCGCCTCCTGCGCCGTGCGGTACAGCGGGCCGGGCAGCGGCAGGGTCACCACCTCCAGTGCCCGCCCCTGCGCATCCTTCGCCTTGGTGAGGCGCGCGTGCGCGTCGCGGGAAATGGCGTATTGCGGGTCGGCCGGGTCCTCGCAGCCGGTGAGCGCCACCACGCCGGGGCGGATGAAGCAGGCGAGATTGTCGATGTGGCCGTCGGTCTCGTCGTCGACCAGGCCTTGGCCCAGCCAGACCACGGTGGAGATGCCGAGATGGTCGGCCAGATGCCGCTCGATCTCGGTGCGGCTCAGATGCGGATTGCGGTTGGCGTTGAGAAGGCATTCCTCGGTGGTGAGCAGCGTGCCCTGCCCGTCGACATGGATGGAGCCGCCCTCGAGGATCAGCGGCGCGCCGTAGCGCGGTGCCCCGACACGCTCCAATATGCGGGAGGCTACCTTCTGGTCGCGCTCGAACGGCGCATAGAGGCCGCCCCAGGCGTTGAAGCCCCAATCGACGCCGCGAAGCCGGCCGCCTGCGTCGGTGACGAAGGTCGGGCCGCTGTCGCGGCACCAGGCATCGTCGTTCTCCACCGCCACCACACCGACGCCGGCCGGAAGCTGCAAACGCGCCGCCGCCGCGGCTGCCGGAGAAGCGAGCATGGTCACCGGCTCATGGGCGGCGATGGCGGCGGCAACGGCGGTGAAGGCCGCCTGCGCCGGGGCGGCGCCGTCCCGCCAATTGTCGGGGCGCTCCGGCCAGATCATCCAGGTGCCGGCGTGCGGCTCCCACTCCGCCGGCATGCGGAAACCGTCCGCGGCGGGGGTGGGCGCGCTCATGCTGCGGTCCCGCCGTCCAGGGTCAGCAGCGCGCCGTAGAGCTCCGGCCGGCGGTCGCGAAACACGCCCCAGGCGCGGCGTTGCCGGGCGATGGCGTCGAGGTCGAAACTCTCCACCAGCACGCTCTCCTCCGAACGGCCGGCCTCGGCCAGCTTGGCGCCGGTGGAATCGGCGATGAAAGAGGAGCCATAGAAGCGGATTTCGGTGCCGCGCCGGCCGTGCTCGGTGCCGATGCGGTTGGAGGCGACCAGCGGCAGCAGATTGGCGCCGGCATGGCCCTGCATCACCCGCTGCCAGTGGTCGGCCGAATCGATGGTCGGATCCAGCGGCTCGGAACCGATGGCGGTGGGATAGACCAGGATCTCGGCGCCCATCAGCGCCATGGCGCGGGCGCATTCCGGAAACCACTGGTCCCAGCATATGCCGGCGCCGACCCGGCCGATGCGGGTCTGCCACACCCGAAAGCCGGTGTCGCCCGGCGAGAAATAGAACTTCTCGGTGTAGCCCGGCCCGTCCGGGATGTGGCTCTTGCGATAGCGGCCGAGCACGGTGCCGTCGGCGTCGATCATGGCGAGGCTGTTGTAGCAGACCGGCCCCGCCCGCTCGAAGAAGCTCAAAGGCAGCACCACGCCGAGCTCGGCGGCAAGCCGGCTGAAATGGGCGATCAGCGGATTGGCCTCGAACGGGGCGGCGAGATCGAGAAAATCGTGGAGCTGGTCCTGGCAGAAATACGGCGTCTCGAACAATTCCTGCAGCAGGACCAGGCCGGCGCCGCGGCCGGCCGCCTCGCGCACCAGCGCCTCGGCGCGGGCAATGTTGGCCGGGCGGTCCCAACCGCATTCCATCTGCGTGGCGGCAAGGGTGACGGTGCGCATGGTCCTGCCTCCTGGAAACGGCGACGGCGCGCCACGTCCCACATTGCGATGACGGGCGCAAGACGCCGCATTAACCGGGGATTAACCCTAATGGCCGGTTAATGGTGCCACCGGCGGAATCAGACCGCGCCGGCCGGATTTCGGGGAGACGCCATGCCCTTCGCTGACATGCCCATCGCTGTTCCGCGACGGACCCGAATGCGCAGCGCCGCCACCCTGCCCTCGCTCGCCGTCATCTCCCTGCTGCTCGCCGCGCCGGCGTGGGCCGACGACGTGGTGTGCCAGCTCACCGCCGCCGCGCTGGAATGCGCCGGCACCGCCGACGGCACACTTTCCACCGCGCTCGGCTCCAGCGCCGCCGCAACACAGCCCAACACCACCGCGGTCGGCGAAAGCGCCAAGGCGTTCGGCACCAGTTCCAGCGCCTATGGCCAGCTCGCCGTGGCGAACGGGGTGAGTTCCACCGCCATCGGCCAGGGCTCCAAAGCCGATTCGGACCTCGCCACCTCCCTGGGCCAGGACGCGACCGCGGCCGCGGTGCAGTCGACCGCGGTCGGCCAGGGCTCGCGCGCCAATGGCGTCGCCTCCACCGCCATCGGCCAGCTCGCCATCGCCAACAACACCAATGCCACCGCGGTCGGCCAGAATGCCAGCGCCAACCAGGCCGGCGCCTCGGCGTTCGGCCAGGGCTCCGCGGCCAACCAGACCAGCGCCACCGCGCTCGGCCAGAGCGCCAATGCCAATGGCATCGGCGCCACCGCCGTGGGCAACAGCGCCGTCGCCGCCGCCGTCAATGCCACCGCGCTCGGCCTCAACGCCAATGCCTCGGAAGAAGGGGCGATGGCGCTCGGCGCCGGCTCCATTTCCAACGGCGTCAGCGCCACCGCCGTCGGCACCGGCGCAACCGCCACCGCCAAGCAGGCGACCGCCATCGGCGAGACCGCGGCCGCCACCGCTGAGGGCGCCGTCGCCCTCGGTTCCGGCGCGGCGGCCAGCGGCGTCAGCGCCACCGCGCTCGGCACCGGCGCCAAAGCCAGCGCCAAGAAGGCGACGGCCGTCGGCGAGACCGCCACCGCCTCGGCGGAAGGCGCCGTCGCGCTCGGCTCCGGCTCCAGTGCCAAGGGCGTCAGCGCCACCGCGCTCGGCCAGAACGCCAGCGCCGGCGGCAAGACCGCGACCGCCATCGGCGCCGAATCGCAGGCCGCCTTTGCCGGCTCTACCGCCATCGGCAGCGGCGCCAAGACCACCCGCGCCAACCAGGTGGCCATCGGCACCCTGGACACCACCTACTCCATGGCGGGCATCACCTCGCAGGCCAGCCGTTCGGCGCAGTCCGGCACGCTCCAGGTGGTCACCACCGACATCAGCGGCAACCTTGCCAGCGCCGACGTCAATTCGCTGGTCGACTTCTCGCCGATCTATGCCGACATCGCCAAGGTGCAGGAAGGCGTCGCCATGGCCATCGCCATGGACACGCCCACGCTGCCCACCAACAAGACCGTGGCGATGAGCGCGCAATGGGGTACCTTCGGTGGCAAGAGCGCCTTTGCCGTCTCCGGCATCGCCCGGGTGCTCGACGACAGCTTCTTCGTCACCGGCGGCCTCGGCATCGGCGTCTCGGAAGGCTCGGTCGGCGGCAAGGCCGGCGTGATGATGGCATGGTGAACCCCATGATGCGCGCCCGCCTGCCCGCGATCGCCGCTGCGCTCGGCCTCGTGCTGCTGCCGGGCGCCTCCGGGCGCGGCGCGCAGGCGGCCAACCCGCCGGCGCTCGCCGAGCCCGCCCTGAGTGTGCCGCCGCCCCCGGTGCTGCTGGCGCTGCTGCGCGGTACGCTGCTGGCGGTGAACCAGGCCAATGTCACCGGCAATTACTCGGTGCTGCGCGATCTCGGCGCCCCGGCGCTGCGGGAGAAGCAGAGCATCGCCGCCCTAGCCGACCGGTTCCGCGGCTGGCGCGACCAGAAGCTCGATTTCGCCGCCGTGCTGCTGCTGGACGCCAAGCTGACCAAGGCGCCGAGCATCAGCGCGGACGGCGTGCTGCGGCTCGCCGGTTTCTTTCCCACCGCGCCGCTGCGGGTGGAGTTCGATCTCGGCTTCCAGGCGGTGGACGGCCACTGGCGGCTCGCTCTCATCAATTTGGACGCCCGCCCGGCCCCCGCCGAGAACACCGCTCCCGTGGCCGTGCGTCAGGTGCCGGCCGCAGCGCTGGCCGCGCGCAGCACTGTGACGCCGCCGCCCGCCAGGCCGGCCCCGCCGCGCCTGCTGGTGCCGACCGTGGCCGAGCGCAATCTCGGCATCCCGACCCCGCCGGGCGATCGCCCGCGCGGCTGAGCCCGGCTCACCGCTGTCGACGCAAAGACCTGCGGGTGCTTGGATAGGCGCGCCGCAACGCATCCTGCCGCGCGGCATCTCGACGTCCTGTGGGGGGACGGCGCCGAGGAGCCGTGACATGCTCTCGACCTTCGACATCGCCGCGCTGCTGTTTTTGATGGCGACGCTTATCGGGCTCGTGAACGAGCGCAGTTTCGACCTGCCGCGGCCGATCGCCCTGCTGCTCGGCGCGCTGGCGATCTCGCTGATCATCGCTCTGCTGCCGCCGATCAATGGCATCGACCTGCTGGCCCGCACCCAGCAGCGGCTGCAGGCGGCCAACCTCTCTAAAGTGCTGCTGGAGGGCCTGCTGGCGCTGCTGCTGTTCGCCGCGAGCTTCCATGTCCGGTTGCGGCAGATCCGCACCAGCGCCTGGATGATTCTGATGCTGGCCACCTTCAGCGTGGTGCTCGCCACGGTGCTGTTCGGCGGCGCCATCTGGGCGGTCTTCCATCTGAGCGGGGTGCTGGTGCCGCTGGCCTGGTGCATGGTGCTGGGGGCAATACTTGCACCGACCGACGCGGTGGTGGTGGAGCAATTGTTCGACCGCATTGCGCTGCCCGAGCGCGTGCGCGCGCTCATCACCGGAGAGGGACTGTTCAATGACGGCGCGGCGGTGGTGGTGTTCTTCGCCATGCTGGCCTTGGCGAACGGGCGGACCGACACCATCGGCGACGGCCGGCTCGCCAGCTCCATCCTGCTGGACAGCGCCAGCGGCGCGCTGATCGGGGCCGCGGGCGGCACTCTCGCCATGCTGGCGGCAAAGCTCGCCCGGAACGACATCCAGGTCATCACCCTCTCGCTCGCTTTGGTGATCGCGGTCTACCGCATTGCCGGCGTGTTCGCGGTGTCCGGCCCCATCGCCGTGGTGGTCGCCGGCCTGATGCTGGGCAATGCAGCCAAGAAGAGCGAGGTGCGCTGGCGCGAATCGCTCACGGCGTTCTGGACCATGGTGAACGAATTGCTGAACACGCTGCTGTTCCTGCTGATCGGGTTTCAGGTGCTCACCATCTCGTTCAGCGCTGCCGGCGTGCTTCCGGTGCTGGCGGCCATCCCGATCGCCCTGCTGGCCCGCTATCTCAGCATCGTCGTGCCGGTGTGGTTTCTGCCGATCGCCGCGGCCGAGCGGCACAGCGCCATCGGCCTTCTGACCTGGACCGGCATGCGCGGCGGCATTTCCCTAGCGCTTGCCCTGACCTTGCCGGCTGAGACGCCCCATCGCGATGCGCTCGCTTCGGTCTGCTACGCCGTGGTCATCTTCAGCGTCGTAGTGCAGGGGCTATTGACGCCCTGGATCATCGCCAAGCTTTACGGCAGCGGCGGGTCGGCCAAAGGCTGAAGCTAAACCGGACTTACTGCCCGCCCGGCGGCGGCGGCACCACGGGATAGCCCGGCAGCGGCGTCGCGGGTGGCTGCGGCTGGCCGGGGGCGGCCGCCTCGGCGCTGCTGCGCGCGCGCGCCGGCCCGGCGCTGCGGGCGGGCGCCGGAGCCGGGCCCATAGGCCCGTCCAGCACCGTGCCCTCGCCCTGCCGGCCCTCCGGGAAGGTGATGGGCCCGCCGATGCGGCCGATACCTTCGGGCTGCGGCATGGGCCGGCCATAGGGATTCCAGGACGGCGGCAGGAAATAGCCGTTGATGCTGTAGCCGTACATCGACCGCAGCAGGCTGGGCTCGGTGGCGCCCTTCTCGCATAGGCGCAGGCGCAGATTGATGACGCCGCGGCTCTTGATCACCGGCGAGAGCGGCACCTGCGCCTCAATGCGCTGCCAGCCATACAGGCACATTTCGCCGCCGCCGGCCCGGCCGATGGCATAGCCGAACGGCCCGTAGCGGTTCTGCACGAAGAAGGTCGACATATGCATGCCGACGCCGGGAAACCGCTCCTCGATCTCCTCGGCCAGCGTTTCATCGGAAAGCCGGTCGTCCTTGCGGTTGTTCTCCGCGCCCACATTGCCGTCCGCCGGCCCGAAGAACACCACATGGAATGCGTTCTGGCCGGGCGTGGCGGTGAGGGTGGCGAGCACCACCTCCTGCTCCAGCGCATTGGCGAACTGGGTCTCCAGCACGGTGAGCACCTTCGGGCCGCCGGGCTGCGGCACCACCAGCGCCTTGGCCGGAGGCACCTCCACCGTGCGGCTGGTCAGGCGCGGATTGCGGCCGGTCACCGGGTAGGGCGCGCAGGCCTCCAGCACAAGCACCGGCGCCAGGCAAGCAAGCACCGCCAGCGAACCGAACCGCCGCTTCGATCTCTTCGTCCGCCGGAACTCGGGTGCCGTCGTCACGTCGTTGATTCGCCTGGGGGCTAATTTACCGGGAAAAGAGCGAAATAATCGAATCACTCGCCAGACCAGACTGTAGCTTGTGTGCAGGCGCGAAGGAATTAACCAAGATACTCAGAATATCTCGGCGTTACGGTACATTAGCACCATGCGGCACCGATCAGGCTACTTGCCCGATGCGCCGGGCCGCCCGATACTGCAACGCACAGGACCCAACGGAAATATATGCATTCTCTTCGCCTTGGCGCCATTCGGCAGACCGCTGAGGGGCCGGCAGGGACTATGTTCTTGAAACATCATCATGCGGGTGGTTCCATCCGTGCGACGGGCCGCAGCCGCCCGCGGAGTTCTGGCACCCGATGCGCCGATTTCTGATCACGCTGTGCTGGGCCGCCGCCACGCTGGTGACGGCGTTTCTCACCACCTTGCCAGTCAGCCTCCAGGCGCATCTCATCGCCGGCACCATCGTCGTCATCGCCATCATCATTCTGAAAAGCTTCGCCCCCGGCGGCGTGCCGCGGATGATCGGGCTGGCGCTCGGCACCGCCATCGTGCTGCGCTACGTCTATTGGCGCACCACCAGCACGCTGCCGCCGATCGGCCAGATCGAAGATTTCGTGCCGGGGTTCCTGCTCTACCTCGCCGAAATGTACAGCGTGTTCATGCTGGGGCTCAGCCTGTTCGTGGTCTCTGCGCCGCTACCCTCCCGCGTCGCGCCCGCCGTGCCGGATGATCGCTGCCCCACCGTCGATGTCTTCGTGCCGAGCTACAATGAGGAAACCGAACTCCTCGCCTCCACGCTCGCCGCCGCCAAGGCGATGGACTATCCGGCGGACCGCTTCACCGTGTGGCTGCTCGACGATGGCGGCACCGACCAGAAATGCGAGCAGGACGACCCGGGTGCGGCCTCCGTGGCGCAGAACCGGCGCCGCGAACTCGCCGAACTGTGCGCCGGCCTCGACGTGCGCTACCTCACCCGCCGCCGCAACGAGCACGCTAAAGCCGGCAACCTGAACAATGGGCTGGAGCATTCCACCGGCGACCTGATCGTGGTGTTCGACGCCGACCACGCCCCGGCCCGCAGCTTCCTGCGCCAGACCGTCGGCTTTTTCGGCCGCGACCCGCGGCTGTTTCTGGTTCAGACGCCGCACTTCTTCATCAATCCCGACCCGCTTGAGCGCAATCTCGACACCTGGGACCACATGCCGTCGGAGAACGAGATGTTCTACGGCGTCATTCAGCGCGGGCTGGACAAGTGGGACGCCTCGTTCTTCTGCGGCTCGGCCGCGGTGCTGCGGCGCGAGGCGCTGGCGGAGACCGGCGGCTTCCGCGGCCGCTCGATCACCGAGGATTGCGAAACGGCGCTGGAACTGCACGCCCGCGGCTGGCACAGCATCTATGTCGACACCCCGCTGATCGCCGGCCTGCAGCCGCCGACCTTCGCCAGCTTCATCGGGCAGCGCTCCCGCTGGGCGCAGGGCATGATGCAGATCCTGCGGTTCAGCTTCCCGCCCGGCAAGCGCGGCCTCACTTTTCCGCAACGGCTCTGCTACATGTCCAGCACGCTGTTCTGGCTGTTCCCGTTCTCGCGCATCATCTTCCTCATCTCGCCGCTGTTCTATCTGCTGTTTTCGCTTGAGATCTTCAACGCCTCCGGCGCCGAGTTCCTGGCCTACACCTCGACCTACATCGTGGTGAACCTGCTGATGCAGAACTATCTCTATGGCCGCTACCGCTGGCCGTGGATTTCCGAGCTCTACGAGTACATCCAGTCGATCTATCTGCTGCCGGCGCTGATCTCGGTGATCGCCAACCCCACCAAGCCGAGCTTCAACGTCACCGCCAAGGGCGAGACGCTGGACGACAGCCATATTTCCGAAATCGGCAAGCCGTTCTTCATCATCTTCGGGCTGCAGATCCTTGCGGCGGCGATCACCGTCTGGCGCGTGATCCACGAGCCCTATTCTGCCGACGTCACGCTGGTGGTCGGCGGCTGGAACCTGCTCAACCTCGTCATCGCCGGCTGCGCGCTCGGCGTGGTGTCGGAGCGGCAGAACCGGCGCCGCAGCCACCGGGTGAACCTGTCGCGGCGCTGCGAACTGCTGCTCGGCGACCGCGCCTTCCCGGCGGTCATCGAGGACGTCTCGATCGGCGGCGCCAGCCTGCGCTCGGTCGCCTCCAACCTGCCGATGATCGAGCGCGGCACCATCGCGCTGATCCGCTTCAAGCCGCAGTCCGATGCGGGCATCGACACGCTGCCGCTCGCCATCCGCTCGATGAAGCGCGACGGCGACGGCATGCTGTTCGGCTGCCAGTTCCGCGCCGAACAGCCGCTGCACTACCGGCTGATCGCCGACCTGATCTTCGCCAATGCCGACGAGTGGAAGAAATTCCAGGCCTCGCGGCGCAAGAACCCCGGCGTGCTGCGCGGCACGATCAGCTTCTTCATCATCGCCATCTACCAGACCGGGCGCGGCCTCGCCTATCTGCTCGACCTGCGCCGGGTGGCGCGCGGCGGCCAGCCACGCGCCACGGCGGCCGAGGCCGAGCGCTGATGGCGGGCCTTCGCACCATGCTGCGCGCCCTTGTCGTCCCCGCCGTGCTGCTGGCGTCGGTCGCGGCCGGCCTCGCGCAATCCTCCTTCGAGATGAAGCCGCCGGGCACCACGCCGTTCGGCATGAGCCCAGCAACACCCGCGGCGCCGGCCGCACCGGCCGCGCCGCCCGTCGGCGCCGCCGAGGCGCCGTTCCAGATGGTGCCCGGCCGCCCGGCCCCGACGCTGACGGTGCCCGGCGCCGCGGCACGGCCGGCGGCGGCCACGGCACCGGCCGCTTCCGCCACGCAGCCGGACCGGATGATCGTGCCGATGCCGCGTTTGGTGCTGGAGGGCGAGACTGACGCCCATGCCTGGACGGTAAATCTCACCGCCGAGGAGGCGGCACGGCCGGCCACCTTCTGGATCAGCTATCTCAACGCCGTGGTGGTGATGCCCGAGGCCTCCCGGTTGCGCGTCACCGTCAACGGCCAGAACGTCTTCGAAACGCCGATCAATGCCTCGCAGGCGCCGGCCCGGCTGTCGGCGCAGGTGCGCGCCGGGCTGCTGCGCGCCGGGCCGAACCTGGTGCGCTTCGACGTCGTGCAGCGGCACCGCACCGATTGCTCGGTGTCCTCGACCTATGAACTCTGGACGCAGATCAATGGCGCCGCCACCGGCCTGTCCTTCGCCGGCGGCGCGCCGCCGATGTCCGGCGGTGCCGAGGCGCTGCCGGCTTTCGGGCTCGACGCGCAAGGATCGACCACGCTGCGCATCGCCCTCACCGGCCCGCTCGCGGTAGGCAATGGCCGCGCGCTGCGGGCGGCGCAGGCGCTGGCGCTGCACGGCCGTTTCGCCAATCCGGTGGTGACCATCGCCGAGGGCGACGTCGCCCGCGCCCCGCCCGGCACCCTCACCGTGGTGCTGGGCATGGCCGGCGAACTGCCGCGGGTGATGGGTTCGCCGCCGCCGGACGCGGCCGACCGGCCGGTGGCCCGCTTCGTCAACGACCAGCGGCTGGGGCCGAACACCTTCGTCATTTCCGGGCCGACGCTCGGCGAGGTGGATGCGGCCATCGAGCGGCTGGCGACCGTGCGCCCGCCGAGCCCCGATTCGGTGGCGACCGCAAGCTGGAACGCTCCGGACGCGCCGCTGTTCAACGGCGCCCGCGGCGTGCGGCTGGCCGACCTCGGCGTTTCGACGCAGGAATTCTCCGGCCGCCGGCTGCGGGTTCGCTTCGCCGTGGCGCTGCCGGCCGATTTCTACGCCACGGCCTATGGCGAGGGCCGGCTGCTGCTCGACGCCGCCTATACCGACGTGGTGCGGCCGGGCAGCCATGTCGATCTCTATGTGAACGGCCAGATCGCCTCGACCATCGCCGTCACCTCGACCAGCGGCGGCTTGCTGCAGCGCGAGCCGATCAATTTCCCTCTGCTCAATTTCCGCCCGGGCGTGAACGAGATGTGGCTGGAGGTGATCCTCGACACCGAGGCCGACGAGCGCTGCCTGCCGGGCACCACCTTGCCGGGCACCAGCCGCTTCGTGCTGTTCGATTCCTCCGAATTCCAGTTCGACGATTTCGCCCGCATCGGACGCCGCCCGGACCTTGCGGCCTTTGCCGCCAGCGCCTTCCCGTACAATCGCGACTCCGGCCCGCTGGCCCTGGTGCTGGGGCAGAACGACGCCGCCACCCTGTCTGCCGCCGGCACGCTGCTCACCCGCCTGGCGCTCGCCTCCGGCGCTGTGCTACCGCTCGATCTGTCGCCGGTCTCCTCCAGCCTCAGCGAGCGCAGCGCCATCTTCGTCGGCGCCATCGGCCAGATCGCGCCCGGCATCCTCACCCAGGTCGGCATCGCCGACACCGCGCGGGTGAACTGGCTGGCCGGCCCCGGCGAGGACGCGGCCCGGCCCTCCGGCGATTCCGGGCGCTATGACGACGTGCTGAACCGCTTTCGCGAACGGCAGAAGACCGATCCGGCCCCGGACGCCGCCGACACCGCGGCCCCGCGCGAGACCGGCGAGGTGTTCCTGCGCTGGCGCGACGCGCTCGCCGGCGGCGGCGGCGTCAGCGGCCTGGTCACCGGCTTCGAAGCCTGGATGAAGCGAACCTTCAACATTTCCTATGCCTCGCTGCGCTTCGGCGAGGCGGCGCAGAGCCTTTACGAGCCGGCCTCGCGCACCTCCGTGCTGATGGCGCAGGGCACCAGCCCCAGCAATGCCGCGGCCTGGACCGTGGTGGCCGGCCGCTCGCCGGAACTGCTCGCCGCCGGCCTGACCTCGCTGACCGTGAACGAGATGTGGATCCGCATAAGCGGGCACATCCTTTCCTACCAGGCCTCCACCGGGCGCATGGACCGACGCGAGGGCGGCGCCTACGACTTCGTGGTTACCGAGCCGCTGGGCTTCGTCAATCTGCGGCTGGTGGCGGCGAACTGGCTGTCGATCAACATCCTGCCCTATGCGCTGATGCTGGTGGCGGCCAGCGTCATTCTGGGTATCGCCACCTCGCTGCTGCTGAGGCGGCTCGGGCGCACCTCATGATCCGGCGGCTGGTCGCCGGCTTCCTCCTCGCCGTCACCTGCGCCTGCACGGCAACGGCACAGAGCCTGCCGGCCGAGGCCTGGAGCGCCTATCGCACGAAGTTCGTCGATGTCAGCGGCCGGGTGATCGATACCGCCAATGGCGGCATCAGCCACAGCGAGGGCCAGGGCTACGGGATGCTGCTGGCCTATCTGGCCGGCGACCGCGGCAGCTTCGAGCGCATCTGGAGCTTCACCCGAACCGAACTGCTGATCCGCGACGACGGCCTGGCCGCCTGGCGCTGGGACCCTGCGGCGAGCCCCAACGTCACCGACATCAACTCGGCGAGCGACGGCGACCTGCTGATCGCCTATGCGCTGGCGCTGGCCGGCCGGGCCTGGAACGAGCCCGCTTATCTCGCTAGCGCCGGCCGGCTGGCCCGCGCCCTCGGTGCCAGCGTGGTGAAGCGCGAGGCCGGCCGGCTGGTGCTGCTGCCGGGCCCGACCGGCTTCTCGGCGCGCGAGCGCCGGGACGGGCCGGTGCTGAACCTGTCCTACTGGGTGTTCGAGGCGCTCCCCGTTATGGCGGGCCTGGCGCCGGACACCGATTGGTCCGAACTCTCGATCAGCGGGTTGAAACTCATCGCCGCCGCCCGCATCGGCCCGGCCCGCCTGCCGCCGGACTGGATTTCCGTGCCCGCCAACGGCCCCCCGGTGCCGGCGGCAGGCTTTGCCCCGGTCTTTGGTTACAATTCATTAAGGATAGTTCTTTACCTTTTGCGTGCGGATATCCGGGATGCCGGGATCCTCGATGTGTTCCGGAAGAGCTGGATCGCCGAGAATGCGGGTTCGCCCGCGATCGTCGACGTGACGACGGGGCAGGTGCTGAGCAAGCTCGAAGATCCGGGCTACCGGATGCTCGGCGCCGTGCTCGCCTGCGCGCTCGACGGCACGGCGATACCAGACGATCTGCGGCGCTTCGAGCCGACGCTCTATTATCCGTCGACCCTGTATTTGCTGGGCCTGTC
>JBGGNI010000130.1:0-2704 GCA_041287585.1 Xanthobacteraceae bacterium
CCAGCTCGACCAGGTGCTGGCCGGCGGCTGCCGCGTCTGGCGCGCCGCCGGGGTGTTCGACCATTCCAAGCTCATGGCGGTGGACGGGCTGTGGGCCTATGTCGGCTCGTCCAATCTCGATCCGCGCAGCCTGCGGCTGAACTTCGAGCTCGATCTCGAACTCTACGATCCCACCATCGCCACCGCGGTGGAGCAGCGCATTCTGAAAGCCATGGAAGGCGCCGGTGCCGAGACGGAGAGCACGCTGCAGGCACGCCCTTTCCTCGCCCGGCTGCGCAACCGCACGATCTGGCTCGCTTCGCCCTATCTGTGAGGCAGCGTCGCCGTCACGCCTTTTCGAAGCCCCCGCCTTTTCGAAGCCATCGTCGCATCCCATATGTTACGCAGCGGCAGTTGTCGCCGGAGAGTGAGAGAGACCGATGTTCAACCGTTTTCGCCCCGCTTTCGCCGTGCTGGCCCTGGCGGCCGGCCTCATGATTTCAGCCGACTTCGCCGATGCGCGGGTCGGCGGCGGCAGCAGCATGGGCAGCCGCGGCACCCGCACCTGGTCGACCCCGGCGCCGACCCCGACCGCGCCCTCGGCGCAGCCGATGCAGCGTTCCGCCAGCCCCACCCAGCCCGGTCCGAGCGCCCAGCCCGGCGCAGCGGCGCGCGCGCCGCAGACCGGCGGCTTCTTCAACCGGCCCGGCTTCATGGGCGGGCTGATGGGCGGCCTGCTCGGCGCCGGCCTGTTCGGCATGCTGATGGGCGGCGGCTTCTTCTCCGGGCTTGGCAGCCTGTCCGGCATTCTCGGCCTGTTGCTTCAGGTCGTGCTCATCGTCGTGGTGGCGCGCCTGGTCATGGGCTGGCTGCGCAACCGCAACCGTCCGGCTCTGGCCGGCGGGCCGGATCAGCAGGCCTATGCCCGCGAGCAGCCGGCGGATGCCGGTTCGCGCCCGATGCCGGCCGGCTTCGGCAGCGCCCCGCGCGGGCGCACCATCAAGCCGGTAGCGGCGGACTTCGACGCCTTCGAGCGCACGCTCACCGAGGTGCAGACCGCCTATGGACGCGACGACCGCGCCAGCCTGCAGCGCCTGCTGACGCCGGAAATGTTCGGCTACGTGGCGCAGGAACTCGACGAATATGCCCGCGACGGCGTGGCGAACCGCCTGTCGGACGTGAAGCTGCTGCGCGGCGATCTCTCGGAGGCCTGGAACGAGCAGGGCGTCGACTACGCCACGGTGGCGATGCGCTACGAACTGATCGACGTACTGGTGGAGCGCGACGGCGGCCGCGTGGTGCGCGGCGATGCCGAGCGGCCGACGCAGGCGACCGAGTTCTGGACCTTCGTCCGCCAGCCCGGCCAGCCCTGGGCGGTCAGCGCGATCCAGCAGGGCTGAGCGGCGCCGGGGCGGTCGCTATCATTGGCGGACGGTCGCGCCGTTCCCCCACCCAACCCTCCCCCGCACGCGGGAGAGGGCTAAAAGGGGCGCCTTCTTCTCCCTCTCCCGCATGCGTGGGAGGGCCGGGGAGGGGAACCCGGCACCCGGAACCCACACCCCCAACAAAGAAAAACCGCCGCGCCGGCATCTCTGCCCGCGCGGCGGTTTTTTTTTGTTTCAGCCGAGATCAGGCCGCGGCGACAGCGGCAGTGGTCGGCACTTCCGAGACGGTCTTCAGGATCTGCGAGGCGATCGCATAGGGGTCGCCCTGGGAGTTGGGGCGGCGATCCTCGAGATAGCCCTTATAGTCGTTCTTGATGAAGGAGTGCGGCACACGCACCGAAGCGCCGCGGTCGGCGACGCCGTAGCTGAACTTGTTCCACGGCGCGGTCTCGTGCTTGCCGGTCAGACGCTTGTCGTTGTCCGGGCCGTAGACGGCGATGTGGTCCATCAGGTTCTTGTCGAACGCGGCCATCAGCGCTTCGAAATAGTCCTTGCCGCCGACTTCGCGCAGATAGGTGGTCGAGAAGTTGGCATGCATGCCCGAGCCGTTCCAGTCGGTATCGCCGAGCGGCTTGCAGTGATACTCGATGTCGATGCCGTACTTCTCGGTCAGGCGCTGAAGCAAATAGCGCGCGATCCAGACTTCGTCCGCGGCCTTCTTGGAGCCCTTGCCGAAAATCTGGAATTCCCACTGGCCTTTCGCCACTTCGGCATTGATGCCTTCATGGTTGATGCCGGCTTCCAGGCAAAGGTCGAGGTGTTCCTCGACGATCTGGCGGGCGACATCGCCCACATTGGAATAGCCGACGCCGGTGTAGTAGGGGCCCTGCGGCGCCGGGTAGCCGGCGGCCGGGAAGCCGAGCGGGCGGCCGTCCTTGTAGAAGAAGTATTCCTGCTCGAAGCCGAACCACGCGCCGGGATCGTCGAGGATGGTGGCGCGGGCATTGGTCGAGTGCGGCGTGACGCCGTCCGGCAACATGACCTCGCACATGACCAGCGCACCGTTGGTGCGGGCCGGGTCCGGATACACCGCGACCGGCTTCAGCACGCAATCGGAGCTGCGGCCCTCGGCCTGCTGGGTGGAACTGCCGTCGAAGCCCCACAGCGGAAGCTGCTCGAGCGTCGGAAACTCGGCATATTCCTTGATCTGGGTCTTGCCACGCAGATTGGGGACCGGCTTGTAGCCGTCGAGCCAGATGTACTCCAGCTTATACTTTGTCATTGCGGGTCTCTCATTAGATGATGACGCGGAGGTGGACGACATCCTGATGCGCGCCCGG
>JBGGNI010000131.1:0-3594 GCA_041287585.1 Xanthobacteraceae bacterium
CGCAGCCGCACGATCCGGCCGGTCGCCGCCGAGATCGGTGCCATCGAGCGGGCCATGATGGGGCTGGACCTCGAAGGCGAGAGCGCACTCATCGCGGTCGAGGCCGGCGCGAGCAGCCCGCAGGCCGATGCCTGGCGCAGCTATGCCAAGGCCGGCCATCCGCTGCGCTGGTTCGCGCGCTATTTCGCCGAATACTTCTGGGTGCTGTGCGCCTCGCCCTTCATGCTGGGCTATCTTGGCCTTGGCGGCGCCATTCTCGGCTTCGTGTCGATGTGGTTCGGCTTCAATTATCACGCCTTCGGCGGCTATCTGAAGTCGATCCTGCACGACGAGACGCTGGCCGGCATCGGCTTCGTGCAGACCACCATATCGGTGCCGCTGATCGCCTCCATCCTCGTAGTGGCGCGCAACAGCGCGGTGATCTGTGCGGACCTCGGCAACCGCATGCTCTCCGCCCAGCTTCCGGCGATGCGCAACCTCCATATTTCGGGGTTCCGCTATCTCGTCGTCTCGATCCTGGTCGCGAATACACTGTCGCTGACGCTGCTGACGGTTGCCGCTCTGGCGATGGCGTCATGGTCGGCGTTGCAGACCTGGCAGATATTCTTTCCCGACCAGCCGTCCGAGTTCTGGCAGGAGAATTATTTCCGCCGTCTCCTGGAGGCCGGTCCCGCTCTTTACGGCCAGCTCGGCTGGGTGTTTGCCAAGATTGTCCTGAGCTCGTTGCTCGGCAGCAGCGCGGCGATCCTCATCGGCCTGCGTCCGAAAACATCGGTGGTTTCTATCAATAACGCCATCGCCAAAGCCATTGTGATCGGGGTATCGTTGACGCTGGTTTCCCATGCGTTCTTTGCGGTACTGCAGTTCTGGGGCTGACGCGGGATAAGTGTTGCGCCGGCTCTGCTTGGGCCGTGCATGTAATGTGGAGTGGGGGGAAGCCGGCGGCGACGCCGACTTTCGGGAGCGGGACTGGCAATGCCTAAGCAGGATACGTCGAGCGAGCGTTTCATGGGCTATGTGGAACTCGCGGCGCTCGATCGCCCTTTCGTCTCCAAGGCAGAGGAGCGTCGCCTGCTGGAGCAGGGGATTTCGCAGTTCGGGCTCGACCCCACCGAGGCGCGGGGCATCGTGCTCTATGCGGCGCAGCAGAACGGCATCCGGCTGGAGCGCGAGGTCGATGGCCGCATGGTGCCGATCCTCGACCGCTTCGGCGGCAAGCGCAAAAAGCTCGGCAAGAAGAAGTTTCGCGAGGCTGCCGCGCTCTATAATGAGCTGGCTGGCGGCGTGCTTTCCGATGAGGAGGCCCGCCTTTACGTCAAGCAGGTAATGGAACAGAATAAATTCCGCCCCAAGCGTTCGATGCTGATGTCGCGCCGGTGGTATGATAAGATCGGCAAGGAAAAGAAGCCGACTTCGATCCTGGCCGCCCTGCCGTTTCGCACCGTCTGATCGTCTCGGCGGATCGTGCGTCGTTTCAAGTGCAGCTGTTGGCGCCAGTCGCAGCCATCCGGGTGCGGCAGCGCGATGAACGGGAGAGCGCGATGCGCGCACTGATTCTCGGCCTGAGCCTTTTTGCCTTCACCCCCGCAATAATGGCGCCGGCTCATGCGCAGCAGCCCGCTGCCGTGGCTCCGGCCCCGACGGTAACCATGCCGTCGCAGTCCAGCACGGTGCCGGCCCCGGCCATTGAGGGTGAGACCAGCTTCTACCGCGTCGCCGCTATTGCTGCTGGCGCTGTGGGCGGCGTCATCGTCGCCAATGCGCTCACTGCCGGCATGATCACCCCGGTCCTGCTCACCGGCAGCGGCGGCGCCGGCGCAATGATGGCTGGCGGCGGCTATGCGCTCACGGCCGGCCAGGCCGGCGTCACCGTGGTCGGCGCCGTGGTCGGCGGTTATGTCGGCAACTGGCTCTACGGCGAAGATTAATATTGCCGGGAAGGTTAATATTGCCGGCTAGTGTTCGCCGTTTTCGCTGGCAGGCTACTGGCTGCTGGCGGAATTGACCGGGCGATTGGCGTTGCGCCAATCGCCCAGCATGGCGTCGCCGAGCTTGGCGAGGCCGTCGCGAACCTGCACGGAATGGGTCTCGCTGGGCGAGGATACAAGAACCGCGCTCTGCCACATCACGACATAGCCGGTGCGGATCCAGCCGACATCCTTGTCGAAGAACGATGCTTTCTTGTAGGCGCCGAGCATCAGCGTCGAGTTGCACACGTCGGTGTTGGCATCGCGGGTCGACAGCACGGTGACCACCGCCAGCGCGGCGTCGGAATCGGTCGCCTTCATGCCTTCCGAGACGAGTTGCTGCCGAAGTTCACGCACCATGGCGGCGGATTCGACGCTGCAATCCAGCGAATCGACTGTCATCGGGCTCGCCGTCACCCGCAGCGAGGTGATGCCGCGTAAATCCATATCGGTGGCAATGCCCTGCGCCGCAGCGGGCTGGGAGGCTGCAATCAGGCATGCGGCACTGAGGGCGAGGGCGCCGGCAAGGTTTCGGAACGAGCGGTGCATGGGTGCCTGCGTGAATCTAAAACCAGCCTTTTACAATATTCGCCGACCACGTTAGATCAAGTTTTATTTGTTGTTGTAAGGCGTTAACATATTCTGTGTGGCAGCGTTACATGTAGCCTCGCCTTAAATCGCGACATGCCCGAGCGTTTCGGAGCCGAGGCGCGCGCGGAGTGTATTTTTGTTCGCGCGCAATGTTACGTAAGCTACGTTTGGCGTGTTAGTATGATACCGAATTGGCTTTGCGGCGGCCTGTTCGATGCCGGGGGCTCGTCATGTTCTATTATCTGCTCACTACAGCCATCTTCGCGGCCACCATCGCGGTAACGGGCATCGTTACCGAGGTCGGCACGAAGTATGTCGCCCGCTATTTCATCGAGAATGAGAGCCAGGATTTCGGCATCAACCCGCCGAGCACTGGCGACGCGAAGCCGGCGCAGGTTCGCACCGCACCGACGCGCGACGCGAACATCGACAAGAATGGCATCGACAAGAACGGCCTCGACAAGAACGGCCTCGACAAGAACGGCCTCGACAAGAACGGCAAGCCCCGCGAGGTCGTCGGGGCCTCCAGCGCCGTGCTGCCGATCCTGATGAGCAATCCCGATGCCGGCATCGCCCTTGCCAGTCGCTCCGCGAACGCCGGCGAGGCCGTGCCCAGTTCGTACCGTGTCGCCGCGCTGCTGAATGCCGGGCAGAAGACCGATGGCATTCTGGGCGCCGGGCTTCCCGCATCCCAGGCGCCGATCCCGGGAGCCGTTCCCACTGCTGCCCATTCCTCCGCTGCCGAGCCCGCTGCTGCAACTCCCGAGGTCGCGCCGGAGGCGCCCGCCGCGCTCCCGATCGTCCCGCCGCAGGCGCAGCCCCAGGCCGCGCTCGACCTCATCCGCGACACCCCGCATCGCCGCCCGGACGGTTCGGCCTTCCTTCCGATGTCGACACAGCGTGTCTTCTCGGTGCGCTGGAAGGTGTGCAGCAAGGCCGATGTCGCCATGGCCTATGAAATTCCCGGCCACGTCATCACCGATCCCAGCGTCGGCACCACGGTGAATGCCGCGCTCGCCGGCATTATCGAGTCCAA
>JBGGNI010000132.1:0-16170 GCA_041287585.1 Xanthobacteraceae bacterium
TTGCCGAAATGCCGCTCGATCTGAGAGAGCGCCGCGTCGAGCGCCTTGGCCTTGTCCATGGAAGATCCTTCGACGAGTCGCAACGTCGATTGACTCATTGCTGTGCTCCGGTCCGCATGCAAGGGAATTGGTGATCCATGAACGTGATGTACCGTATTTGTTCTTCGTTCGCAATATGTTCTCGTCGCATTGCGGGCTGATGCGGCGCCTAATTTTCCCCCTCCGCAATTCCGGCGAAGCTCCAGGCAGCCAAATCTCCAGGTGCTAAGAATATTGTGATCTGGTATGAATGCGAAGGTTGTCAGTAGTTTTTAGAACGCAACTTTGGAGATCATTCAAGTATATATCTGATATATAAAAGTAGAAATGACGCCCAGGCCGCAAAGTCATTTTTCTGCGGTGTGCACAGCGTTATATAATGGGAGGGAACATGTCTACGGAAGTCGAAGAGGCTGAGAACGGCCCGGCTTATGTTTCGACCGGCCATTTGCCGTCCGCTGAACGGATCGATGCGCTGGTGCGCGGCGCTCACCGGCGCTTCAAGTCCAATGACGCGGGCGAAAACTCACAGGTCTATCCGGCGCTGGCGCGGGTGCCGCGGGACCTGTTTGGCATCTGCGTGGTCGGCACCAGCGGCAATGTCTATGAGGTCGGCGACACCGCGCATGAATTTTCCATCATGAGCGTGTCGAAGCCGTTCATCTTTGCGCTGGTCTGCCAACTCATCGGCCCCACCGAGGCCAAAGCCAAGCTTGGCGCCAACAGCACCGGCCGCCCGTTCAATTCGCTGGCGGCGGTGGAGCTCAGCCCCGGCGGCCTGACCAACCCGATGGTGAATGCCGGCGCCATCGCCACCACCAGCCTGGTGCCGGGTGCGGGCGAAAGCGCGAAATGGACCTTCATTCACGAGGGTCTGTCGCGTTTCGCCGGCCGGACGCTTGCCCTCAACGAGGAGGTGTATCAGTCCGCGTCCGAGACCAATTTCCGCAACCGCGGCATTGCCCGCCTCTTGCAGAGTCTCGGCCGCATCTATTGCGACCCCAAGGAGGCGACCGACCTCTATACAAGGCAGTGCTCGCTCAATGTCAGTGCGCACGACCTGGCGGTGATGGGCGCGACACTCGCAGATGGCGGGGTGAATCCGATCACCAAGGAGCGGGTGGTCTCCCCCGAGACCTGCCATTACGCGCTCGCCGTCATGGCAACGGCGGGGCTGTACGAGACCTCCGGCGACTGGCTCTACGAGATCGGCCTGCCGGGCAAGAGCGGCATCGGCGGCGGCATCGTCACCGTCTCTCCCGGCAAGGGAGGCCTCGGCACGTTCGCGCCGCCGCTCGATGCGGCCGGCAACAGCGTGAAGGGTCAGCTCGCGGCGAAGTATCTCTCGCAGCGCCTGGGCATGGACCTGTTCGTTTCCCAAGCCGAGGCGTGAGCCGGGCCCCCGTCGGCACTGGCGCGGCCGGAAGCCGAACGATATTCACACCCAAGGATTGCATAAAATGAGTGCAGCATCAGCGACCGGGGTGAGCCCCCCGGCAGAAGTCAAGGATTCCTGGGTGCCGATGATCGCCATCGCATTCGGGCAGGTTCTGATGTCCTTCAATGTGGCATCGCTCCCCGTGGCGATGGGCGGCATGGTGGAAAGCTTCGGCGTTCCGCCGACCACGATCGCCACTGGAATCGTGATGTATTCCATGCTGGTGGCCGGCTTCGTCATGCTCGGCGCCAAGCTCAATCAGCGTTACGGCGCGGTGCGGGTGTTCCGCTCCGTGGTGCTGCTGTTCGGCGCCGCGCAGGTGCTGATGACGTTCAGCCCCAATGCCACAATGATGATTACCGCGCAGGCCACGTCCGGCGCGGCAGGTGCGGCGCTGGTGCCGGCGCTGGTGGCGCTGATCGCGGAGAATTACCGCGGCAAGCAGCAGGCCACCGCGCTCGGTGCGCTGGGTTCGGCGCGGGCGGGCGCCGGCGTGGCGGCCTTTCTGATCGGCGGCGTGCTGGGCACGTTCATCGGCTGGCGGCCGGTGTTCGGTCTGCTCATCGCGCTGTCGGCCGTGGTGTTCGTGCTGAGCTTCCGGCTCAAGCAGGACGAAGGCCGCCCGGAGGTGCAGATCGATTTCGCCGGCGTGGTGCTCGCGGCGGTCGCCATCATCTGCATCAGCTTCGGCTTCAACAATCTCAATCGCTGGGGCCTGGCGGTCGCCACCCCCAACGCGCCGTTCAATCTGGCCGGCTTCTCACCGGCGCCGGTGCTGATCGTGGTCGGCATCATGGTCGGCTTTGCCTTCGTGCGGTGGACCAGGGCCCGCGACAAGGCCGGCAAGACGCCGCTGCTGGCGCTTTCGGTCATCTCGTCGCCGCAGGAGCGCGCGGCGGTGTATGCCATGTTCTGCGTGGTGGCGCTGGAAGCGATGCTGAACTTCTCGGTGCCGCTCTACATCCAGATCGTGCAGGGCCGCACGCCGCTGGCCACCGCCATCGCCATGCTGCCGTTCAACCTCACCGTGTTCTTCTCGGCGATGCTGATCGTCCGGTTCTACAGCCGCCTCTCGCCGCAGCGCATCGGCCAATTCGGTTTTGCGCTGTGCACGCTGGCGCTGCTATGGCTCGCCTTCGTGGTGCGCAATGATTGGAGCGCGGTTCCGGTGATGATCGGCCTCATCCTGTTCGGCATCGGGCAAGGCTCGCTGGTGACGTTGCTGTTCAACGTTCTGGTGACGGCCTCGCCGAAGGAACTGGCGGGCGATGTGGGTTCGCTGCGCGGCACCACCAACAATCTGGCGGCCGCAGTCGGCACCGCGGTCGGCGGCGCGCTTCTGGTGGGGCTGCTGTCTTCGATCATCCTTGGCAACATCGCGGCCAACCCACGCCTGCCGGCGCAGATCCAGTCGGAACTCAATCTCGACAACATCAACTTCGTCAGCAACGACCGGCTGCAGGGCGTGCTGGCCGGAACCTCCGCCACCCCAGAGCAGGTGGATGAAGCGATGCGGGTGAACACCGAAGCGCGCCTGCGCGCGCTCAAGATCGGCCTCATCATCATGGCGGGTCTGGCGTTGATCGCCATGATACCGGCAAGCCGCCTGCCGAACTTCGTCCCCGGCGAGATCCCCGATCCCTCGCCGGTGCGCCGCCGCAAAGCCGGCGAATAGGCCCTCGCGTCGATCTCGGCTGGCCACGATGAGAAGACGCCGCCGCCCCGCTCCGCCGGTGCGGCGGCGTTTTCACATGAGGCGGCGCGGACGCGCGCGACCGGCGGCAAGGCGGCCTGCCCGCACAAGGGCCTGCGGGCCAAGAACCGGGGGCTGCATCTTTCTGTTGCTTTCTCCGGGCCCGGCCTCGACATTGCGGCTATGCTGCAGGGCAGCAATGTGCGGCAAAGGTTGATTTCTCGACGTATTTTCCGCCCGCAGCTCGCGCGGCGGTCCGAAGGGCCCCCAAAAGTCCGCGGCCCCTCAATCCAGCCCGAACAATTCCCCATCGAAACGAGTGGTCATGGCAAAGCGAGATCAGACACCGAATATGCCGACGCGGGAACCGGTGCTGGTTGACCTGGCGCTGCAGGGCGGAGGCTCTCACGGCGCCTTCTCCTGGGGCGTGCTGGACCGGCTGCTGGAAGAACCCTGGCTGAAGATCGAGGGCGTCTCAGGCACCTCGGCGGGAGCGATGAACGCGGCAGTGCTGGCCGACGGCTATGCCGCCGGCGGTGCCGAGGGCGCGCGCGCGGCGCTGGCGACCTATTGGCGGCACGTCTCGGACGCGGCACGGTTCAGCCCGTTCCAGCGCGGGCCGTTGGACCGCATGCTCGGCCGCTGGACGCTGGACCATTCGCCGGTCTTCGTGGCGCTGGACATGATGTCCCGGCTGTATTCGCCGTACGATCTCAATCCCGCCGGCACCAATCCGCTGGCGACCATCCTGGACAAGGAGATCGATTTCGAGCGGCTGCGGCGCTCTCCGATCAAGGTGTTCATCACCGCCACCAATGTGCGCACCGGGCGCGGGCGTATTTTCCGCAATGCCGACATCACGCCGCAGGTGCTGATGGCTTCCGCCTGCCTGCCGACGCTGTTCCAGGCGGTGGAAATCGACGGCGAGAGCTATTGGGACGGCGGCTATTCCGGCAACCCGACCATCACGCCGCTGATCAACGAGCTGGAATCCGACGACACCATCCTGATCCCGATCAACCCGGTGGAGCGCTCCGGCACACCGAAATCCGCCGCCGAAATCCTCAACCGCCTCAATGAAGTGTCGTTCAACGCCGTGCTGCTGAAGGAACTGCGCATGATCGCGCTGCTGCGCCAGGTGGCCGATCCCGGCAGCACCGAGGGTGCGCTGTGGGCGCGGATGCGGGTGCACATGGTGCATAACAAGATCATGGATCAGCTGGGCTATTCCTCCAAGTTGAACGCCGAGTGGGAATTCCTGACGATGCTGCGCGACGAGGGCCGCGCCTCCGCCGAAACCTTCCTCGCCACCCATGGCGCGGATATCGGCAAGCGCTCCACACTCGACATCGACCGGCTGATCAAGGGGGAGTGAGGCATGGGTCTCCTCGGCATTCTGCTCGGCCTCGGCCTGCTGGTCTGGTTCGCCTATCGCGGCTGGAGCGTGCTGCTGCTCGCCCCCATATCCGCCATCATCGCCGCGCTGCTGTCGGGCGAACCGCTGCTCGCCAGCTGGACGCAGACCTTCATGGGCAGTGCGGCGAGCTTTGTCGGCCAGTTTTTTCCGCTGTTTCTGCTGGGCGCGCTGTTCGGCAAGCTGATGGAGGATTCCGGCTCGGTGTCGGCGATTGCCGATTTCATGACGGCGAAGCTGGGCACCGGGCGCGCCATTCTCGCCGTGGTTCTGGCCGGGGCGATCGTCACCTATGGTGGCGTCAGCCTGTTCGTCGCGCTGTTCGTGCTGGCGCCGATGGCGCAAGCGCTGTTCCGCGCCGCCGACATTCCGCGCCGGCTGATGGCGCCGGCGATAGCGCTCGGCACCTTCACCTTCACCATGATGGCGCTGCCGGGTACGCCGGCGATCCAGAACGCCATCCCGATGCCGTTCTTCGGCACCACGCCGTTCGCGGCGCCTGGGCTCGGCATCATCGCCTCCGCCATCATGCTCGGCTTCGGCCTGTGGTGGCTTGGGCGGGCGGAGGCTGCGGCGCGCGGCAAGGGTGAAGGTTTCGGCGGCGAAGCCGGCAGCGCCCGCACCGCGCTCGACGATCCGCTGCTGCGCGAGCGCGCGACCACCGCCCGCGAGTTCGATCCGGCCGAGATCGAGCGCGGCTTCCAGAGCCCCGAGCGGCCCTCCATCGTTGTTGCCGCCGTGCCGCTGCTGCTGGTGATCATCGTCAACCTGCTGATGTCCTTCCTCGTGCTGCCGCGCCTCGACTTCGACTTTCTCGCCGATCCGCGCTGGGGCGCAGTGCCGCTTTCGGCGGTCAGCGGAGTATGGTCGGTCGCGGTCGCCCTCATCGTCGCCATTCTTGCCGCCATCGCGATCAACTGGCAGCGCCTGCCCAAACTGCGCGACACCATGGATGCCGGCGCCAACGCATCCGTGCTGCCGATCTTCAGCGTGGCGAGCCTGGTCGGCTTCGGCGCGGTGGTCGCGGCGCTGCCGGCGTTCGAGCTGGTGCGCGACTGGGTGCTCTCGATCGGCGGCGGCCCCCTGGTGTCCCTGGCGGTGGCCACCAACATCCTGGCCGCCCTCACCGGCTCGGCGTCGGGCGGGCTCACCATTGCGCTCGATGCGCTGGGGCCGACCTATATGGAGCTGGCCGCCACGCTCGGCATCGATCCCTCGCTGCTGCATCGCGTGGCGGTGATGAGCGCCGGCACGCTGGACAGCCTGCCGCACAGCGGCGCCGTGGTCACGCTGCTGGCGGTGTGCGGCACCACGCCGAAGCAGAGCTATCTCGACATCGTCATGGTCGCCATCGTCGGCGCGCTGCTCGCGCTCGTCGCCGTGATCGCGCTAGGGTCCGTGCTCGGCTCGTTCTGAGCGCGAGCCGCCCACTTGAGACTGGAGAAAGACTTCTGATGTTTTCGCGTCGCAATCTGCTCGGGCTGCTGCTCGCGGCTGCCGCCGCCCCCGCCGCCATCCTGGTACCGGGTGCTGCGGAGGCCCAGCCGGCATTTCCGCCGCCCTTCGGCCCGCCGCCCGCCGCCAATGCCCGACCGAGCCGCCCGCCGCCTCGGCCGCGAACCGAGCGTCGGCCTCCGCCGCGGCGCGGCGAGACCTGGGTGCCGGGCTACTGGAACTGGGACGCGCGGCGCGGCTGGGTGTGGGTGCCGGGCGCTTTCGTGCCGAACCGCTTCGGCCACCGCTTCGTCGGCCCGCGCTGGGTGCTGCGCCGCGGCCAATGGGTGTTCGAGCCGGGACGCTGGACGCCGAACTGGTAGAGACGCGAGCCAGGCCGGCTTTATCTGCCGGCTTGGCCCAACTGGTCCTCATAGGTCCGGCGGGTATTGGGATCGAACACCGCGATCGGCGCGCTCAGCGCCGCTCCGGCAGCGCCGCCGACCGCCTGACCGACGCCGGACGCCGCGACGCCGATCCGCTCGCCGAGGCTGGGATCGTCCTCGCTGATCGGCTGGCCGGTCATCAGCCGGGTGCCGATGAGCTGAACCACCTCCGGCGATTCGGCGAACTTGCTGTGGTTGAGGCGGTCGCCGCCGCGCAGCGCCGTGAGATCGATCACCACGATGCCGGCCTGCTCCAGCTTGGAGGCATAGGGCTCCGCGTTGGGGTCGATCTGGCCGAGACGGTCATTACTGCCGGCAAGCCGGCGCGACAGGTTCAGCGCACGGTCGTTCTGTGAAACGAAGACGGTGAAGCGCGCGCTTGGCCCCTGCAGCGTCCGCCACTGGCTGGCGAACACGTCAACGTCGAGATCGGGCGAGGCCAGGATCACATTGTGGATGCTGCGCGGCAGTCCGCCGCGGCGGATCGCCATCTGCCGAAGCCCCTCCATGGCGAGCCAGGCGCCCATGGAGTGCGCCATGATGGTGACGTCGCCGGTCTCCGGTGCGGAGGCGATGCGCCAGACCGTCTCCTCAAAGGCGTCGCGGGAGGCGTTGGTGCTCTCGCGATCGGTGAGATAGGCGAAGACGCTGCCCCGCGACGGCCAAGTGAACAGCACCGGTGCGGCGTCGGTGCCGGAATCATGGGCGATCTGCGCCAGGCTGTAGAGCGCGGATTCGAACCGGGTGTTGAAGCCGTGAACGAAGATCAGTACGCGCCGGCTCGGCGGCAGATTGGACTTCAGCCAGCCCCGCGCCGCCTTCGGCCCTTCAAGGGGCTTGAAGGACAGCGTGGCGAAATCGCGTGCCGGATCGGCCGGCAGCCGCCGCGGCCACTGCACGCGGCCGACTTCGCGATTCTCCTCCGGCGGTATCGATACCTCGACCGCCGCCAGCGACACGTCGGGGCTGCGGTCGCCGCTGAACGCGATGCCCGGGTCCGGCGATGGCGCGCGCGTGGTGGCGACCAGGAGGTCGACCATGCTGGCACCGGGCGCACGCGCCTCGACGGGTTCCAGCACGCCGACCGGCCGGCCTGCACAGCCGGCCACCAGCCCGCACGCCAAAATCAGAAACGCGATACGCATCCGTTCCTCAAACACCCGATCCCGCTTGCGGCGGTTCTTCCATGCTAGGCCACACATATGACCCCGGCGCAACCGGCCGCACGAGGGGCGCATCATCCCGCAAAGGCCAGAGCACCGGCCAGCGTCAGAACGAGCGCCGCCAGTACGGCCACGGCCACGCCCCATTGCCTGATGCCGCCGTCGAGCCGCTCGGCGGCATCACCGAGCCGTTTGCCGAGCGGGGCGGCGCGCTCCACCAGCACGATCACGTCGCCTTCGGGGATGGCGGGCACGACGCGGGCGTACGCCGCGAGCACCAGCGCCAGAACGGCGCCGATCAGGATCGGCCAGACCGACGCCCAGAGCGCCGCAAGCCCCATCGGCGCGGCGAGCGGATCGCCGCTCACCGCGGAAAACAGCGCCCACGGCACAATGAACGCGGCCAGCGCGACGACCGCCCACGGCAGCAGCAGCCCCAGCGGTACCGAGGTGGCGGGGTCCTTGTGTGCGGCAGTGGCGAGGCGGCGCAGGAAATGCAGCATCAGCAGCGCACTGCCGGCCCCGGCCAGCGAGGCGAACGCCCCCGTGAAGCCGTCGCCGAACAGCGGTTTGACGGCATATTTGGCCAAGGCTCCGCTGGTGAAAGGCAGGCCGGCAAGGCTCAGCGCCAGCACCGCGCTGACAGCCAGCAGCCATGGCAAGTGCCGCCGGCCGGTGGCGGCGACGACGCCGACGCCGAGGAACAGAGCGCCTTTCACCAGCAGATGGTGCACGGCGTAGAAGGCGGCAAGAACGGCGGTGGCGCCGCCGCCGGCCTCCAGCCCGGCACCGAGCACGGCGGCGAGGAAGCCCATCTGGCTCACTGTGGAATAGGCCAGCACCGTTTTAGGATGCTGTTGGGTGATGCCGACCGCCACCCCGTAGAACGCCGTGCCGAGCCCCAGCGTCATGAGCGCGATGCCCCAGCCCGGCAGGCCGGGCTCCAGTGGCAGGAAGCGGATCAGCCCGACGACGCCGGCCTTGACGATGATGCCGCTCAGGGCCGCGGAGGCCGGCATCGGCGCCACCGGATGCGCCAGCGGCATCCACACATGCAGTGGGGCGAGGCCCATCTTCAGCCCGAAGCCGAGGATAAGCAGCAGGACGATGACGCCGGCACGCGGGGAATCGGGCAGGCGTGCCACCGCGTCGACAATCAGCGGGTTGCCCGCGGCCCAGTCCGTCGCCAGCATGACGAAGCCGAGCAGCAGGAAGGCTTCGCCCAATATAGCGAGGGCCATATAGACCGCGGCCGCCCGGCGCGCCCGCGGCGTCGCCTCGTGCGAGACCAGCCCGTAGGCGGAAAGGCTGGCGAGCGCAAACACCAGATAGAAGCTGGCTAAGTCCGCGACGATGAACAGGCCGAGGCTGCCCGTCATGGTCAGCAACCACCAGACGGCGAAACGCGGCGCCCGCCTGTCCTGCCGCATATAGTTCGCAGCGTAGAGGCCGGCGAGGCTCCACAGCATAGCGGCGCTGCCCAGCAGCAGCGCGCCGGGCGTGTCCAGCGCCAGTACCATGCGCAATGGGCCGGGAGCGATGACCTGCAATCCGGCCGGTGCGATGAGGGCCGCGAGCAGGCCGGGAAGCGGCGCCAGCGGCAGGGCGGCCAGCAGGCGGGGACGCAGTGCCGGCGAGATCGCGGCGGCGGCCATGCCGAGCGGCAGTCCCAGCGTGGCGAACAGCAGCAAGCCCGCCGCCGTCACGGCGATACTCCTTGGCCGATGCTCAGCAGGCCGATCGGCTGCAGCGGCACGAATCCGAGCGCCAGCGCGACGAAGGCGAGCGCCAGCGCGGCCGACTGCCGCCGGAGCGTCACTTCCCCAAAGCTGCATCCTTCGGGCGCCGGCGCCATCGCCCGCTCGAGCACGCGGAAGGCATAGCCGGCCGCGATCAGGCCGCCGGCCAGTATGGTCAGCGCGATCCACCACTGATCCAGCGCCACCGCGGCGCTGAGCAGCATGACCTTGGCATTGAACCCGCCGCTCGGCGGCAGGCCGACCAGCGACAAAGCGGCGAGGCCGAAGGCGGCCACGCTGAGCGGCGCGGCACGGCCGGCCCCGGCGAGATCGGCGATGCGGTCGTGGCCGGCGGCCTCTGCGAGCACGCCGGCGGCGACGAACATCGCGGCCTTGGCAAAGCCATGCGACAAAAGCTGGAGGACGCCGCCATTGAGGCCGAGACTGCCGAACGGGTCCGGGCCCGGCGAAAGCGGGAAGATGAGGAAAAGATAGCCGATCTGCGCCACGGTGGAATAGGCGATCATCAGCTTGAGCCGCTGCTGCCGCAGCGCCACCACGCTGCAGACGATGACCGAGGCCGCCCCGCACGCGGCGAGAAGCTCGCCGGCGAATGCACCGGCCCCCGGCAGCACTTCGAACCACAGCCGCAGGATGAGCACGAACGGCGCCTTGACCACCAGCGCGGAGAGCACCGCACTGGCGGCCGCGGGGGCGCCGGCATGGGCCGGCGGCAGCCACAGATGCAGCGGAAACACCGCGGTCTTCGCCATCAGCCCGACGATCATCAGCGCTACGGCCAGCGCAGTCGACGCATCGTCGCGCACCACGAGGCGCAGCGAGGCGAGGTCGAGCGTGCCATAGGCGCCGTAGAGCAGCGCCGTGCCGAGCAGATAGAAGGCCGAGCCGACCAGGGCGAACAGCAGATAGCGCAGCGCCGCCGCGAGGGTCTCCCGCTTGCCGTCGAGGCACACCAGCGGCACGGCGCTGAAGGTGAGCAGTTCCAGCCCGACGAAAAGGCTGAACAGGTCCTGGCCGAGAAAAACGAGATTGAGCGCGCAGGCGAGGCCGAGCAGCAGCGCCCAGAACGCGAACGGGGCGCGGGCCTGCGCGGGATCGTCGGTGACCGCGAAAGCGGACCGGGCGGACAGCGCGACGAGCCCGAGAATGGCGGCGCTCATCGCCAGCAGCATGGCGGCAAGGCCGTCCGCCCGCAACGCAAGGCCGAGCGGCGGCAACCAGCCGCCGACCACATAATCCAGCGCCCGCCCCTCGCCCGCGACGCTGGCGAGCGTTGCCGCCGCGACCAGACATCCGGCGGCAATGCTTGCCAGCGCGATGCGCTCGGCATGGCGCGCGGCCACCAGCATGGCAAGCAGGCCGGCCACCGGCCATGTCAAAGCAAGCACGAGCAGCACGCCGGCGCTCACAGTGCCGTTCCCTCGTCGCCTTCGGCGGTGTCGTCTTCCACCGCCTCAAGGCGCATCATCAGCGCCACGGCCAGCGCGCTGGCGCAGAAGGCGACGACGATGCCGGTGATGACGATGGCCTGCGGCACCGGGTCGCCGCCGAGACCCAAAGCGGCGCCGCGCCGCGCGGCAACGCCGAACAGGAGGAATATGCCGGCGCCGAGCACGTTGAAGGACAGCAGGCGGCGCAGCGGCTTACCCTGAACGATGATGCCGTAAAGGCCGAGCCCGACAAGACCCGCGCCGGCGAGCCCGAACAAGGTGACGGAACCTGTCATCGCGGCGCCCGCTGCGCCGGACCGGCGACGAGCAGTGCGAGGGCCAGCGCGATCGATAGCGTGAGCGGAATTTCCAGCAGGACGATGATGGGCTTGGCCGCTCCGGGCGGGAAGGCGAGGAAGGCACCGGCGAGCCAGATGCCGGCAAATCCGGCGGCGAGGAACGCCGCGGGGCCGAGCATCAGGGCGCCTCGGAGCAGGCGATTGCGCGTCTCCGGCGGCTCGCGCAGGCCCGCCATCAGCACCAGCAGCCACATGGCGGCCAGAACCGCACCGGCCTGAAAGGTGCCGCCGGGATGGTCGGCCCCGGTCCAGGCCAGATAGATGCCGAACAGCAGGCCGAACGGCGTCAGCGTGCGGGCGAGGAACGCCAGGGTGTCGGAGGGCAACGCGGCGCCCCGCAGATCGGGCCGGCCGCTGGCGAGCGCATCCGGCGCCAGCGACCACACCCCGAGCAGGGCGAGCACCACCACGATCTTCTCCAGCAGCGTGTCCAGCGCGCGATAACCGAACAGCACGGCACTGACCGGATTGCCGAGGCCGAGAGCAGCGATATGCTCCATCGCGGCCGGTGCCAAAGTCGGCGCCGGGTCCGGGGCATGGAGCACCGCGCCGGCGATGGCTGCGGCGAAGCCGGCGCTGACGGTGGCCGCACCGATGTGAAGCGCCCTGCCCCGCGGCTGGCCCTTGCCGTTACGCAGCCGCGCGATGCCGCGCAGCAGAAGCACGCCGGTAGCGCCGCCGCCGATGGCGGCTTCGGTGAGCGCGACATCGACCGAGGACAGCCGCACCCAGGCAAGGGCCAGCAACAGGCCGAAGGCGATGAAGCCGACCACCGCCGTCTGCGCATCGCGCACACTCACCACCGCGAACGCGACGGCGAGCACCAGCAGCAGCAGCACGATGTCGAACAGCGCCGTCATCCGTCGCGCCGCTCATGAAGGGCGAAGCGGGCGATGAGCTGGCTTGCCGTCACCGCAGCCAATTGCGCCAGCAGCCAGGCCAGCGCGAGCTTCAGCCCACTGCTGACGCTCGCGGCCTGCGGCAGCAGCCCGAGCACGATCAGGCCGAGGCCGAGCGTATCGGCCTTGGTCAGGGCATGAAGCCGCGACAGCGCATCGGGGAAGCGCAGCAGACCGGCGGTGCCGGCGAGAAAGAAGAAGGCACCTGCGGCGACGGCCACCACGGTGAAAAGGTCGAGCAGCCCCATCATGGACGGCGCGCCGCAGTACCGCGCGCCCGCGTCGCCAGGCTCAGCGCCGCGGCGGCGAAGGCGGCGAGGACCGCCAGAGTGAGGGCGACATCGGCCAGCGAACCCGCACCCGATGCGGCAGCGAGCAGCAGACACACCGCGGCGCCGCCCGTGCCCAGCAACTGGACCGCCATCATCCGGTCGGCCTGCGTTGGTCCGCGCAACAGCCGCAGCAGGCCGAGCGCGCTGACGAGAAAGACGAACCCAGCGGCGATGTTGAGGAATTCAGCCATTGCCGCTACCTCCGAGCAGGCGGGCGAACCGCGCCTCCTCATGCGCCAGAGCTTCGGCAACCGGCATGGCGGTGTCCAGGCAATGCACCAGGAGAAGGCTCTCGCCCCGAATTTCCACCGGCAACGACCCCGGCTGCAGGCTCATCAGCGCACGGAAGGCGTCGCGCCGGCCTCCCGGCGGAAGCTCTATCGGATACTCAATGAGACCGGGCCGCAGCTTCGCGCGCGGGTCCAGCGCCAGCCGCGCCACCTCGATGCCGGCGCGCAGCGATTGCCACGCCAGCCGCCCGGCGAAAGCACAGGCAGCGAAGGGCGACAGCGCATGCTGCGTCGCGGGCACAAGCATAAGGCTAACCCAGGCGGCAAGTGCGGCGGCAAGCGCGCCGGCCGCCAGATCGGCGCCCCCCGTTCCCGCCAGCGCGATCCAGACGACGAACAGCGACAGCCAGCGCAACAGGACCGGCTTAATTCCCATTGCCCGCCTCCCCGCCGAAATCGCCCCGCCGCGAAGGCTCTCGATCGAACCGAGACCCCCGGTCAAATTTCCTTATGGCGCCAGCATGCGTCATATGCAATATGATTGTGGAAAAACTTCGTCCGTTTCTTCTGATTTTGAGCAGTTTCCCCAGAGCTGGCTCCAGTTATATTGGAATTCCAGAGCCAGAACCTTAGTAGAGATCCAATGACATCAGTAGTTCATGACAATTGCTGGATTGCCGATCTGCCGCAAACATACTATGCGGCACGGACGCACCATCGCAACGATTGGCTTGAACCACCGTCGCACTGTTTGGATCCATTCGGTTCTGCGCGCACGCTCGATGAATCCTGCGCACATCCCTTTCCCGCATTCGCCCGGCCGTCGCCGACTCAGGTCAAGATGGCCGAACGCTTCGCTTCATCCGGCATGACGCAATGACAGACATCGCACTCCGCCACATAGCCCTGTTCGGCCGCGCGCCCACAGCGGCCGCGATCCTCGCCTTTGCCGCGCTGGCTCTCGCCGGCTGCGGACAGGAGGCCGAGACGGTCGCGCCGGAGATTCGACCGGTGCGGGTGGTGACGGTGGAGAAAAGCGCCGGCGGCCAGGTGGTGACGCTGACCGGCGATGTGCAGGCGCAGGAGGAGGTCTCGCTGGCCTTCCGCGTCGGTGGGCGGATGATCGCGCGCTCCGCAAATGTCGGCGATCGGGTGGAGGCCGGGCAGATCGTGGCGCGGCTCGATCCGCAGAATGCTGCCAACACCTTGCGTTCGGTTCAGGCCGCTCTGGGCGCGGCCGAGGGGCAGCTGGTGAAAACCAGCAATGCGTTCGGGCGGCAGGACCAGTTGCTCGGCAACGGCTTCACCACACGGGCGAATCACGACGCCGCCCGGCAGGCCATGCTGGCGGCGCAGGCGCAGGTCGACGATGTGCAGGCCCAGCTCAAGATCGCCCATGACAATCTGAGCTACACCGAGCTGAAGGCCGATGCCGACGGCACCGTGACGGCGCGCGGCGCCGAGCCGGGCGAAGTGGTGCAGGCCGGGCAGATGATTCTCCAGCTCGCCCGCAAGGGCGGGCGCGACGCGGTGTTCGACGTTCCGGCGCAATTGCTGCGCTCGGCCCCGGCCGATCCGCTGATTGCCGTCATACTTACCGACGATCCCTCCGTGCGGGCCACCGGGCGCGTGCGCGAGGTGGCGCCGCAGGCCGACCCGGTGACCCGCACCTTCCGGGTCCGGGTCGGGCTGGACGATCCGCCGGCGGCGATGCGGCTCGGCTCGACCGTCAACGGCCAGATGCGGCTGGACAGTGAAGCCGGCATCGAGATTCCCGCCTCCGCCCTCACCGCCTTCAATGGCCGGCCGGCAGTGTGGGTGGTCGACCCCACGGCATTCACGGTCTCGCTGCGCAACATCGAAGTGCAGCGCTTCAATCCGGCGACGGTGCTCGTCGCCAGCGGCCTCGATACCGGCGAGATCGTGGTCACGGCGGGTGTGCAGGCCCTGCACCCCGGCCAAAAGGTCCGTCCTCTCGGCGCGGGTGCGTGATGCGTTTCAATCTTTCGGAATGGGCGATCCGCCAACGCTCGCTCGTCGTCTACCTGATGATCGTCGCTATCGCCGCCGGGCTGTTCGCCTATGTCAGGCTCGGCCGCAGCGAAGACCCGACCTTCATCATCAAGACCATGGTGGTGCAGGCCGGCTGGCCGGGCGCCAGTGTCGAGGACACGCTGCAGCAAGTTACCGAGCGGCTGGAGCGCACGCTGCAGGAGACGCCGGAGCTCGACTTCCTGCGCAGCTTCACCCGTGCCGGCCAGACCACCATCTTCGTCAATCTCAAGGGCTCCACCGCCGCCGCCCAGGTGCCGGACATCTGGTACCATGTCCGCAAAAGCGTCGGCGACATGCGCCATACGCTACCGCAAGGCGTGGTCGGCCCCGGCTTCAACGATGAGTTCGGCGACACGTTCGGCCTGATCTACGGCTTCACCGCCGACGGTTTCACCCATCGCGAGCTGCGCGACTATGTCGAGGCGGCGCGCTCGAAGCTGCTGCATGTGCCCGACATCTCGAAGATCGAGATTCTCGGCGCGCAGGACGAGCGCATCTTCGTCGAGTTCTCGATGCAGGAACTGGCGAGCCTCGGCATAGACCGCCAGGCGCTGGTCGCGGCGCTGCGCACCCAGAATGTAGTGCAGCCCTCCGGCACCATCCAGACCGGCAATGAAAAGCTGGCGTTGCAGGTTTCCGGCTCGTTCGGCTCGGAAAGCGACATTCGCGACATTAATTTCGTGGTGGGCGGGCGCATGCTCCGCCTTGCCGACATCGCCACCGTGCGCCGCGGCTTTGCCGATCCGCCGCAGCCGCTGTTCCGCACCAATGGCGAGCCGGCCATCGGCCTTGCCATTGCGATGCGCGATGGCGGCGACATCCTGACTCTCGGTCGCAACATCGACAGGGCGATGGCGCAGATCAAGGCGGAGCTGCCGCTCGGCATCGAGCCGCATCTCGTCGCCGACCAGGCGGTGACGGTGAACAGCGCCATCGGCGAGTTCATGGAATCGCTCTGGCAGGCCATCGCCATCATCCTCGCCGTGAGTTTCATCGCGCTCGGCGTGCGGCCCGGCCTCGTCGTCGCGCTGTCGATCCCGCTGACGCTCGCCATCGTGTTCGCGATGATGCAGCTCGCCGGCATCGACATGCAGCGCATCTCGCTCGGCGCGCTCATCATCGCCTTAGCGCTGATGGTCGACGACGCCATGACTACGACGGACGCCACCATCAACCGCCTCGCGCTCGGCGAGAGCAAGGAGGTGGCGGCGACCTACGCCTTCAAGACCTATGCCTTCGCCATGCTGGCGGGCACGCTGGTCACCATGGCCGGCTTCGTGCCGATCGGCTTTGCCGCCAGCTCGGCCGGCGAATACACCTTCTCGCTGTTCGCGGTGGTGTCGATCGCGCTGATCGTCTCCTGGTTCGTCGCGGTGATCTTTGCGCCGCTGCTTGGCCTTGCCATCCTCAAGCCGCCGAAGGACACCGCGCCAAAGGCGCCGGGCTTCGTCGAGCGTACCTATCGCGGCTTCCTCTCG
>JBGGNI010000133.1:0-48461 GCA_041287585.1 Xanthobacteraceae bacterium
CAGGCCCCGCCGCTGGAGGTGGTGGAGGCGAGCGCGCCGGACCCGGTGTGGCTGGCCCGGCTTGGCGCGGTGGCCGATCCCGCCCGCTTCCGGCCGCGCCCGCTCTATCTGCGCGGCGCCGATGCGCGCCCGCAGGACGGCGCGCGGATCGCCCGGCGGTGAGCGGGCGGTTGAGCGGCTGGTTCCGCCGCCCGGAGCCCGTGGTGCGCCGCGGCGGCACCGCCGATGCCGGCGCGCTGGCGGTGCTGCATGCCGGCGGCTTCCGCGTCGGCTGGGGTGCCGACGAGTTCGAGCGGTTGCTGGCGGACCGGCTCAGCCTTGCGCTGGTGGCGACCGACGGCGTGCGCGGCCCGGCGGTCGGCTTTATCCTGCTGCGCGGGGTGCGGCCGGAGACTGAGATTCTCTCCATCGCCGTGGCGCCGCGCTGGCGCGGGCGGGGGCTCGGCCGTCGCCTGCTGGAGCGCGCCTTCGGCATGCTGGCGGCCGAGGGCTTCGCCACCGTGTTCCTGGAGGTGGAGGAGACCAACGCCTCCGCCCTCCGGCTCTATGCCGGTACCGGTTTTCACGAGGTCGGCCGCCGCGCCGGCTATTATGCCGGCCCCGGAGGGGCGTCGGCGGCATTGGTGATGCGCCGGGACATCGCCTGAGGCGCAGCGCTGTTGCCCCCCGCGCCGGGCTTGGGTCATAAGGTCCGCCAACGGAGAGAAATGGCGATGAACGAGAAGCCCAAGGCGATCGAGGAAGCGTGCGCTACCCTCGGGCTGCGCATGACCGATCAGCGCCGGGTGATCGCCCGCGTCATCGCCGACGCCCAGGACCACCCGGATGTGGAGGAGCTGCACCGCCGTGCCGCCGCGGTGGACGACCGCATCTCCATCTCCACCGTCTATCGCACCGTGAAGCTGTTCGAGGATGCCGGCATCATCGAGCGGCACGATTTCCGCGACGGCCGGTCGCGCTACGAGCCGGTGCCGGACGAGCACCACGACCACCTCATCGACATGCGCTCCGGCACGGTCATCGAGTTCCGCTCCGAGGAGATCGAGCATTTGCAGGAGGAGATCGCCCACCGGCTCGGCTTCCGGCTGGTCGGCCACCGGCTGGAGCTGTACGGCGTGCCGCTCGACCCCAAGACCAAAAGCTGAGCGGTGCCGATGCGGCCGCGGCTCTGGCTGGTGCTGCCGGCCATCGTGCTGCTGACGCTGCTGTCGCTGCCCGTTCAGGCGCTCGCCGTCGCGCTGCGCCGCCCGGCCCGCCACCGCATCCCGATGCTGTATCACCGCGCCTTGCTGGTTCTGATCGGCGTGCGGGTGCGCCGGGTCGGCGCCCTCAGCGCGGCGCGACCGCTGCTGCTGGTGTGCAACCACGTCTCCTGGCTCGACATCGTGGTGCTGGGCGCGCAGGCCCCGCTCGCCTTCGTCGCCAAGAGCGAGGTCGGCGGCTGGCCCGGCATCGGGCTGCTCGCCCGGCTCGCCGGCACGGTGTTCGTCGACCGCAGCCGCCGCACCGCCACCGGCGCCGCCAACCGGGCCATTGCCGAGCGGCTCCGCGCCGGCATGCCGGTGGTGCTGTTCGCCGAGGGCACCTCCGGCGACGGTACGCGGGTGCTGCCGTTCCGCTCCGCGCTGCTCGGCGCCGCGCAGCAGGCGCTGGTCGAAGGTGGCGAGCCGGCGGCGGTGCAGCCGCTGGCGCTGGCCTATGTGCGCCAGCAGGGTCTGCCGCTCGGCCGTTCGGGGCGCGCGCGCATCGCCTGGTATGGCGATATGGATTTGGTGCCGCATCTTCTTGCCCTCATCGGGCGCGGCGCCATCGATGCCGAGCTGCACGCCGGCCCGCCACTGGCCGCCCTGGGCCGCAAGGAGCAGGCGCGGGCGGCCGAGCAGGCGGTGGTCCGATTGCTGGCTGAAGCGCGTCGCGGTGCGCCGGGCGCATTCCCTTTTGCCGGGAATCCCGCTAAACAGACGACGGGTGCATCACGGAGACAGTGACGATCTCGACCTTCGGACGAGCGACGGTTTGCGCGGGCGCCTTCATGCAGGCGTCGCATCTGCGCGCCACCTTCCTCCAAGGCCCCGGTCCGCTCCGCGGACACGGGTCGATCGAAGCCCGATGAGCGACACCCGCAAGCTCTATGTTAAGTCCTTCGGCTGCCAGATGAACGTCTATGACGCCCAGCGCATGACGGACACCATGGCGCAGGAAGGCTATGTCGAGACCGACCGGCCGGACGACGCCGACCTCATCATCCTCAACACCTGCCATATCCGCGAAAAGGCTTCGGAAAAGGTCTATTCCGAGCTCGGCCGGCTGCGCGCCATGCAGCGCGATCTCGGCCGCGCCTCCATGGTCGCGGTCGCCGGCTGCGTCGCCCAGGCCGAGGGCGCCGAGATTGCCCGCCGCGCCCCGGTGGTGGATCTGGTGGTCGGCCCGCAGAGCTATCACCGCCTGCCGGAGCTGATCGCGCAGGCTGCGCGCCGGCGCGGCGTGGTGGAAACCGAATTCCCGGTCGAGGACAAGTTCGACGCCTTGCCGCCGCCGACCCCGGCGCCCATCGCCCGGCGTGGCCCGGCGGCGTTCGTCACGGTGCAGGAGGGTTGCGACAAATTCTGCACCTTCTGCGTGGTGCCCTATACCCGCGGCGCTGAAATGTCGCGGCCGGCGCACAAGATCGTCGCGGAGGTGGCCCGCCTCGCCGAGGCCGGGGTGCGCGAGGTGACGTTGATCGGCCAGAACGTCAACGCCTATCACGGTGCGGACGAGGCCGGCGGCACGGTGGGCCTGGCCGGGCTGCTGCGGCGCGTGGCCGACATTCCGGGCATCGCCCGGCTGCGCTACACCACCAGCCACCCGCGCGACATGGACCGCGAGCTGATCGAGGCCCACCGCACCTTGCCGGAACTGATGCCCTATCTGCACCTGCCGGTGCAGTCCGGCTCCGACCGCATTCTGGCCGCGATGAACCGCCGCCACGACCGCCGGCTGTTCCTGGACGCGGTGGACGAGGTGCGTGCCGTGCGGCCCGATATCGCCTTCTCGTCCGATTTCATCGTCGGCTTTCCCGGCGAGACCGACGCCGATTTCGCCGACACCATGGACCTCGTGGAAAAGGTCGGCTTCGCCGGCGCCTACTCGTTCAAATACAGCCCGCGCCCCGGCACGCCGGCCGCCGGGCTGGACGGCCAGGTGCCCGAGGCGGTGAAGAACGAGCGGCTATACGCCCTGCAGGCGCTGCTGGAGCGGCAGAAGCAGGCGTTCGACGCCGCCTGTCTCGGCCGGCGCTTCGAGATTCTGCTGGAGCGGCCCGGCAAGCTGCCCGGCCAGATCATCGGCCGCTCGCCCTATCTCCAGTCGGTGGTGGTATCGGCTCCGGCCGCCGCCATCGGCACGCTCGCCACCGTGGTGGTGAGCCGCATCAGCACCCGCAGCCTTGCCGGCGAAATTGTCGGCGGCGAGACGACCTTTTCCGACCCCGCGGCGAACGCCGCTGTTCTGGAGCCATTGGAGGCGTGAGCGTGCGTCGACCCGGATCCGATTCCGACCGGCCTATCCTGGCCGCCCGCGCCAAGACGGGCCAGGCGGTGAGCCAAACCGCGGGTGCTTCGCCGCGGCCCTCGCCCGGCCCGCTCGATGCGCAGTGGATGGCGCCGGCAGTGGGTACGCCGGCGCAGATCGTGCTCGCCTTCGACGACAACCGGCTGGCCAGCCTGCTGTTCGGCCATTATGGCCGCAACCTCGCGCTCATCGAGCGGCGGCTGAACGTGGTGGCCGAGCAGCGCGGCAACCATGTCACCATCGACGGCACGCGCGAGGGCTGCGACCAGGCCCGCCATGTGCTGGAGACGCTCTATGCGCGGCTGAAGCAGGGCTCCGACGTCGGCCAGGGCGATGTCGAAGGCGCGATCCGCGAGGCCGCGGCCCAGGGCTTCCTGTTCGATTTCGATCCGGCGGCGCGCAAGCAGAATTTCGACGAGATCCAGCTCCGCCGCCGCCCGGTGCGCGCCCGCACCGCGGCGCAGGACGCCTATATCCGGGCCTTGAAGCGCCACACTCTGGTGTTCGGCGTCGGCCCGGCCGGCACCGGCAAGACCTGGCTGGCGGTGGCCTATGCCGTGCACCTCTTGGAGCGCCGCGCGGTGGACCGGCTGATCCTCTCCCGTCCCGCCGTGGAAGCCGGCGAGCGGCTGGGCTTCCTGCCCGGCGACATGAAGGAGAAGGTCGACCCCTATCTGCGGCCGATCTACGACGCGCTGCACGATCTGATGGACCGCGCCTTCGTCGAGCGGGCGCTGGCCTCCGGCGAAATCGAAATCGCCCCGCTCGCCTTCATGCGCGGGCGGACCCTGGCCAATGCCTGCGTCATTCTGGACGAAGCGCAGAACACCACCTCGATGCAGATGAAGATGTTCCTGACCCGCCTGGGCGAAAACTCGCATATGATCGTCACCGGCGACCCCAGCCAGATCGATCTGCCGCCCGGCCAGACCTCCGGTCTTGCCGAGGCGATCGATCTGCTCGGCGAGGTCGAGGGCATCGGCGTGTGCCACTTCAAGGCGGAGGACGTGGTGCGCCACGAATTGGTCGGCCGTATCGTTTCGGCCTACGACAACCGTGCGAAAGACAGCCGGCCTCCGCGGCGGGAGCCGGGCCAATGAGCGCGGTCGAGGTCGAGGTGCTGTTCCAGGCGGCGGCCTGGTCGGCGCTGCCGGACGCCGCCGCGCTGGTGGAGCGCGCGGTGCAGGCCGCCTGCGACGACGGCGCCGGGGTAGGCGTGGTGCTGGCCGAGGGCACCACTATCGTCGTGCTGCTGACCGACGATGCCGGTCTGCGGGCGCTGAACCGCCACTGGCGCGGCAAGGATTCCGCCACCAATGTGCTGTCCTTTCCGGCGCCCGAAGTGGCGCGGGCGGCGGGCGAGCCCCATCTCGGCGACATCGCCATCGCCTTCGAGACCGTGGAGCGCGAGGCCGCCGCCGATGGCAAGCGGCTGGCCGACCATCTGACGCATCTTGGCGTGCACGGCGCGCTGCATCTGCTCGGCTATGATCACGAGATCACGGAGGACGCCGAGGCGATGGAAGCGCTGGAGCGGGCCGTGCTGGCCCGGCTGGGCGTCGCCGATCCCTATGCCGACACCGATCCCATTGCCGAAACGTCGCGATGACCATGGCTGATCCCGTCTCATCTTCCCCGCCGCCGTCCGAGGGTTCCAGTTCGGACGCGCGCAGCTCTGATTCGCGAAGTACCGACGCCGTCGAGGCGCGCGAGCGCGGCGGCGGATTGCTGGATCGGCTGCGTCTGCTGCTCGGCGGCTGGCGCTCGTCCGGCTCGCTGCGCACCGACCTTGCCGAGGCGCTCGCCGCCAATGCCGACGCGGCGGCCGACCTCGCCCCGCCCGAGCGGGCAATGCTCAAGAACATTCTGCAGCTGCGCGAACTGCGCGTCGGCGACGTCATGGTGCCGCGCGCCGACATCGTCGCGGTGCAGAAGGACATCGCGCTCGGCGAATTGCTGGCGGTGTTCGCCAGCGCCGGCCATTCGCGCCTCGTCGTCTATGACGACACGCTCGACGACCCGGTCGGCATGGTGCACATCCGCGACCTCGTCGCTCTGCTGACGCAGAAGGCGCTGGCGCCGCGCCCGCCGAAGGCCGAGCCGGCCGAAGTAAAGGCGGCGGAGGTGAAGGCGGGCGAGGGCAAGGCCGGCACCGCAGCGCGGGCCTTCAACCTCAAGGCGCTCGATTTCGGCGCGGCGCTGGCCGCCTCCAAGCTCATTCGCCGCCTGCTGTTCGTGCCGCCCTCCATGCCGTCCATCGAGCTGCTCGCCAGCATGCAGGCCAGCCGCATCCATCTGGCTCTGGTGATCGACGAATATGGCGGCACCGACGGCATCGTCTCGATGGAAGACCTGGTCGAAGAGATCGTCGGCGATATCGAGGACGAGCACGACGACGAAGAGACCCCGCTGATCGCCCGCCAGGCCGACGGCAGCTTCATCGCCGACGCCCGTGCCGGGCTGGAGGAGGTGGCGGAGGCGGTGGACCCGGCCTTCGCGCTTGGCGAGGAAGCCGAGGAGGTCGACACGCTGGGCGGCCTCCTGGTGACGCTGGCCGGCCGGGTGCCGGTGCGCGGCGAAATCCTCGCCGGGCCGGGCGGCTTCGAGATCGAGGTGCTGGACGCCGATCCGCGCCGGGTGAAGCGGCTGCGTCTGGTGCCGGCCGCTGTCGGCGGCGCCCGCGGACGCCCGGTGCCGGGCGGCGACGCCCCCTCGGCCGCCGCCAGCCTGCCGCCGCCGGCCGAGCAGCCCCCCGCCCACCGGCCGACACCCGGCCGCGACACCGATGCGGCGTAGGGGCGGATCGGACGCCGCTTGGAACTCGCCCCTGGAACTCGCCTCGAAACTCCGTCATCCCGGCCGGAGCCGCAGGCGGAGAGCCGGGATCGTTATCCGAGTGAACCTCCTAGACGATCCCGGCTCGGCCTGCGGCCATCCGGGATGACGCTTGGGGAGGGCCTTCCAAGCAGGCTCTCAGCCGCTCCGCGATAACGCTGGCAGTGGAGCGTTCAAACCCTCTCTAAGCGGCCGGCGCCGTGAGCGGGCGTTGCGGGGTGTCCGATGCTCTCTGATCTCGCCGACCGTATCGCTCGCTCGCACGGCTGGCCGCGGCGCGGCATTGCGAGCGCGGCCGGCGCGCTTGCCGCGCTCGCCATGCCGCCCTTCGGGCTGTGGCCGGTGCTGGCGCTGTCGCTGCCGGTGCTGGTGTGGCTGATCGACGGCGCCTCGCGGCACGGGCGGCGCGCCGGCCTGCGCGCCGCCTTCTTTATCGGCTGGTGGTTCGGTGCGTTCTATTTCCTGGCCGGGCTGTGGTGGATCGGCGCGGCGTTTCTGGTGCAGGCCGATGATTTCGCCTGGTTGCTGCCGGTGGCCGTGCTCGGGCTGCCGGCCGGGCTCGGCCTGTTCACCGGGCTCGGCTGCCTGCTCGCCCGGCTGCTGTGGAGCGGCGGCCCACGGCGCATTCTGGCGCTGGCCGCCGGGCTGTCGGCCAGCGAGTGGCTGCGCGGCCATGTGCTGAGCGGCTTTCCCTGGAACAGCTTCGGCTATGGCCTCGCCGCCGATCTGCGTTTTGCCCAGGCGGCGTCCTGGCTCGGGCTGTGGGGGCTCGGCCTGGTGACGATTGCCGCCTTAGCGAGCCCGGCAACGCTGGCCGGCGCGCGCCCCCGATGGCGCGCGCCGCTGCTGGCGGGGCTGACACTGGCCGCGCTGTGGGGCGCCGGTGCCTGGCGGCTGGCGACGACCACCGTGGGCGAGGTGCCGGGCGTGCGGCTGCGGCTGATGCAGCCCGATCTGCCGCAGGACCAGAAATTCCGCTTCGATGCCCGCCGCGCCGTGGTGGACCGCTACATCGCGACCAGCCTGAGCGAAGGCGGGCTGGGCAGGGTGACGCACCTGATCTGGCCGGAATCGGCCTTCCCGTTCTTTCTGGAGCGCGAGCCGGAGGCGCTGGCCCGCATCGCCGCGATCCTTCCGCCGCAGACCGTGCTGGTCACCGGCGCGGCGCGGCTTGGCGCGGCCCCGCCGGGCAGCACGCGGCCCAACGTCTATAACAGCCTGCGGGTCATCGCCGGCGGCGCCCTGATCGCCGATGCCGACAAGGTGCATCTGGTGCCGTTCGGCGAATATCTGCCGTTCCAGAGTGCGCTGGAAAGCGTCGGGCTGGAGCAGCTCACCCGGCTGCGCGGCGGCTTTTCGGCAGGCCCGGCGCGCACCATGCTGGCGGTGCCGGGCCTGCCGCCGGTGGCGCCGCTGATCTGCTACGAGGCGATTTTCCCCGGCGCGGTGCTGCCGCAGGGGCCGCGGCCGGGGCTGCTGCTCAATGTCAGCAACGACGCCTGGTTCGGCATGACGCCCGGTCCCTACCAGCATTTCGCCCAGGCCCGGCTGCGCGCGGTGGAGGAAGGCCTGCCGCTGGTGCGCGGCACCAATAACGGTATTTCCGCGCTGGTCGATCCGCTGGGGCGAATCGTCGGAATGCTACCTATGGGTGCACGCGGCGTGCTGGACGGCCCGTTGCCGACAGCTTTGATGCCTACGGTATACGCTCGGTATGGAGATTCCATATTTATTTTACTATTGTTATTCAGCGCTTCTGCGCGTTTCGTGCGCTGGCGCGTGTTTACACGGCAGGGTTGATCGACGGTGGATTCGGCTTTGCCTAGACTGCGCGCGGGTCGGGCGTTCTCCTCTCTCCACACGAGCGTGCGCGGAGGTATGGTTTTGCTTTTTTGCGGGGAAGCCCTATGACCAAGAAGTCACCAAATCCGGTTGACAAGCATGTCGGAAGCCGGGTCCGCATGCGCCGGATGATGGTCAGCATGAGCCAGGAAAAGCTGGGCGAAAGCCTCGGCATCACCTTTCAGCAGATCCAGAAATACGAGAAGGGCACCAACCGGATCGGGGCCAGCCGCCTGCAGCACATCTCCACCGTTCTTGGCGTTCCGGTGGCGTTCTTCTTCGAGGGCGCTCCGCCTTCGACCATTGCCGGCGGCTTCGCCGAGGACCCCGCGCCGACCTATGTGGCCGATTTCCTCGCCACCTCCGAGGGCCTCGCCTTGACCCGTGCCTTCACCAAGATCACCGATTCCAAGGTTCGGCGCCGCGTGGTCGACCTGGTCGAGGCGATCGCGGGCGACGAAAAGGTCTGAGCGCCGCGCCTTGCCGCCGGCCCGCGGCCGGCGTTGCCGCAATGCTGCACCGCACGCAAAACCGTGCCGAATCGTTCGTTTTTCCGAACGTGTCCGGCATTACGATCTTGACCCGCCTCCGGCCGCTTGCCACAAAGCGCCGGCCGGAGGCGGGTTGGCCGCGCCGGCTCGTCGCCCGTCCCCGTTTGAGGAGCCGCCGCCGTGTCGCGCCAAAACTATCTTTTCACGAGCGAATCCGTTTCCGAAGGCCACCCGGACAAGGTGTGCGACCGGATTTCGGATGAGGTCGTGGACGCCTTCTTCCGCTACGGCCCGACCTATGGCTGGGACCCCACCCACCTGCGCTGCGCCACCGAGACGCTGGCTACCACCAACCGGGTGGTGATCGCCGGCGAGACGCGCGGCCCCGCCGCCATCACCAAGGATTTCATCTCCCACATCGCCCGGCTCGCCATCAAGGATATCGGCTACGAGCAGGAGGGCTTTCACTGGGAGACCGCGGACATCGAGGTGCTGCTGCACGCGCAGTCCGCCGACATCGCCCAGGGCGTCGATTCCGACGGCAACAAGGACGAGGGTGCCGGCGACCAGGGCATCATGTTCGGCTATGCCTGCCGCGAGACCCCCGAGCTGATGCCGGCGCCGATCTTCTACGCGCACCGCATTCTCAAGCGCCTTGCCGAAGCCCGCCACTCCGGCGAGAGCACGGTGCTGGGGCCGGATGCCAAGAGCCAGGTCACGGTGCGCTATGAGGGCGGCAAGCCGGTGGAGGTCACGCAGATCGTGCTCTCGACCCAGCACCTCGACGCCGACCTGTCCTCCCACGACGTGCAGTCCATCGTCGAACCCTATATTCGCGAAGCGCTGCCGCAGGGCTGGATCACCCCCGCCACCATCTGGCACGTCAACCCCACCGGCAAGTTCGTGATCGGCGGCCCGGACGGCGATTGCGGCCTGACCGGGCGCAAGATCATCGTGGACACTTATGGCGGGGCCGCCCCGCACGGCGGCGGCGCGTTTTCCGGCAAGGACCCGACCAAGGTCGACCGCTCGGCGGCCTATGCGGCGCGCTACCTTGCCAAGAACGTGGTGGCGGCCGAACTCGCCCAGCGCTGCACCATCCAGCTCGCCTACGCCATCGGCGTCTCCGACCCGCTGGCGGTCTATGTCGACCTGCACGGCACCGGCGAAGTGGACGAGGCCAAGCTGGAGAGCGTGCTGCGCGACGTGATGAATCTGCGCCCGCGCGGCATTCGCGAACATCTCGACCTCAGCAAGCCGATCTATGCCCGCACCTCCGCCTATGGCCATTTCGGCCGGGCACCGGAAGAGGATGGCGGCTTCTCCTGGGAGCGGACCGACCTCGCCCAGGCGATCCGCTCCGCGGTGGCCTGAGCGGACCGAGGCCTGAGCGACCATGTCGGACGCGCCCGCGCCCTCGGGCGCCGGCTTCCACGGCCGGCGCCGCGGCAAGAAGCTGCGCGCGGCGCAGGCCGGGCACCTGGTCCATGACCTGCCGCAGCGCGCGCTCGATCTCGCGCGGCTCCCAGTCGATCTCGCGACGCTGTTCCCGGTGCCGGTGCGCGCGGTGCGGCTGGAAATCGGCTTCGGCGGCGGCGAGCACCTGCTGGCCGAGGCCGAGCGCCAGCCGGACATCGGCATCATCGGCGCCGAAGCGTTTCTGAACGGCCTCGCCAAGGCGACCGCCGCCCTGGCCGCGCGCGGCCTGCCCAATGTGCGGCTGCATGGCGACGACGTCGTGCCGCTGCTCGACCGCCTGCCGGCCGGCGCGCTGGAGCGGATCGATCTGCTCTATCCCGATCCCTGGCCGAAGCGGCGGCACTGGAAGCGGCGCTTCATACGCCCGGACAATCTCGACCGGCTGGCCCGGCTGCTCGCCATCGGCGGGCGTTTGCGCTTCGCCACCGATGTCGACGACTACGCCGCCTGGACGCTGCGCCATCTGCTGGCCGACACCCGCTTCGCCTGGACCGCGCGCCGCGCCGCCGATTGGCGCACGCCCTGGCCGCACTGGCCGGGCACCCGGTACGAGGCAAAAGCGCTGCGCGAGGGGCGCACGCCGGGCTATTACGAATTTGAGCGCATCGGGTTACCTTAAGGCCGGAACCTCGCCGCTGCCTTTGCGTTGAGGCGTGCGAACAACCGCGACCCAACGGGAGACGATGATGGCCGATCCGAGCGTGCAGGACAATGTGGCGGCGCTTTCCGCAGATCTGGCGGCGCTGCGCAGCGACGTGGCCAAGCTCGCGGAAAGCCTGACGACGCTGGTGAAGACCGAGACCGAGGCGGCCGGCGCCACGGTGAAGCAGCAGGTGCGCCGCGGCGCCGAGAAGGCCCAGGCCACCGCCGCCGGCCTGCTGGAAGAGGGCGCCGCCGCCGTCGACGAGGCCCGCGAGCGCGCGCGCTCGCTGAGCCAGGATGTCGGCGCGGCGATCGAACGCAACCCGTTCGGCGCCGTCGCTGCCGCGCTCGGCATCGGCTTTCTGGTCGGCCTGCTGACGCGGGGCCGCGACTGATGCTCCAGTTCGTGCTCGGTCTCGCCGGGGTCGAAATGCGGCTGGTGGCGCGGCGCCTCGCCGGCACCGCGCTGCTGTTCGCACTCGCCGGCACGCTGATGGCGGTGGCGGCGGTGGCTGTGCTGGTCGCCGTCTTCATCGCGCTCGCCGAGCGCTATGATCCGCTGGTGGCAGCGCTGCTGGTCGCCGCTCTCGCATTTGTGTGCGGCGCGGTGCTGCTGCTGGTCGCCTATGCGCGGCTGAAGGCGCCGCGCCGCGCCGGCCTGTCGCCGCTCGCCGGGCTGGTGCCGCCGGCACCGGCGGCGACGGTGCGGCCGATAAATGGCGGCGTTCGGCCGCCGCCGATGAGCGCGCGCACGGTTATTGGCGTCGCCATCGGCGCGGCGGTGCTCGGGGTCGTGCTGGGCCGCCGGCTTTAGACGGGCCGCGGCGTTCGCCGCCTCGTTCTTGCGGGCGACGCCAAAACGGGTCAAGGTGACGGTTCGGGCTCCGGTGCCCGGACATGGGTCGGCACGCCGGCAAGGCGGTCTGTCCCGGTTCGGCACCGGTCTTTGCCGTTGGAGGTTCTGAACTTGACGCTGCGCCGCTTGCCGCTTCGATCGATCGCGGCTGCCTGTGCCGTGCTGGCCGCTCTCGGTGCCGGCGCTCCCGCTTTTGCCGAGGCGCCGCCCGCCGGCCTCATCGCCCGCTCCTCGCCCGCCGGCAATTATCTGGCCGCGCGGCTGGCCGGTGCCGAGCGCGACACCGCGGCCGCTGCCGCCTATTACCGCGCTTTGGTGCGGGTGTTTCCGCGCAGCGGCGAAATCGTCGAGCGCGCCTTCCTCACCTTTCTCGCGGCCGGTTCCATCGACGAAGCGGTGGAGCTTGCCCAGCGCCTGGTGAAGATCGATCCCGAGCACCGGCTGTCGCGCCTGGTGCTCGGCCTCAAGGCGGTGAAGACCAAGCAATACGTCACCGCGCGCAGCAATCTGCGCCGCGCCGGGCAGGGCGCCATCGGCGAACTGAGCGCCACGCTGATCGCCGGCTGGACCCAGCTCGGCTCCGGCAATGTGCGCGCCGGCATCGAGATGATCGACGCCTTGCAGGGCCCGGAATGGTATGCCGGCTTCAAGGATTTCCACGCCGGCCTGATCCTGGAGGCCGCCGGGCAGAAGCGCGAGGCCGGCCGCCGGCTGGAAGAGGCACTGAAGGTCGATTCGCGCACGCTGCGCGTGGTCGACGCCTATGCCCGCTGGGCCGCCCGCAACGGCGACAAGGCGCTGGCATTGCAGACCTATGAGGCGTTCGACAAGGTGCTGCCGAACGACCCGCTGGTCGAGCAGTCGATGAAGGAGCTGCAAAGCGGCCGCGCGCTTCAACCTTTGGTGTCCAACCCGGTGGAAGGCGCCGCCGAGGTGCTCTACGGCCTCGGCGCGGCGCTGGGCCGGCAGGGCGGCGAGGACCTCGCTCTGGTCTATCTCCAGCTCGCCGCATGGCTCGATCCCGCCCACCCGCTGGTGGAAATCACGCTCGCCGACCTGTTCGAGAGCATGAAGAAGTACGACGAGGCCATCGCGCTGTTCCGCACCGTGCCGGACGGGTCCCCTCTGAAGCTGAACGCGGAGATCCAGCTCGGCCTCAGTCTCGAGGCCGCCGGCCGCTTCGACGAGGCGCGTGGCGCGCTGGAGGCGGTGGTGGCGAAGAACCCGCAGGAGATGCGGGCCATCGTCGCGCTGGGCGACATTCTGCGCTCCAAGCAGAAATATGCCGAGGCGGCGGAAGTCTACACCAAGGCGATCGACCAGCTGCAGGCGCCGACCGCGGCGAACTGGACGCTGTTCTATTTCCGCGGCACCTCCTTCGAGCGCACCAAGCAGTGGGAGAAGTCCGAGGCCGACCTCAAAAAGGCCCTGGAGCTGCGCCCGGACCAGCCGCATGTGCTGAACTATCTCGGCTATAGCTGGGTGGACCAGGGCGTGAACCTGGACCAGGGCCTGGAGATGATCCGCAAGGCGGTGACGCTGCGCCCGGACGACGGCTACTTCATCGACAGCCTGGGCTGGGCCTATTACCGCACCAAGCGCTATGACGACGCGGTGCGCGAGCTGGAGCGCGCGGTGGAGCTGAAGCCGGACGAATCGGTGATCAACGACCATCTCGGCGACGCCTATTGGCAGGTCGGCCGCCGCCTCGAAGCCCGCTTCAAATGGAACCACGCCCGCGACCTCGATCCGGAGCCGGACGACAAGGTGAAGATCGAGCGCAAGATTGCGGTGGGTCTGGACGAGGCGGAAAAAGCCACCGCCAACATCCCGGCCGACGGCGGCGGCGCCAAGCCCGGCGGCGGGTGACGGCGCCGAGCGCCGTCGATTGGACGCTGTCATGGCCGGGCTTGTCCCGGCCATCCACGGTCTGCATCCAGTGCGCCAGGGACACCGTGGATAGCCGGGACAAGCCCGGCCATGACGGCACTGGCTGAGGCTTGGCCAGCGTGTGTTCCGCTCGCTGGCGCCGGCGCGCGATGCCACGGGGCGCAGCTCTGACCCATCACTACCCCCGACATGAATGCCGGCTTCACCGGCGGTTCACACTGGCCGGTGCAGAAGCACCACAGGGGGAGGCCGATCTGGCCCCGCGGCAGGGCGAACGGGCTGTGCCGCTGACGGGCATCGCGGCCTTTGACACATGCTTGATATTGCCGGGCTGCTGGTTCTACTCGCGCTTTTCCTGCTTCATCGCCTGAGGCGCCGCGTGGCGCGGCTGGAAGCCCGGCTCGCCGCCTTCGAGGCCGGCGCCGCGCAGGCCGGTATCGTGTTGCAACTGCCGGAAGCGCCGCCGCCCGGCCCGGCGCCGCTGGTGGGCGCGCAGTCGCCCTTCGCGCCCAAGCCGCCTGAGGTCGAGCCGAACTCCAGCGCCGCCGAGCCGCCGCCGGCCGACGCTTTGCCGGAGCCGGCGATGGCGATGAGCGCGGCCGAGCCGCCCCCCGCCCCACCCGCCCGCACTTTGGCGGGTTTCGAGGAGCGCTTCGGCGCGCTGTGGACCGTGTGGCTCGGCGGGCTGGCGCTGGCGCTGGGCGGCATCTTCCTGGTGCGCTACGCCATCGAGGCCGACCTGATCGGCCCCGGCACGCGGGTTACGCTCGGCGTGCTGCTGGCGCTCGCGCTGCTGGCGGGCGGCGAGTGGCTGCGCCGCGCCGACAAGAAGATCGGCGCCGGGCTGCCGGTGGCCGACGTGCCGGCCATGCTGACGGCGGCCGGCACCTCCACCGCCTATGCCGTGGTCTATGCCGCCTATGAGCTTTACGGCCTGCTGCCGCCGCCGCTTGCCTTCCTGCTGCTCGGCGCCGTCGCCGTCGCCTCCATGCTGGCGGCGCTGCTGCACGGGCCGATTCTCGCCGCGCTCGGCCTGGTCGGTGCCGGCGTCGCGCCGCTGCTGGTGTCTACCGAGGAGCCCAGCGCCTGGGGACTCGCTTTGTATATCGTCGTGGTGCTGGCCGCCGCCTTGGGCGTGGCGCGCATCCGGCTGTGGGCGTGGCTCGCCGGGCTCGCCATTGCCGGCGGCTTCAGTTGGGCGCTGCTGCTGATCGGACTGCCGGAAGAGGCCGCCAGCGCCGGCCCGGCCGGGGCGATCGCCGCCGCTCTTGCCGCGCTCACCGCTGCTCTATTGGTGCCCGGCCTGCTGCGCGGGCCGCCGGATGAAGGCGCGACGCTGCCGGACCCGGTGCCCTCGCTCGGCTTCGGCGCCGCGCTGCTGCTCGCCGCCGCCTTGACCGTGAAGACCGACCAGGGCCTCGGCACGCTGCTGCTGTTCGACGCCGTGACGCTGGCGGCGCTCGCCGCGGCCTGGCGCGCGCCGGCTGCCGGCGCGGCGCCGCTTCTTGCGGTTCCCACCGCGGCGCTGGTGCTGGTGGCCTGGGACGTGCTGGCGCAGGGCGGCTCCACCGTCGCCGCGCCGGGGGCGATGGCCGGGCTGCTCGACGGGCCGCCGGTGATCGACGTCGCCGGCTTTTCGGCGTTCGGCCTCACGCTCGGCGCCGCCTTCGCGTTCACCGGCTACCTCGCGGCCGGACGCGCGCAGCGCCTTGTGCCGGCGTTGCTGTGGAGCGCCACCGCGGTCGGCGGGCCGCTGCTGCTGCTGCTCGCCGCCTATTGGCGCCTCGCCGGTTTCGGCGTCAGCACGGCGTTTGCCGCGCTCGCCCTGCTGCTGGCGGCGCTCGCCACCGCGGCGGTGGACCGGCTGTCGCGCCGCCCCGGCGCTGGCGGCCATGCCGCCGCGGCGTTTGCCGCCGGTGCGGCCGGCGCGCTGGCGCTGGGCCTCACCATGGCGCTGGAAAAGGGCTGGCTCACCGTCGGGCTGGCGCTGGCCTCGCTCGGCATCGCCTGGGTGTGGAGCCGGCGGCCGCTGCCGGGCCTGCGGCAGGTCTCGGCGCTGGTCGGCCTCGCGGTGTTCGGCCGCGTGGTGTGGGACCCCAGCATCGCCGGCGGCGATCCGGGCGAGGGGCTGATCTTCAATTGGCTGCTGTGGGGCTATGGCGTGCCGGCGCTCGCCTTCGCGCTCGCCGCCTGGCGGCTCGGCGGGGCGGATTGGTCGCGCCGGGTGCATGAGGGGCTGGCCTTCCTGTTCGCCGTGCTGCTGGCGGTCTGGCAGATCCGCCACGCCATTTATGGCGCCGATTTGCTCGCCCCCGCCTTCGGCCTGGCGGAAACCGGCGCCCTGCTCTGCGTCGCCCTGGCTTATGCCACGGCGCTGGAGCGGCTGCGCCGGGCGAGCGACAGCCCGGTCTATGCGCTCGGCTCGCTGGCCGCGCTGGGGGCCGCGCTGCTGCTGGCGGCCTGGGCGCTGACCATCGACAGCCCGCTGCTGTTCGGCCCGCGGGTGGAAGGGCGCTTCGTCAATCTGCTCCTGCTGGCCTACGGCCTGCCGGCGCTGCTGGCGGCGGGGCTTGCCGCCACCGCGCACGGCCGCCGCGGCCGCTGGCACGGGCGGTTGTGCGGCGGGCTCGCGCTGTTGCTCGGCCTCGCCTATCTCACGCTGCAGGTGCGCCGGCTGTTCCAGGGGCCGGACATGTCCGGGCCGGACCCGATGGGAGTGGAACTCTATGCCTATTCGGCGGTGTGGCTGGTGTTCGGCATCGCGCTGCTGGTGGCGGGCCTGCTGTCCGGCTCGCGCGCGCTGCGGCTCGCCTCCGCGCTCATCGTCATGCTCACCATCCTCAAGGTCTTTCTGTGGGATATGGCGGACCTTGAAGGGGTGCTGCGGGCGCTGTCCTTCATCGGGCTCGGCCTGGTGCTGATGGGCATCGGCCGGCTGTATCAGCGCCTGCTGCGGCGCCCGGCGGCAGAACCCGCCGGGCCCGCGTGAGGCCGGTTCAGGCGGTCGCGGGGCGGCCGGCGAACAGCAGCGGGCGCGAGCGCACCGCGAACGCGCCGTCGCCGAGCAGCCAGAGCGCGAACGAGGTGACGATGAGGAAGGCGGGGTATTCCCAGCCGCCGCCGGCGGCGGAGAACACCCAGCCATTACCGATGTGCACGGTGGCGGCGGCGACCATCACCGGCACCAGCAGCAGTGCGACATGGCGGGCATAGATGCCGAGCACGATGAGCGCGCCGCCGATCAGTTCGGCCAGGAACACCGGCCAGGCCAAGGCGGACGGCATGCCGATGCTGCCCAGGAAGCCGGCGAAGCCCGGAATGGTGAAGATGAAGTACTTCATCAGCGCGTGGGCGATCCACATGGCGCCGAGCGCCACGCGCAGCAGGAACACGCCATAGGGAGCGGTGCGGGTATCGATCATCGGACGTCTCCATAGAGAGATTGAGGTGAACTCAGCTCTAGCCTTCGGATTGATGCAACGCCATACTCAGAAAAGAGTGGTTTGATTTGCACCAATGCAAAGACGCGGGTGGCGACGATGATTGCCTGGGACGATTTCCGGCTGATACGGGCAATAGCGGAGGCGCGCTCTCTGGCCGGGGCGGCGGATGCGCTGGGGGTGAACCATTCCACCATCTTTCGCCGGCTCGGCACGCTGGAGGCCAGCCTCGGCACGCGGCTGTTCGAACGTGCCCGCGCCGGCTATGCCCCCACCGCTGCCGGCGAGGAAATGGTGCGGGTGGCCGAGCGCATGGCGGACGAGATCGTCACGCTGGAGCGGCGCATCACCGGGCAGGACCTTCGCCCCTCCGGCGACCTCCGGGTGACCACCAACGACACGCTGCTGATGCACCTGCTGACGCCGCTGCTGGTGGACTTCCGCCGGCATTATCCGGAGATACGGCTGGAAATCCTGGTCTCCAACGCCTCGCTCAACCTCTCCAAGCGCGATGCCGACGTGGCGGTGCGCGCCACCGCTCACCCGCCGGAAACCCTGATCGGCCGGCGCGTCGCCGCGATCGGCTGGGCGGTCTATGGCCGCCCGGAACTGCTGGGGGCGGACCCGTTCGATCTGGCGCGGGCGCGGGACTATGCCTGGATCGGCTTTTCCGACAATTTCGGCCACCTGCCGCCAGCGGACTGGCTGCACGCCCATGTCGGCGACGAGCGGGTGATGTACCGGGTCGACACCGTGCTGGGGCTGGCCGAGGCAGCGCAGGCCGGCGCCGGCATCGCTTTGCTGCCCTGCTTCATCGGCACGGCGACGCCCGGTCTGGAACGGTTGTTCGAGCCGGACCTCGGCGCGGAATCCGGCCTGTGGCTACTCACCCACCCGGATTTGCGCGGCACGGCACGGGTGCGGGCCTTCATGGAGCATATGGGGCGCGAACTGGTGCGGCGCCGGCCGATCATCGAGGGCCGCCCGGCAGCGGTGCCGGAGCCGGTGTGAGGCGAGTCGGTTTCCCGGACAAGCTGCGCGCAGCGCAGCGACGATCCGGGACGCGGCAGCGGTGTCGCCGGGGTGCAGCGCGTCAGTTCTGCGCCTGAACCTCGGCGGTCACCGGCTTGCGGCGGGCGCCGAGCTGGGCGCGGGCGGTGCTGCCGCGGTTGAATTCGCACCACATGCGCTCGAAGCCGGCGAGGTTGCCGCGGAACGAGCTGGCGCCGGTCTTGTCCAGCGCGAAGCAGGGCTGGAAGGCGACGCCTTTGAGCTTGGCACACACCGCCTCGCCCTTCACCAGCAGCGTGCCGGCCGGCAGTTCGACATAGCGGGCATTGCCCTGCCCGCGCAGGCGGATGACGCCGGCGACCGAGCCGTCGGCCTGCACCCGGCCGGTGCCGGAGCTGCCCTCGAAGCAGTTGAAGCTGAAGGTGCGGCCCACCACGAAACCGGAGGCCGCCTGGGCGTCCATGGTTTCCGCGCGCGCCGGCACCAGGGGTGCGGCAACGAGGACGGCAGCCAGAAAGGCAAGGCAGCGACGCATGAGGAGTCCCGTCGATGTCGGTTGACCGGTTACGATGCGCTGCGAAAGCGGTGCCTTGTCAAGGCCGGCGGGCTTTGCAGCGCCGTCGCCGGCCACTCCGTTGCCACCCTGTGGCGCGCGCGCAACGCCCGCCGCCCCAGCATCGCCATCCTGCATGCGGGATGGTTAATGCTAGGCAAACGGCGAAGCTATTGCGCCGGCTGCGCCCGCGCCACCGGGCGCTCGACGATGGGCAAGTTTATGGCGGCCGAGGCGAAGCTGAGCGCCACCGACAGCCACCACACCAGATCATAGGAGCCCAGCCGCTCGTAAAGCAGCCCGCCCAGCCAGACGCCGAGAAAGCCGCCGACCTGATGGCTGAAGAAGGCGAAGCCGTACAGCATGGCCAGATAGCGGGTGCCGAACATCAGCATCACCAGGCCGGAGGTCGGCGGCACGGTGGAGAGCCAGAGCAGGCCGATGGCGACGCCGAACGAAATCGCGCTCGCCGGCGAGGCCGGCAACAGAATGAACACGGCGATGGCGACGCCGCGGGCGAAATAGATCGCCGCCAGCAGATGGCGCTTGGGCATGCGGCTGGACAGCCAGCCGGCGCTGAGCGAGCCCACCATATTGGAAAGCCCGATCACCGCCAGGGTCCAGCCGCCCACCGCGATGGAGAGGCCCTTGTCGGCGAGGTAGGCCGGCAGATGGGTGGTGACGAAGGCGAGCTGGAAGCCGCAGGTGAAGAAGCCGAGCACCAGCAGCACATAGCTCGGATGCCGGAACGCCTCGCCGAGCGCACCGCGGATCGACTGCGGCGGCCCGCTTTTCTCCGCGTTCGCCTGCGGATTGGCCAGCGCGAAGGCAAACGGCACGATGAGCAGCATGGTGGCGCCGAAGATGATCAGCGTCTCCTGCCAGCCGACGGCGCCGATCAGGCCGGAGGCGAGCGGCGGAAACAGGAACTGCCCGAACGAGCCGGCCGCCGTGCCGGCGCCGAACGCGATCGGCCGCCAGGCCGGCGGCAGCATCTTGCCGAACGCTGCCAGCACGATGTTGAACGAGCAGCCGGACAGGCCGAAGCCCACCAGCGCGCCGGCGCTCATATGCAGCAGGCCGGGCGTCGAGGCATAGGCCATCAGCGCCAGGCCGGCGGCATAGAGCACCGCGCCGACGCACAGCACGCGGACGATTCCGAAGCGGTCGGCAATGGCGCCGGCGAACGGCGTGCCGACGCCCCAAAGCAGGTTCTGGATCGCGATGGCGAGCCCGAACGTGTCGCGCCCCCAGCCATACTCCGCCGTCATCGGCAGCAGGAAGATGCCGGAGGATGCGCGCGGCCCGAAGGTCAGGGTGGCGATCAGGCAGCCGCACAGCAGCACGAACAGCGGGGCGCGGGCGGCGAGGCTGGGGCGCGGCGGCAAGGTTGAGGCGCTGGACGACATCGGCGTGGCCCTGCAAATGACAAGCGCACCCCGGAACAGGCCGCCGCTGCGCCAAGCTAGCCGACCGGCTTCCATGAGTGAAACAAGTAATTCTGAAGCCATCGATCAGTGCGGGTGATCGATGCCGCGTGGTGAACACTACGTGCGTCATCCCGGCCGGAGCCGAAGGCGGAGAGCCGGGATCGTTTCCCGAGTGAACCTCCCGGCCGATCCCGGCTCGGCCTACGGCCGTCCGGGATGACAGATGTGGAGGATTCCGGCCTCTGCGGGGCGGCTATTCCACCTCAAGCCGGAACGGCGTGCCCTCGAAGGCGTCGCGGCCGCGGCCGATGGCCTCGATGGCGGCGCTCATGCGGCCCTGGCGGCCAAGCGCCGCATCGCCCAGCGCCACCAACCGTGCGTTCGGCGTGGCGGTGGGCGAGGCGGCGCGCAGGCGTGCCGCGATGTCCGCCTCGTCGGCGCGCGGGTTCAGCGCGCAGGCGGCGATGAAGGCGGCGGCGGTGGAGCGGCTGATGCCGGCATAGCAATGCACCACCAGCGGCGCCCGGCGCGGCCACAGCCGCACGAAGGCAAGGAGTTCCGCCATATGGGCGTCGGTCGGGTGGATCATGCCGTCCTGCGGCGCCACGATGTCGTTGAAGCCGATGAAGCGGTGGTGTTCCGCCGCGATGCCGGCCGGGCGCGTCACCGGCGTGCCGGCATTGATGACGCTGAGCAGATGCTGCGCGCCGCTGCCGGCGACGGTGTCCTGAAGGCGGGACAGCGGACAGACCAGGATCATGCGGCAAGCTCCGCGAAGCGGGCGAGGAAGCGCGCCGCCGCCTCGTCCGCGCTCCAGGGTACAAGATGGTCGCGCTCGAGCGCGGGGTCCAGCGGCACCGGGCGGCCGAAGAAGCGGCGGGCTTCCGCCACGGTGAACCCGGCGAGCCGGGTCGCCTCCAGGAAGGCGCTGGCGCGGTCGGCCGCCTTGATGGCGGCGACCAGCGTCGCCGGCCAGGACAGCGGCAGGCCGAATCGCAGGCTGATGGCGGCAAGAAGCCGGGCCTCCACCGCCTTGTAGTCGCCGCCGAGCACCGCCTTGAACGGGCTGATCATGTCGCCGATGACGTATTCCGGCGCATCGTGCAGCAGCGCGCACAGCCGGCCCTGCCGGTCGAGCGCCGGGCTGCGCAGCTGCGCGATGGCCTCCACCAGCACCGAATGCTGCGCCACCGAGAAGATGTGTGCGCCATGGGTCTGGCCGTTCCAGCGGGCGACGCGAGCGAGGCCGTGGGCGATGTCCACGATCTCGATGTCGAGCGGGGAGGGGTCGAGCAGGTCGAGCCGGCGGCCGGACAGCATGCGTTGCCAGGCGCGCTCGGGCTTGGTGCGAAACGTCACCGCGCCGCCCCGTGGCGATGACAGCCGACCACATGGTCGTCCACCATGCCCACCGCCTGCATGAAGGCATAGACGATGGTCGGCCCGACGAAATTGAAGCCGCGCCGCTTCAGCTCCTTCGACATGGCGAGCGCGGCCGGCGAGGTGACGCGCGGCGCATCGTGCTCGCCGACGCGGTTGTCGACCGGCGCGCCGCCATTGATGCCCCACAGCAGCTTGGAGAAGCCCTCGCCGGACTCCTGGATGTCGAGCCAGACCTGCGCCGAGCGCACGGTGGAGACCACTTTGGATCGGTTGCGCACGATGCCGGGGTCGGCCATCAGCGCCTCGATCTTGTCCGGCCCGTAGCGGGCGATGGCCTCCGGGGCGAAGCCGTCGAAGGCGCGGCGGAAATTCTCGCGCTTGCGCAGGATGGTGATCCAGGCGAGCCCGGCCTGAAAGCCGTCCAGGATCAGCTTTTCGAACAGCGCGCGGTCGTCATACTCCGGCACGCCCCATTCCTCGTCGTGATAGGCGACATAGAGCGGGTCGGTGCCGCACCAGGCGCAGCGCGCGCGGCCGTCTTCATGGCGGTGGAGCCTCACGCCGCGCTCTCCGTGCCGGGGATGGCGAAGCGCGCCCATTCCGGCTTTTCCGGCACCAGCGCAGTGCCGTCCGCCTCGATATTGTGGCCGGCGGCGCGGGCGTCCTCGATGCGGTCGAGCCGCACTGAGGCCAGCACGCGCCCGTCGACGCCTGACCCCAGCCGGCCGATGCTCTTGCCGCCGGCGACGATTTCCGTGCCGGGCGGCGGCGGCGCGCCGCACACCGCGAACGGGATGATGCGGGTGCGGGCGGTGCCGCGGTGCTGCATGCGGCTGACGATCTCCTGGCCGACATAGCAGCCCTTGGTGAAATCGATGCCGTTGAGCTGGTCCATGTCCGCCTCGTGCGGGAAGGCATCGCCATAGGCGAAGTCCCGGCCGCCCTCCGGCACGCCGAGCGCGATGCGGTGGGCGTGCCAGTCCGCCGCCGTCGCATCGGCGCGGGCCTGCGCGTCGGCTTGCGGCAGATGCAGCCGGGCGCCGAGCCCCTTGAGGCGCGGATCCGGCACCGCGCCGTCCGCCGCCTCGTCCCAAACCACCACGACAGCGAGCCCGTCAAGCGGCGCAATCTCGATGCGCGCGCGCAGCCGATAAAGCGCGAGGCGCTTGAGAAGGTCGGCCATCAGCACGCGCGGCAGTTCGAGCCGCACCTCGTCCGGCGCGGCGGTCAGGATCATGTCGGCCAGTATCTTGCCTTGCGGGCTCAGCAGCGCCGCGAAGCTCGCTTCACCGGGCGCCGGCACGCGGTTGGTCAGCAGCCGGTCGAGGAAGCCGTGCGCTTCCGCGCCCGCCACCCGCACCACCGCCCGGTCGTCGAGCACCGCCATCGCCATGCTTGGCTCCTCGCGCCTTGCCAGCTTTCCCATCGAGACGTAAAGCGCAGGTGCCCGCTCCGCAAGCCGCTCAGGAGAACGACGATGCTAGATACCTTCGACCTAGTCCTGCGCGGCGGCACGGTGGTGAACCAGGACGGCGCCGGGCTGCGCGACATCGGGGTGCGCGATGGCCGCATCGCCGGCATCGGCCATTTCGCGCCCACACAGGCCGGCGAGAGCGTCGATTGCAGCGGCCTGCATATTCTGCCGGGCGTCATCGACACCCAGGTGCATTTCCGCGAACCGGGCCTTGAGCACAAGGAAGACCTGGAAAGCGGCTCGCGCGCCGCGGTGATGGGCGGGGTGACCGCGGTATTCGAAATGCCGAACACCAACCCGCTCACCACCTCGGAATCGGCGCTCGCCGACAAGGTGGCGCGGGCCACCTCCCGCATGCATTGCGACTTCGCGTTTTTCGTCGGCGGCACCCACGACAATGTGGCCGATCTGCCGGAGCTGGAGCGGCTGCCGGGCGCCGCCGGCATCAAGGTGTTCATCGGCTCGTCCACCGGCTCGCTGCTGGTGGCCGACGATCCCGGCGTGCGGGCGATTCTCAAGGTGATAAGCCGCCGCGCCGCCTTCCATTGCGAGGACGAGCCGCGGCTGGAGGCGCGCAAGGGGCTGCGGGTGGCGGGCGATGCCGCCTCGCACCCGGTGTGGCGCGACGAGATCGCGGCGCTGACCGCCACCACCCGGCTGGTCGATCTCGCCCGTGCCGAGGGCAAGCGCGTGCATGTGCTGCACATCACCTCCGCCGAGGAGATGGAGTATCTGCGCGGCGCCAAGGATGTCGCCACCGTGGAGGTGACGCCGCACCACCTCACCATGGACGCTTCCTGGTACGCCCGCCTTGGCTCGCTGGTGCAGATGAACCCGCCGGTGCGCGCGGCCCGCCACCGCGACGCGCTGTGGCGCGGCATTGCCGAGGGCGTGGTCGACGTGCTCGGCTCCGACCACGCGCCGCACACGCTGGCGGAAAAGCAGAAGCCCTATCCCGACAGCCCTTCCGGCATGACCGGGGTGCAGACCCTGGTGCCGCTGATGCTGGACCATGTGGCGGCCGGCCGGCTGTCGCTGGCCCGCTTCGTCGACCTCTCCAGCGCCGGCCCGGCCCGCATCTTCGACATTGCCGGCAAGGGCCGCATCGCGGTCGGCTACGACGCCGACTTCACCGTGGTGGATCTGAAGCGCCGCCAGACCATCCGCAACGAATGGATCGCCTCCAAGGCCGGCTGGACGCCCTATGACGGGGTGGAGGTCACCGGCTGGCCGGTCGGCACCGTGGTGCGCGGCGCGCGGGTGATGTGGGAGGGCGAACTGGCGACGCCCGGGCGGGGGGCGCCAGTGCGGTTCCTGGAAACGCTGGCGCGGGGGTGAGGGGTCAAGCCCTTTTCACTCCTGACTTTTAGCCCTCTCCCGCGTGCGGGGGAGGGTTGGGAGGGGGAAAGCGCGACGCAACCGGTACCCTTGCCCCTCATGCCCGGCGGCCCCCACCCCGCCCTCCCCCGCAAGCGGGAGAGGGAGCTTCAATACCCCACCGCCGCCAGATACAGCCCGGCCGAGGGCGCCATCGGGCCGCAGCGGGTGCGGTCGCGCGCCTCGAGCGCGGCGGCGAGGTCGGCGGGGGTCCAGGCGCCGGTGCCGATCTTGACCAGCGAGCCGACCATGGAGCGCACCTGGTGGTGCAGGAAGGAGCGCGCCTCGGCGTGGATGCGCAGCTCGGCGCCCTCGGCCTCGACGTCGAGCCGGTCCAGCGTCTTCACCGGCGAGGCGGCCTGGCAGTGGGCGGCGCGGAAGGTGGTGAAATCGTGCCGGCCGACCAGATGCTGCGCGCCCACGTGCATCGCGCCGGCATCGAGCGGCTTCGGCAGTTTCCAGGCGCGGTCGCGGTCGAGCGCGAGGTCGGCGCGACGGGTGATGATGCGGTAGAGATAGCGCCGCCGCCGCGCCGAGAAGCGCGCATGGAAATCGTCCGCCGCCCGTTCGGCCGTCAGCACCGCCACCGGGTGCGGCCGCAGATGGGCGTTCAGGGCGTCGCGCACCGTGTCCGGCCGCCAGTCGCGCGCGAGGTCGATGTGCGCCACCTGGCCCAGCGCATGCACGCCGGCATCGGTGCGCCCGGCGCCCTGCACCGGCGCCGCCTCGCCGCTGAAACGGGCGACGGCCTGCGCCAGCACGCTTTGCACGGAAAGCCCCGCCGCCTGGTGCTGCCAGCCGACGAAAGGCGTGCCGTCATATTCGATGGTGAGCTTGTAGCGGGGCATCCGGCTCTGTAGCGCCGCAGCGCCGCCCCGTCACCCCACCCCGTCACCCCGCTTGCAAGCCGCGCGGCAACAGACGAAAAGCGGGCCGACACCGCGCCGAGGACCCGCCCCGCCATGCCGCCATCCGCACCATCCGTCCGGGTCGACTGGGTCGACCTCGCCAAGGGCTTCTGCATCGTCTTCGTGGTGATGATGCACTCCACCCTCGGCGTCGAGGAGGCGGCAGGGCGCACCGGCTTCATGACCCATGTGGTGGCGTTCGCCCGGCCGTTCCGCATGCCGGACTTCTTCCTGATCTCCGGCCTGTTTCTCTCGCGCGTCATCGATCGCGACTGGCGCAGCTATCTCGACCGCAAGGTGCTGCACTTCGCCTATTTCTATCTGCTGTGGACCGCCATCCAGTTCGCCGCGAAGGCGCCGGGCCTTGCCGCCGAGCACGGGCCGGCCGGGGTGGTGCAGCTCTACGCCCTGTCCTTCATCGAGCCGTTCGGCACGCTGTGGTTCATCTATCTGCTGCCGGTGTTCTTCGTGGTGACCCGGCTGCTGCGCCCGGTGCCGATGTACATCGTGCTGCCCGCCGCGGCGCTGCTGCAAATGGCGAACATCGAGACCGGCTGGATCGTGCCGGACGAGTTCGCCGCCCGCTTCGTCTATTTCTATGCCGGCTATGTGTTCGCCCCGCTCGCCTTCCGGCTTGCCGCCTCCGTTCAGCAGGCGCCCGGTCTCGCGCTGGCGGCCCTGCTGGTCTGGGCGCTGGTCAACGGCGCGCTTGTCGTCACAGGCCTCGCGCCGCTGCCGGGCGTCGGGCTGGCGCTCGGCTTTGCAGGCGCCAGCGCGGTGATCGCGCTCAGCGCGCTGATGGCCTCAAGCGGGCGCTTCGGCTGGCTGGAATATGCCGGGCGCAACTCGCTCGCCATCTATCTCGCCTTCTTCCTGCCGATGGCCGCCACCCGCGCCGTGCTGCTGAAGACCGGCATCATCGACGACATCGGCGTGGTCTCGCTCATCGTCACCGCGGCGGCGGTCATCGCGCCGCTCATCCTCCAGGCGCTGGTGCGCGGCACGCGGGCGCGTTTCCTGTTCGAGCGGCCGCGGCGCCTGCGGCTGGAGCGCGGCCCGGCCCTGCAGCCGGCGCAATAGCTACTTCTCCCTCTCCCGCGTGCGGGGGAGGGCGGGGAGGGGGAACCTGGCGCCGTCCGTTCCGGCTGGAATTCCCCCTCCGACCCGCTGCCGCGGGCCACCTCCCCCGCACGCGGGAGAGGGAAGAACAGGTCGCCGGCCCCGCACGCGGGAGAGGGAAGAACAGGTCGCCGGGCTTGCCCCGCGCCGCCCGCTTCGCCATCGTGCGCGCCGCAAGCCGGAGTGCCCGATGCCAGAACCCCACCCAGCGCAAGCCGGCGACCATGTCGTCCTGATCGACGGCTCGGCCTATATCTTCCGCGCCTATCATGCGCTGCCCCCGCTCACCCGCAGCTCCGACCAGCTTCCGGTCGGCGCGGTGGCCGGCTTCTGCAACATGCTGTGGAAGCTGGTGCGCGCGCAGGGCTTTTCTCCGGTGCCGACGCATCTGGCCGTGGTGTTCGACAAGAGCGAGCAGACCTTCCGCAAGGACATCTACCCGCTCTACAAGGCGCAACGCCCGGACCTGCCGGAGGATCTGCGCCCGCAATTCCCGCTGATCCGCGAGGCGACGCGGGCGTTCGATCTCGCCTGCGTCGAGCAGTCAGGCTTCGAGGCCGACGACCTCGTCGCCACCTATGCCGAGCAGGCCAAGGCCTTGGGCGCGCTCGTCACCATCATCTCCTCCGACAAGGACCTGATGCAGCTCGTCGATACGCTGGTGCGGATGTACGACCCGATGAAGGACCGCACCATCGGTGCGGACGAGGTGCGCGAGAAGTTCGGCGTCGGGCCGGACAAGGTGATCGAGGTGCAGGCGCTGTCCGGCGATTCGGTGGACAATGTGCCCGGCGTGCCCGGTATCGGCATCAAGACCGCCGCCCAGCTCCTTGCCGAATATGGCGACCTCGACACGCTGCTGGCCCGCGCCGGCGAGATCAAGCAGCCCAAGCGCCGCGAGAATCTGGTCGCCTTCGCCGACCAGGCCCGGCTGTCGCGCGAGCTGGTGACGCTGAAGCGCGACGTGCCGCTGGACGTGCCGCTGGCGGATATCGCCGTGGTGGAGCCGGACTCCAAGCGCCTCGTCGCCTTCCTCAAGGCGATGGAGTTCACCACCCTCACCCGCCGCGTCGCCGAGGCCTATGGCGTCGAGGCCGGCGAGATCGAGCCGGACCCGCGACTGAAGGCGGGCGGCAGCGTGGAGCTGGTGCCGGCGAGCGACGAGCCTGGCGAAACGCAGGCCGTGGCGGACGGGGACACGCCCGGCGATGACGGCGAGGTGATCCTCACCCCCGCCGCCCTCGCCACCGCCCGCATTGCGCAGGCGACCGCCGTGCCGGTAGACCGCTCGCTCTACGAGACCGTGACCACTCTGGAGCGGTTGAAGCAGTGGGTGGCGCAGGCGTGCGAGCAAGGCATGGTGGCGGTCGACACCGAGACCACCTCGCTCGACGCCATGCAGGCGGAACTGGTCGGGGTGTCGCTGGCGCTGGCGCCGAACCGGGCCTGCTACATCCCGCTCGGCCACACCGGTGCCGGCGACGGGCTGTTCAGCGAGGGCAAGCTCGACGGGCAGATCGCGCTCGGCGACGCCTTGGCGGCGCTCAAGCCGATGCTTGAGGACCCCGGCGTGCTCAAGCTGGCGCAGAACCTCAAATATGATTTCCTGGTGCTGGCCCGCTACGGCATCGCGGTGGCGCCGTTCGACGACACCATGCTGCTGTCCTATGTGCTCGACGCCGGCCGCGGGCCGCACGGCATGGACCCGCTGTCCGAGCGCTGGCTAGGCCACACCCCCATCACCTTTGCCGATGTGGCGGGCAAGGGCAAAGCCGCCATCGGCTTCGCCCGCGTCGCCATCGACAAGGCCACCGCCTATGCGGCCGAGGACGCCGACGTCACGCTGCGGCTGTGGCGGGTGCTCAAGGCGCGCCTGGTCGCCGAGGGCCGGGCCAGCGTCTACGAGACGCTGGAGCGCCCGCTGGTTCCGGTGCTGGCGCGCATGGAGCGGCGCGGCATCGCGATCGACCGCGCCATGCTGTCCCGGCTGTCCGGCGAGTTCGCCCAAGGCATGGCGCGGCTGGAGGCGGAGATCGCCGTGGTGGTCGGCGAGCCGTTCAACCCCGGCTCGCCCAAGCAGCTCGGCGATATATTGTTCGGCAAGATGCAGATTCCCGGCGGCCGCAAGACCCCGACCGGGGCGTGGTCGACCGGGGCCGACGTGCTGGAGGAACTGGCCGAGCAGGGCCATGAGCTGCCCCGTCGCATTCTCGATTGGCGGCAGTTGCAGAAGCTGAAATCGACCTATGCCGATGCCTTGCCGGCCTATGTGAACCCTGAGACCGGGCGCGTGCACACCAGCTTCGCGCTGGCGGCCACCACCACCGGCCGGCTGTCGTCCTCCGAGCCGAATTTGCAGAACATCCCGGTGCGCACCGAAGAGGGCCGCCGCATCCGCCGCGCCTTCGTCGCGGCGCCGGGCCACAAGCTGGTCTCGGCCGACTATTCGCAGATCGAGCTGCGGCTGCTCGCCGAGATCGCCGACACGCCCTCGCTGCGCCAGGCGTTCCAGGACGGGCTGGACATCCACGCCATGACCGCCTCGGAAATGTTCGGCGTGCCGATCGCCGGCATGCCGTCCGAGGTGCGCCGGCGCGCCAAGGCGATCAATTTCGGCATCATCTACGGCATTTCCGCCTTCGGCCTCGCCAACCAACTCGCCATTCCGCGCGAGGAGGCGGGGGCCTATATCAAGCGCTATTTCGAGCGCTTTCCCGGCATCCGCGCCTATATGGACGAGACCCGCGCCTTCGCCCGCCAGCACGGCTATGTCGAGACGCTGTTCGGCCGGCGCTGCCACTATCCCGACATCGCCGCCAAGAACCCCTCGGTGCGCGCCTTCAACGAGCGGGCGGCGATCAATGCGCGGTTGCAGGGTTCGGCGGCCGACATCATCCGCCGCGCCATGGTGCGGGTGGAGCCGGCGCTGGAGCGCGCCGGGCTCAGTGCCCGCATGCTGCTGCAGGTGCATGACGAACTGATCTTCGAGGTGCCGGACGGCGAGATCGCGGCCACCCTGCCGGTGGTCGCGCAGGTGATGGAGCAGGCGCCGATGCCGGCGCTGGCCTTGAGGGTGCCGTTGAAGGTGGATGCCCGCGCCGCCCCCAATTGGGACGAGGCGCACTGAGCCCTACACCGGCGCCCGCAAAACCCGCAGCACGCCCCGCACCAGCGTGACCAGCGCGCCGAGCGCAGCCCCGAACATCGCGAACAGCACGGCGATGGCGGGAATGGCCATGGCGCAGCCGCCGGAATCGCCGGCGCCGCATTGCGGGTTGATCGCCATGTTGAGCAGTGCCGCGCCGAACCCGCCTATGGCCCCGAGCACCGTCCACAGCAGTGCGAACAGCACGGCCCGGCCGATGATGGGGGCCACGCGGTCGAAGGTCAGGCGCCGCGGCCGGCGCCGGCTCGGCGCGGCGGCAAAGCCCTCCGCCTCCAGCGCGGCGCACAGCGCATCCGCGGTCCGGTCCGAGCGCACGCTCACCAGGCCCTGTTCCAGCGCCACCGTGATCTGCGCCGCAGGGTCCAGCTTGCGCAGCGCCGCTTCCGCGCGGGCGGCCTCCGCCGGATCGATCAGCCCGGACACCGCGAGCGTCGTCAGAAGCGGTTCGGCCATAAGCGGTCTCCCGATGAGGCGCCGAATGTGGAGGTATTCGAAGCCGGCGTCGAGCGTTCGCCTCTTGTGCAGCGCGGCAAGCCGTGGCAAGTGCCACAAATGTCCGCTGTTCCCTTCGCCACGCTCGCCGAACTCGCGCCGCGCTACGATGTCGTGCTGTGCGACATCTGGGGCGTATTGCACAACGGCGTGACGGCGTTCGCGCCGGCCGGCGAGGCGCTGGTGCGCCTGCGGGCGGGCGGCGGCAGCGTGGTGCTGGTCTCCAATGCGCCGCGGCCGAACCGCGAAGTGGCGCGGATGCTGGACGGATTCGGCGTGCCGCGCGCCGCCTATGACGCCATCGTCACCTCCGGCGACGTCACCACCGGCCTGCTGCGCGCGCGTCCGGGGGCGCGGGCCTATCATCTCGGCCCGGACCGCGATCTCGGCATTTATGACGGGCTCGACATCGCCACCGCCGGGCTGGCGGATGCCGACCTTATCGTCTGCACCGGCCTGTTCGACGACACGGTGGAAACCCCGGACGACTATCGCGAGACTCTTGCCACGGCGCGCGCCGCCGGCCTGCCGCTGATCTGCGCCAATCCCGATGTGGTGGTGGAGCGCGGCGGCGAGCTGATCTGGTGCGCCGGGGCGCTGGCCGACGCCTATGCGGAACTCGGCGGCGACGTCGTCTATTGCGGCAAGCCGCACCCGCCGATCTATGAAGCCGCGCTGCGCACCGCCGAGGCCTGCCGCGGCGCCCCGGCGGCGCGCGGGCGGGTGCTCGCCATCGGCGACGCCCTGCGCACCGATCTCGCCGGCGCGGCCGGCGCCGGCATCGACTGCCTGTTCGTCGCCGCCGGCATCCATGCCGGCGAACTCGGCCTGGAGCATGGTGGCGATCCCGACCCCCGAGCCCTGGCCCGGCTGTTCGAGGACGCCCCCGCTCTGCCCGCCGCGGTCACCACACGGCTGGCCTGGTAAAGCGGTCGAGCGGGCCTGAAAGGTCAGCGCTCCACACCCATCGTCGGACCAAAGGCGCGATTGCGGCGCCCGGCGGCAACGCGCACTGTGCCAGCCCGGAAACGCCACGGTGGGACGAATGAACGCGCCGCTCAATACCAAAGCGATACGCTGGCTTTATTTCGAGGACCTTGCGCTCGGCCAGCGCGAGACCTTGATGCGCACGGTGATGGACGAGGACGTGGTGGGCTTCGCCAAGCTGTCGGGCGACGACAACCCGATCCATCTCAACCAGGCCTATGCCGCCGGCACCCGCTTCGGCGAGCGCATCGCCCACGGCCTCTATACGGCGAGCCTGATCTCCGCCGTGCTCGGCACAAGGCTGCCCGGCCCCGGTGCGGTGTATCGCTCGCAGACGCTGCATTTCCACGCCCCGGTGAAGATCGGCGACGTGGTTTCGGTGATCGTCGAGGTGGTGGAACTGGCCCCGCAGGGCCGGCGCGCCAGGCTGCGCTGCGAGGCGCTGGTGGACGGAAGGGTAGTGCTGGACGGCGAGGCCGAAGTCTCGGTGCCGGCGCGGCCTAAGGTGATCGGCGGGGCTTGACGGCCCGACCCGGCAGCGTCAGCTTGCCGGCCCGTTCCCGCCCCGCGCTGCGCATGAATCCTTCCGCCGCCATGACCGACTTTCTCGTGCTGCGCGGCGACACGCCGCCGCCGCCTTCGTTCGCCGAGCCGGTGGTCGCCATCGGCAATTTCGACGGTGTCCATCGCGGCCACCGGGCGGTGATCGAAATCGCGCTGCAAAGGGCACGCGCACGCGGCCGTCCCGCTCTGGCTCTGACCTTCGAGCCGCACCCGCGGGCCTATTTCCGGCCGGCCGAGCCGATGTTCCGGCTCACCCCGGAGCCGATCAAGCTCGCCAAGCTGGCCGAGGCCGGGCTGGACGGGGCGGTGGTGCTGGCCTTCGACGCTGCACTCGCCGCGAAGGATGCCGAGGCCTTCGTGCGCGAGGTGCTGGTGCAGCGGCTCGGCGTCGGCCTGGTGGTGGCCGGGTTCGACTTCCATTTCGGCCGGGCGCGCGGCGGCTCGCCGGCCTTTCTGCGCGAGGCCGGCGAGCGGCACGGCTTTTCCGTCGAGATCGTGCCGCCGCTGCTGGACGAGGGCGCGCAGATCTCCTCCAGTGCCATCCGCGCCGCGCTGGCGCAGGGCCGGGTGGAGCAGGCCGCCCATATGCTGGGCGGGCCGTGGGAGGCGCAGGCGCAGGTCATCCACGGCGAGAAGCGCGGCCGCGAACTCGGCTACCCCACCGCCAATCTGCGGCTCGATCCCGCCATCGCGCTGGCGCACGGCATCTATGCGGTGACCGCCGAGATCGACGGGGTGCGCCGCCCCGCCGTGGCCAGCTTCGGCCGCCGCCCCACCTTCGACGACGGCGCCCCGCTGCTGGAAGTGCATGTGTTCGACTTCGCCGGCGACCTTTACGGCCGGCCCATGCGCGTCGCCTTCCACGCCTACCTGCGCCCCGAGCTGAAGTTCACCGACATCGCGGCGCTGATCGTGCAGATGGACGCCGACAGCGCACGGGCGCGGACGGTTCTCGCCGGCGTCTAGACACCCCCTTTCGCCGCGCCCTTGCACCGCCTTGCCGCTCCGCTTAAACCGGGCGCTCAGCGAGGGAGCGCGGGCCATGAGCAGCCGCAACAGCGACGGGCAGATGCAGTCAGCCGACGAGGCGCCGGTCGCCCATGATTATGCGCCGACCCTTTTCCTGCCGCAGACCGGCTTTCCGATGCGTGCCGGCCTGCCGCAGAAGGAGCCGGACCTGCTGGCACGCTGGGCGCGCATCGGGCTGTATCGGCGCCAGCGCGCGCTGGGCGCCGGCAAGCCGCGCTTCGTGCTGCACGACGGGCCGCCTTATGCCAATGGCAACATCCATATCGGCCACGCGCTCAACAAGATCCTGAAGGACGTGGTGGTGCGCTCGCAGGGCGCGCTCGGCCACGATTCCAACTACGTGCCGGGCTGGGACTGCCACGGCCTGCCGATCGAATGGAAGATCGAGGAACAGTACCGCGCCAAGGGCAAGAACAAGGACGAGGTGCCGGTGGTGGAGTTCCGGCAGGAATGCCGCGTCTTCGCCCAGCACTGGCTCGACGTCCAGCGCGAGGAGTTCAAGCGGCTCGGCGTCGAGGGCGACTGGGCCCACCCCTACGCCACCATGAGCTTCGACGCCGAGGCGCAGATCGCCCGCGAAATCATGAAGTTCGCCGAAAACGGCCTGCTCTATCGCGGCTCCAAGCCGGTGATGTGGTCGGTGGTCGAGCGCACCGCGCTGGCCGAGGCCGAGATCGAGTATCACGACCACCAGTCGACCACGATCTACGTGAAATTCCCGGTGACCGGATACCGCGAGCGCAACTCCACCCATGGCGGCGACCCCGCCGGCCTGCAGGAACCGGCGCTGGCCGACGACATCCATCTGTTTCCCTCCTATGAGGGCGCCAGCATCGTCATCTGGACCACCACGCCCTGGACCATCCCCGGCAACCGCGCCATCGCCTTCTCGGCCAGCGTGACCTATGCCGTCTATGAGGTGACCGAGGCCGCCAGCGACAATTGGGCCAAGGTCGGCGAGCATTTCATCCTGGCCGACAAGCTGGCCGCCGAGGTGTTCAAGGCGGCGCGCGTCACCGCCTATGAGCGCCGCAAGGAGGTCGACCCCAGCCATCTGGTGTGCGCCCACCCGCTGCGCGGCGTCGAGGGCGCCGGCAGCTATTTCGATTTCCCGGTGCCGGTGGTGGCGGGCGGCTTCGTCACCGACGACACCGGCACCGGCTTCGTGCACATGGCCCCCGGCCACGGCGCCGACGACTTCAACCTGTTCATGTCCGCCCATCTCGGCGAGGTGCCGCACACGGTGGGGCCGGACGGGCGCTATTACGACCATGTGCCGCTGTTCGCAGGCCGGCGGGTGATGGACGACAAGGGCAAGGATGGCGACGCCAACGACGCCGTCATCAAGGCGCTGGTGGCGGCCGACCGCATCATCGCCCGCGGCCGGCTGAAGCATCAGTATCCGCACTCCTGGCGCTCCAAGGCGCCGATCATCTTCCGCAACACGCCGCAATGGTTCATCGCCATGGACCAGGACATCGCGGCGGCCGACGGGTCGTCCACCGCCGGCGACACGCTGCGCGCCCGCGCGCTCGGCGGCATTGCCGGCGTCGACTGGGTGCCGGCCAGCGGGCGCAACCGCATCAACGGCATGATCGAGAACCGGCCGGACTGGGTGGTGTCGCGCCAGCGCGCCTGGGGCGTGCCGATCGCCGTCTTCGTCAAGGACAAGGGCGACGGCACCGTCGAAATCCTGCGCGACGCGCAGGTGAATGCGCGCATCGCCGAGGCGTTCGCAGCGGAGGGCGCCGATGCCTGGTACCAGGACGGCGCGGCCGCCCGCTTCCTCGGCAACGACTACAGCCCGCAGGACTGGAGCAAGGTCGACGACATTCTCGACGTCTGGTTCGATTCGGGCTCCTCGCACGCCTTCACGCTGGAAGTGCGCGAGGATCTGAAAGCCGACCGCGCCTTCAGCGGCGGGCCGGACCGGGTGATGTATCTGGAAGGTTCGGACCAGCATCGCGGCTGGTTCCATTCTTCGCTTTTGGAGAGCTGCGGCACCCGCGGGCGCCCGCCTTACGATGTGGTGCTGACCCACGGCTTCGTGCTCGACGAGGACGGGCGCAAGATGTCCAAGTCGCTCGGCAACGTCGTCGCGCCGCAGGAGGTGATGAAGGCCTCCGGCGCCGACATATTGCGGCTCTGGGTCTGCGCCTCCGACTATGCGGACGACCTGCGCATCGGCCCGGAAATCCTCAAGACCACGGTGGAGACCTACCGCAAGCTGCGCAACACGCTGCGCTGGCTGCTGGGCTCGCTGCACCATTACCGCGAAAGCGAGTGCGTCGCCTATGCGCAGATGCCGGCGCTGGAGCGCATGGTGCTGCACCGCCTGGCCGAGCTCGACGGCACGGTGCGCGAAGCCTATGCGGCGTTCGACTTCAAGCGGGTGCATGCGGCGCTGTCCTCCTTCATGACCACCGAGCTGTCCGCCTTCTATTTCGACGTCCGCAAGGACGCGCTGTATTGCGACCCGATCTCCTCGCTCACCCGCCGCGCCGCGCTCACCGTGCTCGACGAGGTGTTCGCCCGGCTGGTGGTGTGGCTGGCGCCGATCCTGCCCTTCACCGCGGAGGAGACCTGGCTGGCGCGCTACCCGTCCGAGGACGGCTCGGTGCATCTCCAGACCTTCCCGCCGACGCCGGCCAAATGGCGCGACGAAGTGCTGGCGGAGGAATGGCGGCTCATCCGCCAGGTGCGCCGCGTGGTGCTGGGGGCGCTGGAGCTGGAGCGCGCCGCCAAGCGGATCGGCTCCAGCCTGGAGGCCGCGCCGGTGATCCACATATCCGACGCCGCCACCTTCGCGGCGGTGAGCGCGGTGGACCTCGCCGAGGTGTGCATCACCTCGGACGCCCATCTGATGCCGGACCAGGGTCCCACCGATGCCTTCCGGCTGGACGACGTGCCGGGGGTGTCGGTGCAGCCGATGAAGGCGGTGGGGCGCAAATGCGCGCGCTCCTGGAAGATCACGCCGCTGGTCGGCACCGAGCCGGACTATCCCGACGTGTCGCCGCGCGACGCGCAGGCGCTGCGCGAACTGGCCGCAGCGCGCCGGGCCGCCGAGTGAGGCGCGCCTTCCCGCTGGTCGGCCCGCTGAGCCGCCTCGGCGGGCTGGTGGCGCTCGCCGTGCTGGTGCTCGATCAGGCCGCCAAGTTCGCGGTGCTGCGGGGCGTGGCATTCCCGCCGGACGGGTTGGTGGCGGTGGCGCCGTTTCTCGACCTGGTCATCGTCTGGAACACCGGCGTCAGCTACGGCCTGTTTCCGCAGGGCGAGGACGGCTGGCTCTGGCTCGGCGCCTTCAAGCTGATCGCGGCGGCGGCCTTCGGCCTGTGGCTCGCCCGCACCCGGCGCACGCTGGAGGCGGTGGCGCTCGGCCTGCTGATCGGCGGCGCGGTGGGAAATGCGGTGGACCGCGCGGTGCACGGCGCGGTGTTCGACTTCCTGTCGCTGCACGCTTTCGGCTGGCGCTGGTACGTGTTCAACTTGGCGGATGCTGCCATCGTTGCCGGGGTGGGGCTGCTTCTGTATGATTCATTCTTCGGCCGCGCCGTAAAATCGCCGCCCTCGGATGAAATCTGATGGGCGCGCCGCGTATGCGCCCGCCGGCTTACCGGCAAATTTCGACCGGCAGGAGGCCCTGTTCTATGAGGCAGATCATCGTATCCACGCTCACCGGTGCCGCGTTCGCGCTGGCCGCCGTCGCGCCGGTCGCCGCCCAGACCAGCGGGTTCGGCGACACCTTGATGACCAGCTTCGGCCTGTTGCCGCCGGAGGCTCCCGAGATCGAATACCGCGAGCGCGCGCCGCTGGTGGTGCCGCCCACCGCCGACGTGCTGCCAAGCCCGATCGAGGCCAGCCCCGCTGCCACCGACCCGGCCTGGCCGAAGGACCCGGACGAAGCGCGCCGCAAGAAGGCGGTCGAGGATTCGAAAAAGCCGAATTTCGTCAACGACAAGCAGGCGACGCGGGCGCTGAAGCCCTCGCAGCTGCAGGGCGGCCGCACCGTGGCCTCCTCCTCGGACCCGGGCCGCGCCACCGGCGGCAACAAGGCGGCGCGCGAGGACTGGATGAAGCCCTCCGCGCTCAGCTTCCCCGGCTGGGGCTCGCCCAACCAGAAGCCGATGGTGTTCGAGGGCGAGCCGGAGCGCGAGGCGCTGATCCAGCCGCCGCCGGGCTACCAGACCCCGGCCGCCAACGCCCCCTATGGCGTGGTGAGCGAGAAGAAAAAGGAATGGTCGCTGCCGAACTGGTTCGACCGCACCCAGAAGAACAATGACCGCAACTGAGCGAGCCGCCACGGCCGGTCGGATTCGCGCGGTCACAGGGGATTGATCCGCCGCGCCTTTGCGCCGCCGCGATCCGTGCCAATCTGGCAACCGCGCCGGCCCCTCTTGCCGGCGGCGATGTTGTATCGGACGCAGTGAACGCAAGGCCCGCTCGAATGCCGACTGGAAAACTCATGCCCGCTCTGTTGCTTCTCGCCGCGGCCGGCGCCGCCGCCGTGGCTGCTCCCCGTGCCGCCGAGGCGGCGGTGACGGAGTTTACCCTCGACAACGGGCTGCAGGTGGTGGTGGTGCCGGACCACCGTGCGCCGGTGGTCACCCACATGGTGTGGTACCGGGTCGGCTCGGCCGACGAGCAGCCGGGCAAGTCGGGCATCGCGCATTTCCTCGAACATCTGATGTTCAAGGGCACCGATCTGCACCCGGCCGGCGAATTCTCGCAGGTGGTGGGCCAACTCGGCGGCCAGGAGAACGCCTTCACCTCGCAGGACTACACCGCCTATTTCCAGCGCGTCGCCAAAGAGCATCTGCCGCGCGTCATGGCCTTCGAGGCCGACCGCATGACCGGCCTGGTGCTCACCGACGAGGTGGTGCTGCCGGAGCGCGACGTAGTGCTGGAAGAGCGCCGCATGCGCACCGACAACGATCCCGTTGCCCAGCTCTCCGAGGCGACCCAGGCGACGATGTTCACCAACCACCCCTATGGCCACCCGATCATCGGCTGGGAAAACGAGATCCGCGCGCTGAACCGCGAGGACGCGCTGGCCTTCTATCGCCGCTTCTACACCCCGAACAACGCCATCCTCGTCGTCGCCGGCGACGTCACCGAGGCGCAGGTGCGCCAGCTGGCGGAGGCGAGCTACGGCCAGGTGCCGCGCCGCGCCGACGTCGCCGCGCGGGTGCGCCCGGTGGAGCCGGAGCCGCGGGCCGCCCGCCAGGTCTCGCTGGCCGACGCCCGCGTCGCCCAGCCCAATCTGTCGCGCAGCTATCTGGTGCCCTCCTACCGCACCGGCGAGGGCCAGGAGAGCTTCGCCCTCGACGTGCTGGCGCAGATTCTCGGCGGCGGTTCCACCGGCCGGCTGTACCGCGCCCTGGTGGTGGAGAAGGGCGTCGCCGCCTCTGCCGGCGCCTGGTATCAGGGAACCGCGCTGGACGACACCCGCTTCGGCTTTTCCGCCGCGCCGCGGCCGGGCGTGACGCTCGACGCGCTGGAGACCGCGCTCGACGAGGTGATCGCCCGCATCGCGACCGAGGGCCCGGACGCCGCCGAACTGGCGCGGGCGAAAACCCGGCTGGTGGCGGACGCGGTCTATTCGCAGGACAATCAGGCGACGCTCGCCCGCATCTACGGCGCCTCGCTCGCCACCGGCACCACGGTGGACAGCGTGCGCGAATGGCCGGATGCGGTGAAGAAGGTGACGGCCGAGCAGGTGCGCGACGCCGCCCGCCGCTTCCTGGTGCCCGCCCGCTCGGTGACCGGCCGGCTGCTGAAAGCGGAACCGGCGGCGCCGGAGAAGCGCACATGAGCGCCGTGTCGCGTAGCCGGCCGGGGCGATCCGTCCTATCCTACCTCTCTCCCCTGTCTCGCCTTGTTGCGGTCCCGCTCATGACCATCGCGCTCGTCGGCCCTGCCCCCGCCCAGTCGGACACCACGCGCATCCAGCGTGTGGTCAGCCCCGGCGGCATCGAAGCCTGGCTGGTGCACGAGACCGCGCTGCCGCTGGTGGCGGTGGAGATCGCCTTCGTCGGCGGTGCCGCCCAGGACGATCCGGCCAAGCCCGGCATTGCCAGCCTCACCGCGTCGCTGCTGGACGAGGGCGCCGGCGACCTCGATTCCGCCGCCTTCCAGAACCGTCTCGCCGAGCAGGCCATCGAGCTCAGGTTCGACGCTTCGCGCGACACCCTCACCGGCTCGCTGCGCACGCTCTCGGAAAATCTCGATTCGGCGCTCGGCCTGATGAGCGTGGCGCTCACCGCGCCGCGCTTCGACGACGAGGCGGTGGAGCGCATCCGCCAGTCCCAGCTCGCCGCTTTGCGCCGCCGTTCGACCGACCCCGCCACGCTGGCCAGCCTCGGCTGGTCGGCGCGCGCCTTCCCCGGCCATCCCTATGGACGGCCGGTGGACGGTACGTTGGAGAGCGTGCCGACCATCAGCCGCGCCGATCTCGCCGCCTATGCCAAGCGGGTGCTGGCCAAGGACAATCTCAAGATCGCCGTGGTCGGCGACGTCACCGCGGAACAGCTCGGCGCCGCGCTCGACCGCACCTTCGGCGCGCTGCCGGCCAAGGCGGTGCTGACGCCGGTGCCGGACGTGGTGCCGCAGGGGCTGGGCGCCACGGCCGTGCGCGAGCTCGACGTGCCGCAGGCCTCCATCACTTTCGGCGGCGTCGGGCTGAAGCGCTCGGACCCGGATTTCATCCCGGCCTTCGTGCTCAACCACATTCTCGGCGGCAGTGCGTTTTCCTCGCGCCTGTTCAAGGAGGTGCGGGAAAAGCGCGGGCTGGCCTATTCGGTCTACAGCTATCTGGCGCCGCTGGACCATGCCGGGCTGATGCTGGGCGGCACCGCCACCAAGAACGACCGCGCCGGCGAATCCATCGCGCTGATTCGCGAGGAGTACCGCAAGCTGCTGGAGCAGGGGCCGAGCGCGGCGGAACTGGCGGACGCCAAGAGCTACCTCATCGGCAGCTTCGCGCTGCGCTTCGACAGCTCGGCCAAGGTCGCCGGCCAGTTGCTGCAGATCCAGCTCGACGAGCTCGGCATCGACTATATCGACCGCCGCAACACGTTGATCGCGGCGGTGTCGCTCGACGACATCAAGCGCGTCGCCACGCGCCTGGCGGCCCAGCCGGACCTGCTGGTGAGCGTGGTCGGCCGGCCGGACGGCGTGGTATCGAGCGCAACCACGCCCGGCGGCGGCTGAGCGTGGCGGCCTCGCCTTCCTCCCGCCCCGTTCTCCGGGCTATAGGAACCGTATCGCCGAGCGATGCGGAGAGGGCGCGCATGCAGGGTTCGCAAAAAGGGTCGGTCCGGCCGCTGGTTCTGGCGTTGCCGCTCGTCGCGCTGCTGGCCGGCTGCTCCGGGGGCGGCATCGGCGGGGCGGGCAATGCGGGGCCGATGGGCGGCGGCAATGCCGACGGCCAGGGCGCGCTCGGTTCCAGCATGGAAACCACCACGGTGGCGCCGACCTCGGCGCCCTCCACCGCACCACCGCCGCCGACCATCGCGGTTGCGTCGGCACCGCGCACGGTGAACGTGGTCGCCGGCCCCAGCGGCGCCGCGCCGGCCTTTGCGGCTGCCGCCCCCGTGGCATCGCCGGGCACGTTCGATGCGGCCGACTATGATTGCCCCAAGGTCGAGGTGCGCGGCGGCGCCGCCGCCTGGCAGGTCACCGACAAATCCGACGGCGCGCTGCGCTACCAGTCGACGCTCGGCGTGATCGCGCGCGAGTGCAAGTTCGAGCCGCCGACCCTCAATATGCGGGTCGGCATCAGCGGGCGCGTGCTGCTGGGCACCAAGGGCGGCCCCGGCGCGCTCACCGTGCCGCTGCGGCTTGCCGTGGTCGAGGAAGGCCCCACGCCGAAGCCGATCTGGACCAAGCTCTACACCGTGCCGGTGCAGATCGGCGAGGGCGAGATGCAGGTCGAGTTCAATCTGGTGGCCGAGGACGTCTCGGTGCCGCTGGTGTCGCCGCGGACGCTGGAAAAATACATCGTCTATGTCGGCTTCGATCCGCAGGCCGGCGCCGTCGCCGAGGCCCGCAGGAAGCCGGCGCCCAAGCCAGTCGCCGCCAAACCGGCCGCACCCAAGCCGGTAGCCGCCCGGCCGAAGCCCGCCGCCCCGCCGCCGGCCGCAAACGCCGAAGCCGAGCCCGCGCCGGCCCCCGCAGCCCAGCGCCCGCCGGCGGCGCAGCAGCCCCCGGCCACGGCGCAGACCGATCCCAACACCCACTGGATCGGCACCGCCGCCCCGCCCAGCGGCGGCTTCATGACGCCGTCGCAGTAGGCGGCTTTTTGGGCCCTTGGCACGGGGTCGTTTCCCGCGTGAACCTCCCGGACGATCCCGGCTCGGCCTTCGGCCGTCCGGGACGACGCGGGTGGCTGACGGTTAAGAGACGGTTTGAAAACTCTCAGGAGGTGCCGCCGCCGCGTCTCGGACCAGCGAAGGCGCAGCCGAAGCGCAGAGCAGGACAGCTTGTCCGGGAAACGCGCGCGGAATGTCCTGCCTCGCCGCCTCAGCGCGCCCCGCGGCCCGGATGGAGCCGGGTCAGCACCGCCTGCGGGCTGGCATAGGCCTCCTGCAGGTCGACGCTCCAATAGCGCAGCTCGTCGAGCGGGATCGGCTGGCCGGTGACGGCGCACCGCACGAAGGTGCCGGGCCGCACGACGCGGAAGTCGCCGTCGAGATAGCGGACCTCGGCCTCGCCGGAGGAGGCGGGAAAACGTTCGAAGCGGTTCATTTCCGCCGGCAAGTCCTGTTCTCGGTGCGTTGAGCCTCAAGCATAGCGGCGGAGCGGCCACGCCGACAAGGCCGCCGCCCGATCACGTCTCGAACAGGTTCGGCTGGCCGGGCGCCGCCCACCCCTTGCGCCGCGCCGGACGCGCGCCCGCCTCCCCGGCCACCGCCGTGCGGTGCCCGTCGATGAATTCGAGATCGAGCGCATCGCCGGGACGAATCGCCGCAGCCCGGCGCAGCGGCAGGCCGGCACCGTCGCGCACCAGCGCGAAGCCGCGCTCCAGCACGCCGGCATAGGACAGCGCCTTGAGCAGTTGCTCCATGCCGGCGAGCCGTGCCTTGCGGTCGGACGCCAGCCGCTTCATCGCCGGGCGCAGCCGCAGCGCCAGTGCCTCGTAACGCTGGCGCTCGCGCAGTACGCTGGCCCGGTGGGCGCGCAGATTGGCGCTGAGCGCGGCGCCCAGCCGGCCGGCGACGAACCCGAAGCGCTCGCGCCGGCGTTCGATCAGCGCTCCCAGCTGCTCCGGCCGGTGGCGGGCGGCGAGCCGGGCATAAGCGAGGCGGTGGCGCGCGGCATTGGCCTGCAACGCCTTGGGCAGGCGATGGGCGGCATTATCGAGCCGCTGGCGCGGCACGGCGAGCAGCGCCTCGCCGGAGGGCAGCAGCCGGGCGAGCGCGCGCAGCCCGGTGCGCCGCGCCTCCCGTCCGCGCTGTTCGGCGGCACGCAGCCGGGCGTGCCACTGCCCGGCCTGCGCCAGCAGATCGGCGCGCACCGGCACCGCCATCTCCGCCGCCGCGGTCGGCGTCGGGGCGCGAACATCGGCGGCGAAATCGATCAGCGTCACGTCGGTCTCGTGGCCGACGGCGGCGATCAGCGGAATGTCGCTCGCCGCCGCCGCGCGCACCACGATCTCCTCGGAAAAGCCCAGCAGATCCTCCAGCGAACCGCCGCCGCGCGCCACGATGATGACGTCCGGCCGCGGCAGCTTGCCGCCGGCGGGAAGCGCATTGAAGCCGCGTATGGCGGCGGCGACTTCAGTGCCCGCCGTATCCCCCTGCACCCGCACCGGCCACACCAGCACCCGGCGCGGAAAGCGGTCGCGCAGCCGGTGCAGAATGTCGCGAATCACCGCCCCGGTCGGCGAGGTGACGACGCCCACCACCTGCGGCAGGAAGGGCGGGCGGCGCTTGCGGGCGGGGTCGAACAGGCCCTCGGCGGCCAGCCGGCGCTTGCGCTCCTCCAGCATCGCCATGATGGCGCCGGCACCGGCATATTCCAGCTGCTCGATGACGATCTGGTAGGAGGACTTGCCGGGAAAGGTGGTGATGCGGCCCACCGCCACGACCTCCAGCCCCTCCTCCGGGCGCAGCCTGAGCCGGCCGAACACGCCCTTCCACACCACGGCATCGAGCCGGGCGCCGGCATCCTTCAGGCTGAAATAGGCGTGGCCGGACGAGTGCGGGCCGCGATAGCCGGAAATCTCGCCGCGCACCCGCACATGGCCATAGGCGTCCTCCACCGTGCGCTTCAGCGCGCCGGACAGTTCGGTCACCGTCCAGTCCGGCCGGTTGGTGAGCGGGGCGTCGGGGAGCGTGTTGGGGGGCGTCGCGATCATGCCATCCTCATAGCCGCATTCGCGGGCCGGCGGAATCCGGCGGTGCCTTGATCGGGCGGGCCGGGCGGCCTAGTTTGCGCCCCCTCGTCCGCCCCCCACCGAGCTTCCCGATGATCGATCCGACGCTGCCGCCGCACATGCGACCCGACCGCTCGTTCCAGGGGCTCATTCTCGCTTTGCAGCGCTTCTGGGCGGATAAGGGCTGCGTCATTCTCCAGCCCTATGACATGGAGGTCGGCGCCGGCACCTTCCACCCCGCCACCACGCTGCGCGCGCTGGGCCCGAAGCCCTGGAAGGCGGCCTATGTGCAGCCCTCGCGCCGGCCGAAGGACGGGCGCTATGGCGAGAACCCCAACCGGCTGCAGCACTACTACCAGTATCAGGTGATCCTGAAGCCGAGCCCGCCGGACCTGCAGGAGCTTTACCTCGCCTCGCTGGACGCCATCGGCATCGACCTCAAGCTGCACGATGTGCGCTTCGTGGAGGACGATTGGGAAAGCCCGACTCTGGGCGCCTGGGGCCTCGGCTGGGAGTGCTGGTGCGACGGCATGGAGGTCTCGCAATTCACCTATTTCCAGCAGGTTGCCGGCTTCGAATGTGCCCCGGTGGCCGGGGAACTGACCTACGGGCTGGAGCGCCTCGCCATGTATGTGCAGGGTGTCGAGAACGTCTACGACCTCAATTTCAACGGCCGCGAGGGGACTGATGCGGTCACCTATGGCGACGTGTTCCTGCAGGCCGAGCAGGAATATTCCCGGCATAATTTCGAGCATTCCGACGCCGCCATGCTGCTGGAGCAGTTCCGCATGGCCGAGAGCGCGGCGGCGAAATATCTGGAGGCCGGCTGGAGCGCCGACCGCACCCGCCACCTGATGGCGCAGCCGGCCTACGACCAGTGCATCAAGGCGAGCCACGTCTTCAATTTGCTGGACGCCCGCGGCGTGATCTCGGTGACCGAGCGCCAGAGCTACATTCTGCGCGTGCGCGAACTCGCCAAGGCCTGCGGGCAGGCCTGGCTGGCGACGGCGGCGGGGGGTGCGGGGTGAGGCTTGCGCCGACGCTCTGTTCCGCTCCGACGCTCCCTCAGGGAAAGTAGCCCCATGCCCGACCTTCTGCTTGAACTGTTCTCCGAGGAAATTCCCGCCCGCATGCAGGCCGGCGCGGCCGAGAGCCTGCGCAAGCTGGTCACCGATGCGCTGGTGGAGCAGGGCCTGGTTTATGAGGGCGCGCGCAGCTTCGTGACGCCGCGCCGGCTGGCGCTGGCGGTGCACGGACTGCCCGCCCGCCAGCCGGACCGGCACGAGGAGCGCCGCGGCCCGCGCGTCGGCGCGCCGGAGGCGGCGGTAGCGGGCTTCCTCAAGGCGGCGGGGTTGTCTTCGCTCGATGAGGCGACAATCGAGACCGACCCGAAGAAGGGCGCCTTCTATGTCGCCCGCATCCACAAGCACGGCCGCGCCACCCCCGACGTGGTGGCCGAGATCGTGCCGGCGGTGGTGCGCGGCTTCCCCTGGCCGAAATCGATGCGCTGGGGCGCCGCCTCCGCCGCGCCGGGCAGCCTGCGCTGGGTGCGCCCGCTGCAATCCATCCTGTGCACCTTCGGCCCGGAGACCGAGGAGCCGGAGGTGGTGCGCTTTTCCATCGACGGCCTCGAGTCCGGCGACGTCACCTTTGGCCACCGCTTCCTCAGCCCCGGCGCCATCAAGGTGCGGCGGCTGGAGGACTGGCAGGCCAAATTGGAGGCCGCCAAGGTGGTGGCCGACCGCGAGCGCCGCAAGGACATCATCCTGGCCGACGCCAAGGACCTCGCTCTGGCGCACGGGCTGGACCTCGTCGAGGACGAGGGGCTGCTGGACGAGGTGGCGGGCCTGGTCGAATGGCCGGTGGTGCTGATGGGGCGGTTCGAGGAGCGCTTCCTCGACGTGCCGGACGAGGTGATCCGCGCCACCATCCGCGCCAACCAGAAATGCTTCGTGCTGCGCGACCCGGCCACCGGCCGGCTCGCCAACCGCTTCGTCCTGATCTCGAACCTCGCCGCCAGCGACGGCGGGGTGGCGATCGTCGCCGGCAATGAGCGGGTGATCCGGGCACGGCTGTCGGACGCCAAGTTCTTCTGGGACACCGACCGCAAGGCGACCCTGGAGAGCCGGCTGGCTAAGTTCGACAGCATCACGTTTCACGAGAAGCTGGGTTCGCAGGGCGAGCGGATCGCGCGCATCGCGCGGCTGGCGCGCGAGCTTGCGCCCCTCGTCGGCGCCGACGAGGGGCTCGCGGAGAAGGCGGCACGTATCGCCAAGGCGGATTTGCTCACCGAGGTGGTCGGCGAATTCCCCGAGGTGCAGGGGCTGATGGGCAAGTACTACGCCCGGCTGGAGGGTCTGCCGGAGGAGATCGCCGCCGCCTGCGAGGAGCACTACAAGCCGCAGGGGCCTTCGGACCGTGTGCCGACCGCGCCGGTCTCGGTGGCGGTGGCGCTGGCCGACAAGATCGACACGCTGGTCGGCTTCTGGGCCATCGACGAGAAGCCGACCGGGAGCAAGGACCCGTATGCGCTGCGGCGGGCGGCGCTGGGGGTGGTGCGGATTGTTCTGGAGAATGGGCTGCGGGTGAGTTTGCTCGAGGTGTTTGCCGGCCGGCTATTGGGTAGTGACAACGTAAGACTGAACCTGTTCCGCAGAATTTCGCTGGGCAAGGGCTATAGTGGAGAAGGTGTCGAGCTCGTTGAGGATGTGGTTGAAGGCAGCCGCTCAGCTGGAGTTCGTTGGGAAAAGATACAAACCCTCGTCGATCTCCTCGCCTTCCTCGCCGACCGCCTGAAGGTCCATCTGCGCGAGCAGGGTGCCCGCCACGATCTCGTCGATGCGGTTTTCGCGCTCGAAGGGCAGGACGACCTGCTGCTCGTGGTGAAGCGCGTCGAGGCACTCGGCCGGTTTCTCGCCACCGAGGACGGCAAGGCGCTGCTGGCCGGGTACAAGCGGGCAGCGAACATCTTGCGGATCGAGGAGAAGAAGGACGGCATCGCCTATGACGGCGCGCCGGACATTGCGACCTTGACGGAACCCGAGGAGACCGCGCTCGCCGCCGCCATCGCGGCCGCCGGGCCGCAGGTCGAAGCCGCCATCGCGGCCGAGGATTTCGAAGCGGCGATGGGCCTCATCGCCACGCTGCGCGCGCCGGTCGATGCGTTTTTCGAGAAGGTGACGGTGAATGCAACGGACGCAGCGGTGCGGGCGAACCGCTTGAAGCTGCTCGCCAATATTCGCAGCCTCACCGCCAAGATCGCCGATTTCAGCCGCATCGAGGGGTAGGGTCGTCTATGCAACTCGCAGGGCGAAGAGCCGGCGCAGCGGCGAAGCCGAACGCGGGACATTGTGATGAGCCTCGTACACAATGAGCGGACCAAGCTCACAGCCACGCTGATGAACAACGTGGCCGCCGCCATGTTCATCACCGGCGGCATCGGTCCAATCGTCACCCTGTCCTACGGGTTGCCCGGACCGAGCGGCGGATGGTCGGCACTTAGCATCACCGCCATTTGGATTTCGAGCGGTTCGGCCATACATTACATGGCGAGACGGCTTTTGAAGGGACTGAAGCCATGACCGCCGCAACGCTCGCCTGGTATGCCGCCCCGATGCTGCTGCTGGCGGCGTGCTACGGCCTTTACCTTGCCACCAAGGACCACGGCCACCACCCCGGACCGGCCGAATAGCGATCACGACGGCGGGAACCTTGCCCTGCCGCCGGACGTTCATGAGGGCCGCACAGGAGTACCCCCATGACCGTCGATATCGTCTCCATTCAGCCCATCGTCGCGCTCATCGCCGGGATTCTCATCCTGGCGATGCCGCGGCTTTTGAACTTCATCGTCGCGATCTATCTCATCTTCATCGGCGTGGCCGGTCTGCTGCCGCATCTGGCCCGGTAGGCCTCACGCCTTGGCGCGGGCCGCGTCCACGCTCCACGGCCCGCCGCCGGCGAAGGCGAGATACAGGAACACGAAGCAGTACAGCGCCGCCAGTTCGCCGCCATTATTGATGGGGTAGAAGCTGCGCGCGGCATGGGCGATGAAATAGGCGGCCGCCAGAACGCCCGACAGCACGAACGCCACCGGCCGGGTGAACAGGCCGATGGTGAGCAGCACGCCGCCGATCAGCTCGAACACGCCGGCGACGCCGCCCAGCGAACTCACCCCGATGCCGGCCATCGGGCCGTCCGGAAAGCTCAGAATCTTCATCGTGCCGTGCTGCAGCAAAAGCAGCCCCGACATGATCCGCAGCACACTCAGCACGCGCGGCGCATGGCCCGCGGCAAATCCGTCCAAAGTCATGATTCCCCAACCCTATTGGCAACAGAGGCGCAGCTCCCTCGCGGGCAAGCTGACGTAACGTCTGGTAAGATTCAACGCCTGCGCGCTCACATTTCAGTGTGCAGTGCGGCATCGCGCGCGGTAACCGCCGATTGAACGAGCCACGGCAACGGGCTAAGTCTGCCTGTCTCGCATTTTCCATATGCCGCAAATTTCCGGTCGCACTCGGGGTCCTGTCACATGACGAAATGGGTCTACACCTTTGGCGATGGCGCCGCGGAAGGCGCCGCCGGTCTGCGCAATCTGCTCGGCGGCAAGGGTGCCAACCTTGCGGAGATGTCGAATCTGGGCCTGCCCGTGCCGCCCGGCTTCACCATCACCACCGAGCTGTGCACCTGGTACTATGCCAATGGCGAGACCTACCCGGCCGAACTGAAGGGCGATGTGGCGGACGCGCTCGCTTATGTCGGCAAGCTCGCCGGCCGCGGCTTCGGCGATCCGGCGAACCCGCTGCTGGTCTCGGTGCGCTCCGGCGCGCGGGCCTCCATGCCGGGCATGATGGACACCGTGCTGAATCTCGGGCTGAACGACGTCACGGTGGAGGCGGTGGCCGCCAGCTCCGGCGACCGGCGCTTCGCCTTCGACAGCTATCGCCGCTTCATCCAGATGTATTCCAACGTGGTGCTGAACTTCCAGCATCACCATTTCGAGGAAGTGCTGGACGCCTACAAGCTGGACGCCGGCTACACTCTCGACACCGACCTCGGCGCCGACGACTGGGCGGAGATCGTGAAGCGCTACAAGGCGCTGATCGAGCACGAACTCGGCAAGCCGTTCCCGCAGGACCCGCACGACCAGCTCTGGGGCGCCATCGGCGCGGTGTTCGGCTCCTGGATGAACCAGCGCTCCATCGTCTATCGCCGCCTGCATTCGATCCCCGAAAGCTGGGGCACCGCGGTGAACATCCAGGCCATGGTGTTCGGCAATATGGGCGACACCTCCGCCACCGGCGTCGCCTTCACCCGCAACCCCTCCACCGGCGAGAACGCGCTCTATGGCGAGTTCCTGATCAACGCCCAGGGCGAGGACGTGGTGGCCGGCATTCGCACGCCGCAGAACATCACCGAGGTCGCCCGTATCGGCGCCGGCTCCGACAAGCCCTCGATGGAGAGCGCGCTGCCGGAGGTGTACAAGGAGTTCATCCGCATCGCCGGCGTGCTCGAAGGGCACTATCGCGACATGCAGGACCTCGAATTCACCGTCGAGCGCGGCAAGCTG
>JBGGNI010000134.1:0-14918 GCA_041287585.1 Xanthobacteraceae bacterium
CGCCTTGATGCCCTCATGGCTGTCGGAGACGACGAGCTTCACGCCGCGCAGGCCGCGCCTGGCCAGCTTGCGCAGGAAGGCGGTCCAGAAGGTCTCGGCCTCGGAGGGGCCGATATCCATGCCCAGCACCTCGCGCCTTCCGTCGCTGTTGACGCCGACGGCGACGATGACCGCCACCGAGATGATCCGCCCGGCCTGGCGGACCTTCACATAGGTCGCGTCAATCCAGAGATAGGGCCAGTCGCCCTCAATGGGACGATCAAGGAAGGCCTGCACGCGCTCGTCGATCTCCTCGCAGAGCCGCGACACCTGGCTCTTGGAGATGCCGCTCATCCCCATCGCCTTGACCAGATCATCGACCGAGCGGGTCGAGATACCCTGGATGTAGGCCTCCTGTATCACGGCGGTGAGCGCCTTCTCGGCCATGCGGCGCGGCTCGAGGAAGCCCGGAAAGTAGGAGCCCTTCCTCAGCTTTGGGATGCGCAGCTCGACCGTGCCGGCGCGCGTCTCCCAGTCGCGCTCGCGATAGCCGTTGCGCTGCGCCAGGCGTTCCGGGCTCTTCTCGCCGAAGCCGGCGCCGGTCAGCCCGCCGACCTCCAGCTCCATCAGGCGCTGCGCAGCAAAGCCGATCATCTCCCGCAGAAGATCGGCGTCGGGGCTCTTCTCCAGCAGCCCGCGCAGGTTCATCATCTCGTCGGTCATCGGGGATCTCTCGGTTCAAGGTTGGAGTTCGCAACCCAAACCTAACCGGCGTCCGCCGATGACCACCCTCAGCTACACCACGCTAGGGGACACGACCGCGGACATGATGCAGCCGAGATATCCAAACGCAAAACCGACGTGAATGTCCTGTCAAAAAGGAAGCCGCCCCACGCGAACGCGGGGCGGCCAAGTCTTGGGAGAAAACGCCCGAGGAGGGCGATGCAGCGCAACGCCAATCGCACCGCACCATTCCGAGATGGGGCGACCGGGTAATAGCTCAATAGATGCGCACGCTGTAATTTCGTGCAGAACCGTGGCAGGATGTCGCTACGGCAGCCTCACCTTGTCGGCGGGCGGCCAGACGCCCGCCATTCCCACGGTGGCACGAACGTCATGGACCACAGACCGTCTTCCGCCGCTCGGGCAAGATCCTCGTCCGCCTCATATTCCCGGCTGTAGCGCACAAAAGAGAGAGCCCAGCCGGCGCGCACGAGCAAGCCGCCAAGGTCGCCCTCTGAAATCGAACAATGTGCCAGCACGCGACGATATCGGTCCCGTCCGTTTGGCGCGCACGTCACGGTTTTTCGGCCGATCAGATCGGCCAGAAACAGCGCCGCTTGTTGACCGCAGCGGACAGTCGCACCCCCTGCGCGGAGTTGGCACGTCTGCCGGCTCTCAGGTGCGTCGATCCCCTCAAGGCGGATGCGCTCACCGTGGATCTCCAGCGTGTCGCCGTCGATGACGCTGGCCTGGCCAATGATGGCGTCCGCCGCACGGACAGGTGGAGCGCCGAACATCACAACGCCAGCGGCCAGCATGATAAGCCCGCGCCACGGGCGGCTCCGATTTGGCGGCAACGTCCTCACCCTGCGTTCAGAGCCCATGCCCCAGAATTCTGCTTGCCCCGAGGCAACCGCCGGCAAGCACGGCGCGTTCCGCAGTCGTGGTCGCCGACTCCCGCTTCGGCATCGGCCCGATATAGACGTTGTGGACCAAGATATCAGGCATGGAGTGCGAAGGCGGATGGCGGTGACGTTTCTCTTCGGCGGGCCAGAAAAAGCGACCCGCACGATCCTCCTGGCACACGGCGCCGGCGCTCCGATGGATTCGCCATCCCTGGCAGCGACAGCTGAGGTGCTCGCCGCGGCGGGCTTTCAGGTTGCCCGCTTCGAATTCGGCTACATGGCCGGCCGGCGGACGGAAGGTCGCCGCACGCCGCCTCCGCGCGCGGAAACGCTCAATCCGGAATATATCGCCGCCGTGGAAGCGCTCGGCGCAAAGGGGCCGCTGATCATCGGCGGCAAGTCGATGGGCGGTCGTGTCGCCAGCATGATCGCCGACGAGCTTTTCGCTGCCGGCAAGATCCGCGGCCTGCTGTGCCTCGGCTATCCCTTCCACCCGTTGGCCAAACCCGAGAAGTTGCGGACAGAGCACCTCGTCGACCTGAAGACGCCGACGCTGATCGTGCAAGGCACGCGCGATGCGTTCGGCTCGCGGGAGGAGGTCTCCGGCTATGCGCTTTCCCCGATGATAGAGATCCAGTGGCTGGAGGACGGCGACCACGATTTCAGGCCCCGTAAAAAGGTCTCAGGTTTGTCGGCGGCCGACCATCTCAAGGCCATGGCCAAAGCGGTTTCCATTTGGGTAGAGCGAATAGCGAGCTGAGGTCGGATGAGAATCGCCACCTTCAACGTCAACGGCATCAACGGACGCCTGGCGGTGCTGCTGCGCTGGCTGGAGGAGGCTGGGCCGGACGTCGTCTGCCTGCAGGAGCTCAAAGCTCCGGACCAGCGCTTTCCAGTCCGCGAGATTGAGAAGGCCGGCTACGGCGCGATCTGGCACGGCCAGAAGAGTTGGAACGGTGTCGCCATCATCGCCCGTGATCGCGCGCCGATCGAGACCGGGCGCGGGCTGCGGGGCGATGCCGATGATAGCCAGAGCCGCTACATCGAGGCGGCGATCGACGGTGTGCTGATCGCGTGCCTCTATCTGCCCAATGGCAATCCGGCGCCCGGACCCAAATTCGACTACAAGCTGCGGTGGTTACAGCGCCTCACGTTCCACGCGGCCGAACTGCTCACGCTCGACGTGCCCGTCATCCTCGCCGGCGATTTCAACGTCATCCCGACCGAAATGGACGTTTACAAGCCGGAGCGCTGGATGGACGACGCGCTGTTTCGCCCCGAAGTCAGGGAGGCGTTCCGTGTCCTGATCGCCCAGGGCTGGACCGATGCGCTGCGCACGCTCCACCCCGGTGAGAGCATCTACACCTTCTGGGACTATCTCCGGAATGCGTGGGGCCGCGATGCCGGGCTGCGTCTGGACCATCTCTTGCTCAACCCGGTCGTGGCGAAGCGGCTCGTTTCAGCCGGTGTCGATCGCGATGTCCGCGGCTGGGAAAAGGCCAGCGACCACGCGCCGGTCTGGATCGAGCTGTCCGATGGCGGCCCAGCGCCACGTCGATCCGCGGCGCGGAAAGGCAGGTAACATGCAGGATCCATTCGACCTCCAGAGGTTCGTTACGGCACAAGCGTCCACATTCGAGACCGCCCTCGCCGAACTTCGCGCCGGCCGCAAACAGACGCACTGGATGTGGTTCATCTTCCCGCAGCTGCGCGGCCTCGGCCAGTCGCCGACTGCGCACCTCTACGGCATCGCGTCGCTGGACGAGGCGCGCGCCTATCTCAACCATCCCGTCCTCGGGCCGCGCATTGAACTGGCTACGCGAGCAGTGCTGGAGGTGTTGGGCCGTTCTGTGCAGCAGGTCTTCGGGTCGCCGGACCACCTCAAATTCCATTCCTCGTTGACGCTGTTCGCGCTGGCCGCGTCGGATGCGACCGATCCGTACCGAGAGTCGCTGGGCCGTTGGTTCGACGGGCGGATGGATGAGGCCACGCTGAAGCTGCTCAGCCGGCCGAACGCCCAAATTGGCTGAACGAGTTCTGCTTGCGGCCGAGGTTCTCTGCACCCAGGTCCGATCTCAGAAAGCGCACCTGTGGATGGCCGCACCCTACCGTGAAAGCACGGCTGTAGGAGAGCTTGAGGAGGGCGACCTGGAGCTTGGTGCGCTCGCCGTCAATGATCGCCCAATCCTCCGACCAGTCGAACTGAAACGCCTCGCCCGGCACGAAGGCCAGCGGCACGAAGGTGCCGCGCCGCTGGTCTGTTGCTCACGCAGCCGGGCGGCTTTCCAGTCCCGGGCAAAGCCGGAGCGGTTTAAACGGGGGCACGAGGCGAGTAGCATGCGGCTCCGTCTCGAACGGCATCGGAGTGGCGCCATGACCGCGATCAAGGCCTCGGTGCGAGCCTATGAAAACTGGCTGAGGGCAGAGATCGGCCCAGACTTCATCGATGCCGATCTGGACGAGAAGCACCGCAAGATGCGCGCGAGCCCCTTCGCCTTCCTGCGCGCAACCTATTGGCGCTGGGCGGAGACGATCCTAGAAATCTGCCCGGCACTCAGCAACGCGCCGCAGATCCTCGCGATCGGCGACACGCATCTGGAGAATTTCGGGACGTGGCGTGATTCGGAAGGGCGCTTAATCTGGGGCGCCAACGACTTCGACGACTCTGCCATCATGCCCTACCCGCTCGATCTGGTCCGGCTCGCCGCCAGTGCGCTTCTAGCCCGCGACAGTGACGATCCATCCACGGGCGACATTTGCGACGCGATCCTGGCCGGCTACGCAGAGGGCCTGTCTGATCCCGCTCCCGTGGTGCTCGAACGCGACTTCAAATGGCTGCGCAGGGCCGTACTGCTGCCCGAACCGGAGCGTGCGGCATTCTGGAACAAATTTGATCTGACCAAGGGGGCGGTCATTCCGACCCGTTACGAGCGCGCGTTGCGCACTGCAATGCCTGCGCCGGACGTTTCCCTCATCATGGCACCGCGTACAGCCGGTACCGGAAGTCTGGGACGCCCCCGCTTCGTTGCGCGGAGCGAATGGAAGGGCGGGCCGGTGCTGAGGGAGGCGAAGGCGCTCGTCATCTCCGCCTGGTCGCTCCGCTTTGCCCCGGACACTACCGTAATTCTGGCGAGCGCGATCGCTACCGGCCGGTGCCGGGCGCCGGACCCGCACTATTGTGTGTCCGACGGCCTCGTAGTCCGCCGGCTCTCGCCGAACAGCCGCAAGTTAGAGGTCAAGGACGCCGCCGCCGAACTGATGTTGCCTGACATGCTGCGGCTGATGGGACGCGAGATTGCGAACTGCCACGCGGATGATCCGGGCCAGGTGTCCGCACTGCGCAGCGATCTTTTGTCCCGCGATCAAGACTGGCTGCCCGACGCTGCTAAAGCAGCGGCGCGTTTCATCACCAGCGAGCACGCCGAGTTCGCTTGAGTTGCCCGTGGAAGCGCCTTTTGCGAGGCACCTTCCTCTCGGCGCACGTTTGTTCGAAAAGACCGCCCCCCCGTTCATGGTGCTGACCAGGCCTGAAAATGAGTTCCTCCGTCGACACGAAACAGCGCCCCCAACCGCGGAACGCCGCGCAAACCTATAGTGGAGTTCCCCGAAGGGCCTTCTTCCCCACGGCCCGCATAACGTCCGCGATGTGCTGGCGACGCACATCCTGAAGAAGACCGGCTCCTACGAGCAGGCGAGCTACGCCATTCAGGACACGCCGGAGATGGTGGCGAAGCACTACGGCCGCTTCCTTCCACAGGACAAGGCGGCGCTCGCGGCGCTGATCCTGAACAGGGTGTGGGAGGCTGCGTGAGGGGCGGCTCTTCTACTGGCTCGGGCAGCGGCGGGGTTTGACCCATACCTGAACCTCGACTGCCCTTTCAGGGACATCCGCTTAGCGCCCCGATTCTGGACGCTCCGGTACACTTCGGCCTATCCCAATAGCGGACGTGAACTCCCCTTTCCCCGGACGAGGCCCGCGCATGGCTCGAGCAATATCAAAGCTACGATCCGGACCTCATCGCGCCTCTTTGGCGAGATGCCGGAGGCCGGCTCCGGCGAGGTCAAATTCACCCCTGCGTATGCCTGACAGCCTGCGCACGCGGCTCGCCGCCAAGGCCGAGGCAAACAAGCAGTCGCTCAACGAATGGATGGTGCGTTGCCTGGAATTCTGCGCGGGCGATGGAGACCGGACGGGAGCAAGATCGAAATCGACGCGTCGCTAAAGACATTGCGCGTGACGGCCGAGGTGCCATCGCGGCGGTGCTTGGCCTCGCGGTCGCGGCTGTCATCATCGCTTGCGCTGTGCGATTTTCTTGACGGACTGGTTGTAGGGCCTGTCGCTACTTCCTTGGTCGTGGCTTGCTGATTGCGCTTGCGATCTGATCGACGATGTCAGGTCCATCGGCGCGGGGCGGCCCCCCTGGCGCAAAATCAATGCCGAACTCCACCGGATAAATCAGCACCTCGCCAAGCCCTTGTTCGATCGCCTCGCGACGGAAACGTACCATTTCCTCGGACGCGCCAGGTGCCGACACGCGACTTGTGAAGCCAGCGATGAGGTCGCATACCTGAAGGGATGTGTTCTCATGGCTCTTCGCGCTGACCGTTGAAACGACGGGAATTGGGAAGCGCAGTGTCTTGTCGCCGATAGTGAATATCTGCGGCTCGAGATCAGGGTTGGTCATCCGTTCCCACATGTCGGAACGCTTGAAAAAATGCGTGCTTTCATCGTGGATGACCTCAAAGGGGCCCCCCGTCTTCTCCTGCCAGAACTTCATGCACTCGATCGCCGAGGTGACATGAATTTCGTTCGAATCCTCAAAAGCTGTGAGATCTCGATTAGCTGCGGCCTCTGCGGCCCCTTGGGCGATCAGGCTTAGGAACGTGTCCGTGCCGTTGGGCGGATTGGCTAAGACCGAGCCAAGCTCGCTCCGGAACGCGCGGAGCAACGGGGCCGTAGGAGTACGGGCAAATTCGTTGTAGCTCGACAAGATCCGGTCGGCATCAGCACGCTGTAAGAGATGCTCGAACATGTACCCGACCGAGTTCGCAAAACGAATGGCATAACCGTCCTTATAGAAGTCATACCCTGCGTCGCGCAGCATCGGCTCGACCAACTGATCAACGATCTTCGACACGACGACATACCGCTTGCTGATCTTCGCCGCGCAAAAGCTGTTGGGCCTGGTGCCGACCTCCTTAGCAAAGCTCAGGAAATTCCGTCGCCCCGTCGGACGTCTGAACACGTTCGCCGACTTCAGTTCGGGCCCCTGCTGCCCGGGAAACGATCTGGCGATTATGTCGGCCGCCTCCCGCTCGGACAGGTCCGTGCTGGCCAACGCGAAGAACGGCTGGTCGGGGTCGAACAGGTTGGTGCCCGTCTGACCACTCTCGTCAAAGTAAACCTTCTGCATCAGAACTCAGCCATCCGGAAAAGTCGGCCGTCGTCACCTTCATCGTGAAGCCGGAGCACCACCTCATCGTCGCCGAAGGGTATCGGCTTTCCTTTCGCGTCGCGAGGCATGTCCGCCTCGATAAGGGTGAGGATGTACTGTGTCTTGCCCGAGGCGATCTGCTCGCGCACGATTTTCAGCAGCGCTTCCTTCTTGCGGTTGTCGAGTGCCTCGAGCACACCGTCATGGAAGGTGAAATGATAGAACGCCGCGTCCTCGTAGACCTTCAGCAGCGCGAGGTCGAACAGGGCACAGATGAGCTTTTTGTAGCTCGTGCCATCACCCTGGCTCGACGTCTTTCCGATCTGCCCCTTCTCCTCGAGACCGATCTCATAGTCGAGATTGTTGCTCGAGTTCAGGCGGAAATAGAACACCCCGTTATGGTCGAGCACCTGCTGGCAATAGCGGTTGAAGATCGCCCGAAATTTCTCGGCCACGGTCGTCTGCTTCGCGACCATCACCTTCATCTCATCGACGATACGGCCGCGATCACGTTCCAGCTCGCGCACCGAACGTGCCATTTCCGCGACTGCCTCGAGCTTCCTCTCCTGCTCTTCACGATACACCAGGTGCGCGCGCTGATCGACCAGCTGCTTCTGCAGGTGCTTATATTTGGAGAAGGTGTCGGTGTTCTTCAGGACAGCCATACTGGCCTGGCGCTGGTCGTCGAGCTCGCGATTGCGGTTCTGCAGCACCTCGCGCTTCGCCTCGAGCTCACGTCGGCGGGAGCGCAATGCGACATCGCGCTCATGGGTGACTTTCTTATTGAAGGCGACCAGGTCCTCATACTTGCGTTTTAGGCTTTGCGCAAAATGGAGTTGGGTCTCACGGAAGACCTCTTCGATCTCGGCGAGGTCGAACTTGTCCTTCTGCTCGAGCGCCACGTCGATCTGACGGATGTCGTAGCGTATATCGTAGAGCGTGCTGTTTATCTGAGCGATCTCACCCTCGATCTCATCGACCAAATGCGTCATGATCCGACGCTCTTCAGCGTCGAAGTGGAAGCCATCGAGTTGGGCAGAAAGCTCTTCGATCTCCTGCCTTAGCCGCGCGATATCCGTGATAAGCGCAGGGAGGTCGTCCTCCTTGAACTGCACCTCGGTCTGGTGTTCCTCGAGACGCTGCTTCGCAGTCTGGATCTCGTCATCGAGCTGGTATTTCCGATCGATGAGTTGGCCCTTGAAGCCGAACAGATGCGCGACGAACGGTTTCCAGTGGGCATCCTTGCCCTGGGAGAATTTCCGCAGCTGAAGCTCATCGCTCCAGTCGTCCTGCGAGCGTAGGAAGTAGGTAATGGCCTTCCGATAGTCGTAAGGTTTGAGCAAGCGCAGGTCGAGCCATCCATCGAGAAGCGTCTTCGCCGCATCGATGGGCATCGCCGGATGATCCCACGCATCGTCGGCCGAGTCGCAATAGTTCTGTCGGCCCTCGGCGTGGCGCTTCAGACCGATCTCATTCGGGTTGGCCGGGCTGCGGCGGATGGTGGCGAAATCGCCGCTATTGAGACTTATCTCCAGGTAGAACACGAACCGCTCGAAACGGTGTTTGTGTTTCACCAGAAAGAAGTCCGGCGATATGCCGCGCAGCATCATGAAATCGATCAGATGCAGGAGCGTCGTCTTACCGAGGTTATGGGAGTCGCGCTTTTTGTCGGCCGGCTTGCGCACCTCCCCCAGCACAACGTTGAGACGCGCGGTGTCCGCGCCGAAATTAAAGTCGATCGGCTCGAAGATCGTGGGGAGGTTCGAATATATCCGACTGATCTGCATTAGTCGGTCCGATATTCCAGCGTGTCGTTCTGTACATGGTACTCGACCTTGCCAAGCAGGTAGAGGAAGCTCAACGCCGGTAGGAACATAAGCTCCCCGTTGCTGCCTACACGGCGGATAACGCGCTGCTTCAGCGTCATCATCTCGATGACGCCTCGCTTGTGAAGCTCTTTGAGCATAATCGCAGCGACGCGCAGGAGCGACGTATTGAGGTCGAGGTGTTTCCTAGGTGTCAGCATGTTCCGCCTCCACCAGAGCGCTGAGATCCTTGGAGCCGATATCGCAGTGGCAGTACATGTAGTGCAGCAGGATGCTCACCAGCCTCCGCTTCTGGCGCAGCGCAGGACGCTGCTTCTGGATGTGGCCATAGAGGAAACTGAACACGTGATCGAAGTTGGGGAATTTCGCTCGATGCAGGAGGATGCTTTCCTTCATCTCTGCCGCTGAGTCGGCATAGATGTCGGCGAACTCCCGGTTCCTCGGGTTCGAAAGGAAGGCCTTGATTTTATCGAAATAGGGCATCGATCGCGCAACGATCACCTGTCTGTAATAGTCTTCGGTGAGGCCGTTGATGAGGTTCTTGTCCTTCAGCTTGACGGACTCGAAGTCGAAAGCGCTGGTGTAGGCGGACTCGTCCTCGTCCTTGGTATAGTCGCGAAAGGCGTGGATCACCTCGATGAATTCGTCTGACTCGAACACGAACGGAGCTGTGTCCTTCGCGTTCGGCAGATGCTTCTGTAGGTCGGCGTGGCTCTCGAGGAGGGAGTGTATGAACTCGACGCCGAGGACATGGCCCGATTTGACACCGCATCCTTCGAGGGTAGTGATCAGTTTGATATCGGTCCCGGCCGTATATTTGCGGTTCGTGAAGACCATGTAGTGGTCGCAAATGCCGTCCTTCACCCGCGCCTTTATCTTCGGATGCTCATCCTTCATGAGCTTGAGAAAATCGCGATCCGAACAGGAGCGGTCGGGGGCGTTGATGTGTTTTGCTTGAAGCACGACATGGCCCACCAGTGGGGAGGTCGTACTCGGAAACCGCTCCGCTGTTCCATGGAATTTTCCGTCGCGGCCGCCATCCTTGCCAGCAGCAAAGGGGGTGACGCCAAGCCCGAGAAGGTGCTTGGCGATCTGGACCACCAGCGCCTCGAACTCATCGTCGCTGAGTTCATAAAGGAAAAAATCCCGCTTCACGGAAGGCTCCGTGTCACGACGTTGCGATCGGAGAGGCCGGACCGCCCTGCCCAGCTTTCTCGCCGGCAGACAGCTCGCCGAAATTCTTGATCGTCACGGACGCATCGGGGAAGCGAGCCGTGATCTCAAGCCTTCCACCCAGTGCCTCGACGTAGCGGCGCAGATTGCTGACATACATGTCCGCTCGCTGCTCCATCTTCGCAACGGCCGGCTGTCCGACATGCAGGTCACGCGCCAGCTCCACCTGGGATTTCTCCCGCGCCTGGCGCAGTTCGTGGAGCGCCATCTCCTGCAACATGGTCTGGGTCGCATCGGCATTACGGGCACGACGCTCAGCCGACATGCCTTGGCGGAGCCCATTGAATGAACGATGTCCTGTCATATCAATCCTTCCCTTCGGATCGCGATCAGGTAGTCGTCATACAGACGGTCCGCGATCGGGATCATGGTCACATAGAACTGGTCCTCACCCACCTTGTTTCCGCCGATCAGCCGGATGGCTGTGCGGCGCGGATCGAACACGTAAAAGATCCGCCAAGGCTCCCCTGTGCTTTGCACCCTGAGCTCATGCATATGCGTTTGCCGGGAGCCTTTGATGCCGGATGAATGCGGAAATGGCAGCTGAGCACCCTTCGCCTCGAGCAGCCCGACGACACTATCAATGTCGTCCTGCACGGTCTCGATGAGGTCGATGTACCATCGACCGAATTCGTCCGTGACCTCCACATTCCAATACATACACATCCCTATGATATTCCATCGGCGGAATACTGCAACATATTCCTTCGACGGCATAGGGACTATCCCCAGATGCTAATTGGGGTCAAGGACGAGTTCCAGCCGGTGGCGTTGCCGTCCGCTGATCGGGCCGCGCTCACGGCTGTTAGAAGAAGCCAGAATAGCCTCTGCCCCTGATCACTCCGCCAAGATCGGCCCGCCCCATATCGAGGCGCCTGCATTTATGCACCAGATGACGTCCGCTGGTGCTGAAATATAGCCCTATCTGGAGGGGATCCAGGCTCCACCTGTAGACCGGGCGCTTCTGACGCAAGAACGGCTGCAGTGAGGTCGAGAGTGGGTAGGCAGCTTTTCGCGCAGCCCAGCCGAAACCAGACAGTCCGTTGTCGGCCCCAAACCGGCCATTCGTCCTCACAGCAGCGAGCTTCTGCTTATGGCGCAAAGCGAACTGAGCAAAAGGCTCAGCCGGGAGGCACTCACCTCGCCCCACCCCGTCCAAAGAACTCCTCCCAGCTCCCCGCCCCATCCGGCGGCCTGCTGACCCGCTCGCCGAGCGCATTGAGCTGGCTCCGGCCGGCGCGCAGCCAGTCGGCGGCGGCCTGGACATCCTCGCTCTCACCGAGCGCGCTGGTGATGACATCGGCGAGGGCCGGCGCGGCGGCCACCATCTGCGACTGGCCGACCGGGCCGAGGGTCGACTGGCGGGTGTTGGTCAGCCAGCGGCGCACCGGCGCGCTGGTGACGGCCTGGGCGAGACCGCGGGAGATCGCGGCGGCCTGCAGCGCGTGGGTGGGCCGCGACAGGATGCCGGTGACGGCGGCACCGGCGGCCAGACCGCCGGCGGCCTGGGTGGTGGCGTCGCGCTCCTGGCGGCGGGCGGTGATCAGCGCGAGGTCGCGCAGCGCCTGGCGGTGCTCGTGCGAGAGCAGCGCATTGATGCGGTCGGACTGCTGCTGGCCGGCGGCATCCTTGCTGGCGCCGAGCACGGCGGCGATGCTCTGGCTGTCGGCCGGGTTGGCCTCGCCGGTCACCAGCCGACGGATATCCGACATGTCGCCGCGGCCCTTGGAGATGGCGCTCTCGATGATGTCGGCGACCACGCCGCGCTCGATCTCGGCGCGCATCGGCGGCGCCATCTTGTCGAGCACCGCCTTGGCCTCGATCGGATGGGCCTTGCGGTACAGCCAGGGCACCAGCTCTTCCGGCCGGACCTTGGCGACGGTGCCGTTCTCGCCGCGCAGGAACGGCCCGATCACGCCGTTGCGATAGTCGCGGCCGATCTGCTCGTCGGCGACCGCGGCGGCGCGCAGCTGGGCGAGGATGTGCGGCGTGCCGGCGTTCGACATCGCGTCGGTATCGAGATAGCGCGTCCTGTTGGAGATGTCGGCGGCGAGATTGCGCAGCTGCTGGGCATCGGAGACACCGAACAGCTCGCGCAGGGTCTCGTCGTCGAGGCCGTTGAGCCGGGCGTTCAGCCCGTTCATGTCGACTACACGCCGGCCGTAGAGGGTCTGGTTTCGCCCGGTGTCGAGGATCTGCTCCAGCGCACTGCGGCGGGTCGCGGCCCATTCCGGGCTGTTGGCGCCCATGGTCTCGCGCATCTGGCGGACCACGCCGGGCTTGCCGCGGCCGGACAGCAGCCGGGCGACCAGCTGGTTGTCCTCGAGATAGCCGGGCTGGGTCGGACCGCGGTAGGCCTCGCGAACGCCGGAGCGGGAGAAGCGGTCGACATTGTCGCGGTAGAAGCCGTTGGCCCGGCCGAGTGCCTCGCGCAGGGCCGGATCGGCGACGGTCGCGACGCTGCCGTCAATGGCGTCGGTGAGGGAGCGGCGCAGCTGGGACAGATAGCGCTCCGGCACGCCGGGCAGGATGGTCTTGTCGTCGATGGCATCGCTGACCAGCGTGCGCATCTGGCGGGCCTGGTCGAGGGTGATGCGCGGGGCGATGTCGTCGACGCCGCCGAGGAAACGGCTCAGCCCCTGAGGGGTGAACTCCGAACTCGGACCGCCGCCCTGACGGACGCCGTCAACGACGCGGCCGGCGGTCGGCGGCAGCGCGCCGCGGATCTGCTCGACCTGCTGTCGCACCGGCGTCATGTCGACGATCGGGTCGCGCCCGCCCGGTGCGCTGCGGGCGGCGTCATAGAGCCGGTTCGCCTCGGTGCGGAACTGCTGACGAGCGTTCTCCAGCCCGCCTCGGGTCTGCTGACCGGCGGCCTCGGCCCCGAGCAGCGGTCCCTGGCGATTGGCCAGTGCCGCCTCATTGCCGGCGATGGTCTGGTCGGCCCGGCCGAGCGACTCCTCGCGGTCGATGATCAGGTTCTTGCGCTGGGTGGCCAGCTCGCTGGCCACATTCCTGCCGACGGCGGCGGGATCTACGCCGCCGGCCAGATCGGACTGGAACCGGCCGATGGCCTGGTCGCCGGCCTCGCGGTTGCGGCGCAGATGCTCGACCGAGCCGGGCAACTTCCCCAGCATGCCCTCCATGCGCGGCACGAAGCCGCCGGCCCCGCTCTCGGACGGCAGCGGCCGGATGTCGTAGCCCTGGCCCTGCAGCCGCTCGGTGGCGGCGCGGAACTCGGTGGCGACCGGATCGGAGGCGCTGTGGGCGAACGGCGCCCGCACCTTGTTGCCGATGGCGCTGGCCACTTTGCCGGCACCGCCGGTGACCACGCCGATGATGGCGTCCATGGTGGCTTCGTCGATGGCACGCGGCACCACGTTCTTGGCGATGCTGGGTTCTGCGGCGCGGTTCTCCGGGAACATCCGGCCGACGCTCTCGCCGAACAGCTGCGCCAGGCCGGAGCTGGTGACCGCCGAGACCGGAATGCCGACGGCAGGCCCGAGGGCATAGGCCGGCACGCTGGCGGCGCCGCCCACGATCGCGCCGGCGAGATCCGGCACGCCGCCGGCCATGGCGGCGACGTCACCGAACTGCAGCCCAGGCGGATCGAACAGGCTCTCCTTGCCGTCTTTGCCGCGGGTGACGACGCGGTCGGTCTTGTTGCCGAAGCGGTCGTTGAGATAGTACCAACCCTGCCCTTCCGGGCCGTAGGTCGAGCTCAGATATTGTGCGCGTGCGGCCGGCGTGTTCATGAAGCTGGCATAGGCGCGTTGGCTCGCCGGAGCGCCACCGGCCTGCGGCAGGTCGGGTCGGCGTTCCGTGAGATCGGCGCGCTCGCGCATTCCGGTGATCGCCTGGATGACCTCGTCGATCTGCGACGAGCCCATGAAGGGCTTGTCGCTGACCGGTACGCCGACGGCGCCGAGCGCGGTGTTCACCGCGTCGACCGGGGCGCCGAGCAGCCGGGCGCCGATCGGGCGCTGGGCGTAGGGCACGCTGGTGTCCATCGGAGCCGGGGCTTGTGCCGGCCGTGGCGGAGTAGTCGTGGATGGAGCGTCGGGGAAGTCCGCCCACGGATCAGCCGGCGTCGAGGCGGCACCCGGGTCGTTCGCTCCGAGCGACGGTGCGGCCGGAGGCACCGATGAAGCACCGGCACCACTGGCGGGAACAGGCGGCGCGTCGGGGAACGCATCCCAGGGATCGGCACCGGCGGCGGCGTTCGGAAAGGCGTCCCAGCTGGCCATCAGGGGCGCACCTTCTCGCGGCCGTCGGGGGTTCGAAAACGGGTGCCGGGAGGAAGCCGCATCGCGTCCTGCGGCGAGGAGACAAGCGGCAGTTCCTGCGCGCCGCCCGGAGCCGCGCCCAAGGCCGGCGCACTCAAGGCCGGTGCGCCCGGAACGCTGCCCGGCAAGCCCTGCGGAATGTTCACGCCCGGCAGCGGGCCATTCGGCGCCTGCGAGCCGCGCGACAGCACGTTGCGGGCGTAGACCTGTGCCACCCGCGGCGAGATCGCCTTCTCGTCGACCAGCCGCCCCAGCATGGCGGCATCGAGCGGCGGCAGCTGCTGGCCGCCAGTGCGCACCGTGTTGGCGTACTTCTGTCTGTAGGCGTTCAGCGCGATCAGGCTGGCGATCTTGGCCTGCGCACCCGGCAAGCTCTCGCCCAGCCCACCGGACACCATGACCTCGTTTGCCGCGCGCCGGTCGGCATCGCTCATCCGATCGTCCTGCACCAGCGTGCGGGCGATGCCCAGCGTGACGGCCTCCATCTGCGCCCGCGTGCCAGCGACGTCGGGGCGGGCCAGGCTCGGGAAC
>JBGGNI010000135.1:0-26709 GCA_041287585.1 Xanthobacteraceae bacterium
GTCGGCCGGCCGATCAAGAACTGGAAGGACATTCTCGACCCGGCCTTCAAGGGCAAGACCTCGATCCTGAACATCCCGTCCATCGGCATCATGGACGCGGCGATGATCTGCGAGAGCGCCGGCATCGTGAAGTACGGCAACAAGGGCAACATGACCAAGGCGGAGATCGACACCACCATCGATTTCCTGATCAAGACCAAGAAGGCCGGCCAGTTCCGCGCCTTCTGGAAGACCTTCGACGAAAGCGTGAACCTGATGGCCTCCGGCGAGGTGGTCATCCAGTCCATGTGGTCGCCGGCGGTGGCGGCGGTGCGCTCCAAGGGCATTCCGTGCGTCTACCAGCCGCTGGAAGAGGGCTATCGCGCCTGGGGCGGCGGCCTCGGCATCGCCAAGCACCTGAAGGGCGCCCAGCTCGACGCCGCCTATGAGTACATCAACTGGTACCTGTCCGGCTGGGTCGGCGCCTATCTCAACCGCCAGGGCTATTATTCCGCGGTGCTCTCCACCGCCGAGAAGAACATGACCCCGGAAGAGTGGGGCTTCTGGATGCTCGGCCAGCCGGCCAAGGCCGATATTCTCTCGCCCGAGGGCAAGGTGATGTACACGGCCGGCGCGGTGCGCGACGGCGGCTCGTTCGTCGATCGCATGGGCGCGGTGGCGTGCTGGAACTCGGTGATGGACGAGGACCGCTACATGGTCCGCCGCTGGAACGAGTTCATCGCGGCGTAGCGTTCGATGCGAGCCGTCATGGCCGGGCGTGTCCCGGCCATCCACGGTGTTCGATTCAAGGACGTGGATCCCCGGGGCCAGCCCGGGGATGACCTCGAAATCCGGATGGCAGCACGCCCATGACGCTCTCGCGCCTCGCGCCCTATCTCCAGGCGACGCCGCTGACGGCGATCCTGATGCTGTTCCTGGTGCTGCCGATCGCCACCATCGTGATGGTGAGCTTCTGGGACTATGATTCGATCCAGAACATCCCGGCCTTCATCTTCACCAATTACGAGGAAGCGCTGACCTCGCCGGTGACCTGGCGGACCTACATCAACACGCTGAAATACACCCTCATCGTCTGGGCCATCACCATGGTGATCGGCTTCTGGGTGGCCTACTACCTCGCCTTCCACATCCGTTCGGCGACCATGCAGATGGTGCTGTTCCTGGTCTGCACCGTGCCGTTCCTGACCTCGAACATCATCCGGATGATCTCCTGGATCCCATTTCTCGGCCGCAACGGGCTGCTGAACCAGTCGCTGATGTCCGCCGGCCTGATCGACCAGCCGCTGGAGTTCCTGCTGTTCTCCGACTTCGCCGTGGTGCTGGCGATGGTGCATCTCTACACGCTGTTCATGGTCACGCCGGTGTTCAACACGCTGATGCGCATCGACCGCGCCTTGATCGAGGCGGCGCGCGATGCCGGGGCCAGCGGCTTCCAGACCCTGGTCAACGTCATCATCCCGCTGGCCAAGCCCGGCATCGCCATCGGCTCCATCTTCGTCGTCACGCTGGTGATGGGCGACTTCGTCACCGTGCGCTTCATGTCCGGCGGCCAGTCGGCCTCGGTGGGGCTGATGATGGCGAACCAGATCGCGCTGCTGCAATACCCGGCCGCGGCCGCCAATGCGGTGATCCTGCTGATCGTCGTGCTGCTGATGGTTGCGGGCATATTGCGCATCGTCAACATCCGCAAAGAGCTGTGAGAGGGCTTCGGGCATGAACAGCGAGCGCCGCGGACCCGGCTTCTATGTGCTGACCGCCTTTTTCGTGCTGTTCGTCCTGTTTCTCTACGGGCCGATGAGCACCATTTTCATCCTGTCCTTCCAGGGTCCCAATGGCGGCCTGACCTTCCCGATGAACGGGGTGTCGCTGCGCTGGTTCCAGAACCTCTTGTTCGAGCAGCAGGCGGTGGGCGACTTCGGCGGCGCCTTCTCCCGCTCGCTGCTGCTCGGGCTGATGGCGATGGCGGCCACCGTGGTGGTGTCGCTCTTGGCGGGCCTCGCCTTCCGCCGCCCGTTCGTCGGCTCCGGGCCGCTGTTCTATCTCGCCATCGCCAGCCTGATCGTGCCCTCCATCCTCATCTCGCTGGGCATCGGCCTCGCCTTCCAGGTGCTCGGGCTGCGGCCGGCCTGGTATTCCTCCGGCTTCGGCGCCCATCTCACCTGGACGTTGCCGTTCGGCCTCTTGATCATGTTCGCGGTGTTCAACCGCTTCAACCCGGCCTATGAGGAAGCCGCCCGCGACCTTGGGGCGACGCCGTGGCAGACCTTCCGCTTCGTGGTGCTGCCGATCATCCTGCCGAGCCTGGTCGGCGTCGGGCTGTTCGGGTTCACGCTGTCCTATGACGAGTTCGCCCGCACGCTGATGACGTCCGGCAGCTTCAACACGCTGCCGCTCGAAATCTACGGCATGACCACCAATGTGACGACGCCGGTGCTGTTCGCGCTCGGCACGGTGACCACGCTGTTCTCCATGGGGGTGATCGGCACCGCGCTCGCCGTCATCGCGGTGCTGCGCCTGCGCCGCGCCCGGCGCATCGCCGGCTGACGTCGAGCCCGTCAGGCCGCGACCGGCTCGCCGAGCTCCAGGCGCACCGTGAGGCCGGACTGCTCGGCCAGATTGACCAGCGCGTCCAGGCTGAAATTGCTGACGCGGCCGCGCAGCAGGTCGTTGACCCGCGGCTGGGTGATGCCGAGCCGGCGCGCCGCCTCGGACTGCGTCACATGCCAATCCTCGATCTGCTGCCGCAGCGCCGTCAATATGAGCTGGCGCAGCGCCATACTCGCGGTCGATGCCGCTACTTCCGCCCCCACCGCGCACGAAGCCCAGTGTTGCATCGTCGTCTCTCCCGTGACGTCGTTCTTGTTTTTTTGAAGCGACCGGCAGATTGGCGCTGCCGAACCTCAAACCGTTTGTTAATTTTACTGAACCTTTAATCAACCATCATGCGGCTGACAATCAAAGCGCGCAAGCTGCCAGCGTCAGGCGCGGGCCGGCCGGCGTCGAAACGGCGTGCGCAAAGGCTTGGAAGCGGTGCGCCCCGGTCGGCTTCACGCCGAGTTGAAGCCGGCGCCGCCGCATGCCGGGCCGTTCAGGCGACCCGTGCGGCCGCGCGCTCGGTCTCCAGGAAGGCGCGAATCGCGGTGCTATTGACCGGCCGGCTAAACAGATAGCCCTGGCCCTCGGTCACGGTCTTCTCGGTGTGCACCATGGCGAGCTGCTGCTGGGTCTCGACGCCTTCCACCACCACCGTCATGCCGAGCCCGGCGCTGAGCCGCGCCACGCCCTGGAACAGCTTCATCGCCCGCGGGTCGGCATCGATGCCGATGACGAAGGAGCGGTCGATCTTGATCTTGTTCAGCGGGAAGGCCTGCAGATAGCTCAGGCTGGAATAGCCGGTGCCGAAATCGTCCAGCGCCACCCGCACGCCCATGTTCCGCAATTGCCGCAGGGCGGTGCGGGTGGTCGGCGTGTCCTGCAGCAGCACGGTCTCGGTGATCTCCAGTTCCAGCCGGCTGGCCGCCAGGCTAGAGACGGTGAGCGCGTCGCGCACCAGCGCCTCCACATTGGTGCGGCGGAACTGGATGGGCGACAGATTGACCGCGACGCCGACATCGTCCGGCCATTGCGTGCATTCGATGCAGGCCTGGCGCAGCACCCAGCGGCCCAGATCGACGATGAGGCCCATTTCCTCGGCGACCGGGATGAACTCGGCCGGCGAAACCATGCCGCGCTGCGGGTGCGACCAGCGCAGCAGCGCCTCGCAGACCACGGTCCGCCCGGTCCTGAGATCGAGGATCGGCTGGTAGTGCAGCTGGAACTCGTTGCGCGCCAGCGCGTCGCGCATGTCGAGTTCCAGCGCCCGCCGCGCCTGCGCCTTCACATCCATGCCGCGTTCGAAGAACCGCCAGACGCCGCGCCCGTCCGCCTTGGCGCGATAGAGCGCCATGTCGGCGCTCTTCAGTAATTGCTCCACATCGGTGCCGTCCTGCGGCGCCACGGCGATGCCGACGCTGGCGCCGATGACGATCTGGTGGCCGTCGATCTCGAACACCGTGCCGATGGCCTCGATGATGCGGTCCGCCAGGTTCGCCGCCTCGTCGCGCCCGCCCCACATGGCCTGGAGCACGACGAACTCGTCGCCGCCGAAGCGTGCCACCAGGTCGCCCTCGCGCACCACGCGGCGCAGCCGCTGGGCGGCTTCCGCCAGCAGCGCATCGCCGCACGAATGGCCGAGCGTGTCGTTGACCTTCTTGAAGTCGTCGAGATCGACGAAGAGCACGCCGCGCGCCGCCCGGCCCGTGGCCTGCACGCCCTGCAGCAGGCGTTCGAACTGCTGGGTGAAGGAGGTGCGGTTCGGCAGGCCGGTGAGAGCGTCGAAGCGGGCCATATGCTCGATCTTCGCTTCGGCGCTTCGGCGCTCGGTGGCGTCTTCCACCAGCACCACGCAGCCGCCCTGCGCCATCGGCTCGAAGGTGAGCTCAAGCGCCCGCCCGTCCACCGTCTCCAGCGCGAAGGTCTCCCGCCGGGTCACCGCCAGCGCCGCCGTGAAGCGCTCGGCGATATCGGCCGCCATGGCGGCGGGCAGGCGGCCGGCACGCAGGCATTCGTCCAGCAGCGTGGCGACCGGCTGGCCGGCGCGGTCGGGGCCGACCGGGAGGCCGAGCAGGGTGGTAAAGTGGCTGTTGGAAACCACGAAGCGGCGCTGCGCGTCGAACATGCACAGGCCGTGCGGCATGTTGTTGAGTGCGGTGTCGAACCGCTCCGCCAGCAGGCGGACATCGTGAGTGGCCATCACCGCGTCGAACAGTATGCCGCGCAGCCGGGCGGAGATGAAGCGGATGCTGAGATAGAACGGCACGAACAGCAGCGCCAGGAAGGTGTAGTAGATATCGTTCTGCACCAGCAGGCCGGCGATCATCGGCACCGCGGCGCACACGGTCTGGATCACCACCAGCCGGTCGTTGCTGAAATTGCGGCCGGCAATGCCGATGAGATAGGCCAGCACCGCCGAGAGGCTGATGAGCTGCACCACCGGGTCGGTGGTGTGGGCGAAGGCCAGGAAGCACCACAGCCCCAGCACCGCGACATAGGCCGCCGAGCCGACGATGTAGCGGGTCTCCCAGCGGCGCGCCTGCGCCAGCGTGCCCGGCCGCGGCTGGCGCGCATAGTTGCGCATATCGAAGGCACGTGCCGTGCCGATGAGGATCAGCGCGACGGCGCAGGCCAGCAGGGTCCCGTCACCGCTCTTCCAATAGGTGATGAGCGCGGCGATGGGAGCGCCGATGGAGCCGGCCAGCAGCGAGCGAGCGTCGGAATAGAGCGCATCTACCGTCGAAAGGTAGATGTCGAACGGGAGTGTCTCGTGAGGCGGCCTCAAGGATCGCGAGCGCATCAAACCGGCACATTGCTCCAAGCGAGCAACCTGCGCCCAAATTATTAACAAAACCTTACCAGACTCCGGACAATTTTAACGATCGGCCGCCGTCAGAGGTATCTAAAAACCCTCCACAACCACACCGACCGCCGGATGGCTTCACCTTAAGTCGCACCAAGGCGCGATTTTGCGGCGGATCGCCGCACTAGGGCTGGATCGGTCGTGCCTTATTAGTTAACAAATGGTTAATATGATCAACTAGCAAATCCAATTCACTCGTAAAACGAGGCATTTATGACAGCAGCGGCGTCGATTGCCCGTAGTTTTTCGGACCGGCTGGCGGATTTTCTGGACCGGATCGAGTGCCGCCGCATCGACGATGCGCAGGAGCTGGAGCGGGTGTTCCGGCTGCGTTACGACGCCTATGTGCGCGAGGGCGCCATCCCGATCGGCTTTTCCAGGCGCTTCGCCGACGCCTATGACGAGGCGCCGAACGTCTCGATCCTCGGCGTGTACATAGACGGCGCGCTGGCAAGTTCGATCCGCGTGCACGTCGCCTCGCCGGACTGCCCGGACGCGCCGGGCATGGGGGTGTTCCAGGACATATTGCAGCCCGAACTGGCGCGGGGCCGCACCATCACCGACCCCACCCGCTTCGTCGCCGACCAGGCGCTGGCGCGCCGGCATCCGGAGCTGCCTTATGCGACGACCCGGCTGGCATTCCTCGCCGCGGAGTATTTTTCCGCCGACATCGCGCTGGCCACGGTGCGGGCGGAGCACCAGGCGTTCTATCGCCGCACGTTCGGCTTCGCCCCGCTCTGCCCGCCCCGCCATTATCCCAGCCTCACCAAGCCGATCAGCCTGATGGCGATCGAGCGCCCATCATTCAGCACCGGGGTAATGCTGCGCTATCCTTTTCTGCGTTCCACAGCGCAAGAACGCGCTTTGCTGTTCGGGGCTGCGGTTGCGCCGGTTCCGACCATCGCCGCACCGCCGCTGGAGGCGCCGGATTTGGAACCTCAGGCTTTCGCAATCCAGGCCGGGCAGCCGATGCGCGCCGCGGCGTAAGGCGGGCGCCTCATGCCTCGACGTCAGCCAGGAAGCGGGCCAGCAGCGCCTCGAATGCCGGCGGATCGTCCAGGAACGGGGCGTGGCCGGCACCATGGACCGCTTGGCAGCGGCCCTGCCACAGGTGGGCGTAGGCCAGTGCGTGCACATAAGACAGCCGGGCGAACGGCTCGGCCGCGCCATTGACCACGGCAAGCGGCACGGCCGAGGTTTCCACCAGCCGCTTCTGGTCCGCCCCGACGCCGCGTATCAGGCTGCCGAACAGTTGCGGCCGGGCGCGCGGATCGGTGCGCCCGACCAGCCCGACCATAGCGGGCGTTGCCGCCGGGCCGAGAAAGACGCGGGCGAAGCGGGCGATCTGCGCCGGGCTCAGCCGCGCCTTGATGGCGAGAAGCAAATCGGGACGGGTGCGGAACGCCCGCATCAGCCCGACCGCGCCGGGCCGGAACGGCGGTGCGCCGACAATCATCAGCCCGCGCGGGGCCGGGCGACGCTGCAGCAGCTCGATGCCGACATGGCCGCCCAGCGACCAGCCGAGCACCGCCGGGGCGGCGACATCGAGCGCGGCGAGCACCTCCCGCATTGTCTGCGCATAACCCGGCACCGAATAGGCCGCGACATCGGCCGCATCGCCGGAAGCGCCATGGCCCGGCAGGTCCGGCGCGATCATGCGGTAGCGGGTACCGAGCGGGCCCGCCATCAGCCCGGCGAACACGTCCTTGCCGCTGGAATTGCCATGGATCAGCAGCACCGGCAGGCCGCCGCCGGTGGTCTGCGCCACGGCGATATCGGCCTGCGCGGTGCGGACGATGCTGTGGGTCACGCCCATGCGAGAGGCCACTCTCCAAACATGCGAAGATCGCAGGCAGGCGTTTACATTGCCTTTAGAACCGGTGACGAAGCTAGACGCCGTAGCCGCCCGTGACGGCGGCGTGCAGATTGGAGTGCCCGCAGCCATGCCGAACGGCCAGAACCCCGTGCCAGACGACGCGTCCGAATCGTCATCCGATTACGTGCTCGGCCACTCGGAGCGCGAGCTCGCCCGGCTGGAGCGGCAGGCCGGCTTTTTTGCCGATGCGACGCGCGAGGTGCTGGTGCGCGCCGGGCTGGCGCCGGGCATGCGGGTGCTCGATGTCGGCTGCGGCGTCGGCGACGTTTCCGCCATCGCCGCCGATCTGGTCGGGCCTACGGGGTCGGTGGTCGGCATCGACATTTCGCAGGAGGCGCTGGCCATCGCGCAACTGCGGATGAAGGCCGCCGGCAAGGGCTGGGTGAGCTTTTCCGCCGCTACCATGGAGAGCTTTGCCGGCTATGACGGCTTCGACGCCGTGGTCGGTCGGTTCATTCTCATCCATGTCGGCGATCCGGCGGCATTTCTGCGCGATCTGGTGGGCCGGCTGCGGCCGGGGGCGACGCTCGCCTTTGCAGAAATGGACCTCAGCACCGCCGCCAGCGTGCCGCCGCTGCCGCTGCTGAGCGAGAATATCGGCCGCATCGTCGAGGTGTATCGCCGCACCGGGCGCCAGGCCGATATGGGCAGCGGGCTGTTCGCCGCGTTCCGCGCCGCCGGTCTCGACCCGCGCCTGATCGGCCTCACCCGCATCGGCGGCGCCGGCGACCCGGCGGCGGTGGAATTCGTGGTCGAATCCGTGCGCAGCCTGCTGCCGGCGATGGAAATGCTCGGCATTGCCGGGCGCGCGGCGGTGGATGTCGACACGCTGGCGCAGCGGCTGGCCGCGGAGGCCGCCGGCGTCGACCCCTGCATCTTCTATCCGCGGCTGGTCGGCGCCTTCGCTACCGTGGGGTAGCTCGCGCGGCGGTGCCCCATTTCGCCGCCGCAGCGCAACCGTACGGCGGTTGGCGCCGCGTGCCGCACCGCTAGACTTGGCGGCCGAATCTGGCCACGGGGGTGGGCGTGCTACGCATAAGGATCGGCGCCGCGCTGCTGCTGGCGGCTGGCTGGAGCGGGGGCGCGCAGGCCGGCGCCTTCCTGATCCGCGACCAGAGCGCGTCCGGTTTCGGCATGGCGCTCGCCGGCGTGGCGGCGGGCGACGACCTGTCCTACAGCTTCTGGAATCCCGCCGCGCTGGCGCATGCCCGCGGGCTGGAGTTCGAGGCGGTGGCGACCGGCATCTGGCCGTCGGTCTCGGTGAGCCCGGATGCCGCCACCAATGCGCTGGTCGGCGCCATCGGCGGCACGCCCACCGGCGAGGTCGAGATCGGCCGCGACGCGCTGGTGCCGGCCGGCTTCATCGCCTACCAGCTCACCGACCGACTGACCGTCGGCCTGTCGCTCGCCAGCCCGTTCGGGCTGGCCACCACCGCGCCGGACAATTGGGCCGGCCAGGTCTATTCGCGCAATTCCGAGATCCACTCGGTGAACGCCGCACCGATGCTGTCCTACCGCATCAACGACATGCTCTCCATCGGCGCCGGCCTGCAGATCCAGTATTTCAAGGTCGAGCTCAGCCAGGCCGCGGCGGTGACGCCGGGCGCGCCGGACATCGCACTCGACGCCGACGACTGGGGCATGGGGGTGACGCTCGGCGTGCAGTTCCAGCCGTGGGCCGGCACCACCTTCGGGCTCGGCTACCGCTCCTCCATCCGCCACGATCTGGAGGGCAGCCTCGCTTTGCCCGGCGTGAGCTACCCGGCGCAGGCGGTGCTGGACACGCCGGATGTCCTCAGCTTCGGGGTTCGGCAGGATATTTCCGAAAGCTTTCGCCTGTTCGGCACCATCGAGTGGGACAACTGGAGCCGGCTCGGCGCCGTGCCGGCCACCGCGCCGGACGGTTCGACCTTGACCACGCTGCAGCTCAATTACCGCGATGGCTGGCTCTATGCGCTGGGCGCCGAATACGACGTGTCCGCCGTGCTGACGCTGCGCGCCGGCATCGGCTACGAGGTGGCGCCGCTGACCGACGCCAACCGCGACACCCGGTTTCCCGAGGTCGACCAGCTCATTCTCTCGGCCGGCCTCACCTATAAATACAGCGAGACCGTCTCGTTCGATCTGAGCTATCTGCATTCGCAGGGGCTGGGCGACGGCACGGTCAACATCGCGCCCGGCGATCCGCGCTTCCTCGGCCTGCCGTTCCAGGCCAGCTCCGACCTCGCCATCGACATCGTCTCGGTGGCCCTCAACGTCAAGTTCGACGTCGGCCCGGCCGTTCGCACCCGCTGATCAGCCCGCCAGAATCACCCGGCCAGAATCACCCGGCCAGGAAGAAGCGCAGCATTTCGCGGCTGGCATCCGGGCCGCGGGGCTCGGTGTAGGTGCCGGCCGACGTGCCGCCGGACCAGGCGTGGCCGGCGCCGTGGACGATCCACTTCTCGAACAGCGGCCGGCCGTCGCGATCCGAGAGCCGGGTGCGGGTGTAGTCCAGCCCGCCTGCGGCCCGCCCGGCCGCCACGTCCGGCTTCAATTCGCCGGCGCCGGCGCGGAACTGCGCCAGAACCTGCTCGCCATTCACCGGATTGACCGTGCTGTCCTTGTCGCCATGGAAGACGATGGTGCGCACCGGCGGGCCTTGCGGCGTCTGCGGCTGCGGGGCCGGGCCGCCCTCGCGCATGCCCTGGCGCATGGCGTCGAACGCCGAGGCCATGTCGCGGGCGGCGCCGCAGGCGAGGCCGGAATGCACGCCGGCGGCGGCGAACAGGTCGGGATAGTTCGCCGCCATCACCGCCGCGGCGGCGCCCCCGGCCGAGAGGCCGGCAATATAGATGCGGCCCGGCGCCACCGCATGATGCGCCATGATCTCGCGGGTCAGCCCGGCGATCAGCGCAGGCTCGCCGGCATCGCGTTTCTGGTCGGACGGCCGGAACCAGTTCCAGCACTTCGACGCATTGGCGAGCTGCGTCTGCGCCGGATAGGCGACGAGAAAGCCCTGGTCTTCGGCCAGCCGGTTCATGCCGGTGCCGGCGGCGAAGTCGTCCGGCGACTGGGTGCAGCCGTGCAGCATGACGACCAGCGGGCAGGGGGTGCCGTCATAGCCGCTCGGCACATAGAGCTTGTAGCCGAGCTGCCCGTGCCGGCCGACATAGGTGTGCGCGGTGAAGCTGCCGCCGGGGGAAGGCGCTGGCGGTGGCGGCGCTTGGGCCGGCGCCGGGGCCGGTGCCCGGAGCGGCTCGGCCAGGCCCGCGGCCCTTTGGCTCCAGGCGCCGGCGAGATCGGCCAGCCGGTCGCGCAGCGCCCGGTGGCCGGCCGGGGCCGTCGCCGGCATCGCCTCGCCGGCGATGTTGCGGACATGGGTCAGGGCTTCCGTGAGCCGCCCGTCGCGCACGAGCCGCAGCGCCGTGCTCAATTCCTGCATGGATTTCATCGAGACTCTCTTGAAAAGGGGGTGGCGTGTCAGCGCAGGCGATCCTGGAGGGCGGCTTTCACCGCCGGGCTGGCCTGCAACGCACCCAGCACCTGCACCGAACCGATGGCGGCCTTTGCGAGTTCCGGAGAAATGTCGTCGGCCAGAATGACGAGGCCGAGCACGACGATGTCGAGCTGCCGGCCGTCGGCGAGAACGGCCTCGAAGTCCGCCCGCGTGTAGCGGCGCAGCCCGACATCGACCCGGCGGCGCGATACGCTGGCCTTCACCTGCTCGTCGTGCCGGACGAGCTGGTTGCGGATCGCGGTGCGGATGAAGTCGGTGCGGTTGGAATAGAACGCCTCGTCCACCAGCAGGTCGATCTGGCCGAGATCGACGAAGCCGAGATTGATGGTGACCTTCTCGCTTTCCGGCGGGCGCGGACGCAATTCATGCACCTTGCCTTGCATCTTGGTTTCGGTCATATCCATCCCTCTACCATCCATCTGGATGGCATATGGAGTGGGGCCGCCGGTACGTCAAGGCTAAGGCCACTTTGGAAGGAACCGGTCGCACGGGCGCCGGTTGATGTGCGCCTCAGGCGGCACATAGGAGAGAGACGGATGGGCGAGCAACGGACAGGCGCGGGCGAGGTGAGCCGGATCGCGGCGGAGGCCGGCTTCAGCACGGAGGCGGCCGAGGCGGTCTATGACGCGCTGCGCGCCAGCGGCGGGCGCATGGCACAGTTCAGCCACCCGGAACTGGGCGGCATGGGGCAGTGGTCGCCGGGCATGCTGATGATCGGCGACATGTTCAACAACGGCCTGAAGGCCCGCGTCGACCGGCTGTGCAGCGCGCTGGCCGACCTTGCCCAGCGCGAGCCGGCAACGCCGTCCGGGGGCGGGCGCTCCAGCAATTGGTGGCCGCAGGAATTCGGCACGCCGAGCGCCGCGGGATCGCAGAACGACACCAAATACGCCTTCTTCCCCGATGCGCGCCGGCTGGCGCTGAGCGAAGACGGCCGTGTGCGGATTTTCGACACCGGCGACCACATGATTTCCGGCGTGGCGCAGCAGCAGGGCAGCGGCCGCTCCGTGAGCTTCTCCAGCCAGCGTGGCGAGGTGCGGCTCGGTGATCTGCGCGACGTCACGCAGGACGGCGCGCCCGCGCCGGCGGCGAAGGCCGACAGCGATGCCCCCACCCCGCAGCCCCCGCCGCGCGACGAGCCGGCGGCCGAGCCTGCAGCGAAGTCTGCGGCCAAGCCTGAAGCCAAGCCCGCCGACGCTCCGGCGAGCGCAGCCGCGCATGACGAAATCTTCGCCAAGCTGGAGCGCCTCGCCGAACTCCACAAGCGCGGCGTGGTCAGCGACGATGAGTTCAGCACCAAGAAGACGGAATTGCTGAGCCGACTGTAACCCACGCCGTCATTCCCCGGACGAGCCGGGGAATGACGGTTGAGGGCGAGGGAGACCGCGGGGCGCGCAAAAGATGTGTGGGTTGTCTTGCGCCGGTCGGCAGACGCGGCAGTGTGCGGTTATGATCGTACCGCAACCTGTGCCGGCGCCGCGCGCGCCTTCGAGGATTTGAGACCATGCATGCTTCGCTGAACGGCCAGACCGTTCTCGTTACCGCCGCCGCCCAGGGCATCGGGCGGGCGATCGCCGAGGGATTCCTTGCCGCCGGCGCCACCGTCTGGGCCACCGATCTCAACGAGGCCGGGCTCGCCGACCTCGACGGCGCACACACGCGCCGCCTCGACGTGCTGGACGCTGCGGCGATCGAAAGCCTGGTTCAGGAGATCGGCCGCGTCGATATTTTGTGCAACAGCGCCGGCTTCGTGCATGCCGGCACGGTGCTGGACTGCACCGAGGCGGATCTCGATTTCGCCTATAATCTCAATGTGAAGTCGATGTATCGTACCATCCGCGCCGTGCTGCCCGGCATGCTGGAGCGAGCGGACGGCTGCATCATCAACATTGCGTCGGTGGCCGGCAGCGTGAAGGGCGCGCCCAACCGCTTCGCCTATGGCACCACCAAGGCGGCGGTGATCGGCCTCTCCAAGGCGGTGGCGGCGGATTTCGTCACCCGCGGCATACGCTGCAACGCCATCTGCCCCGGCACGGTGGAAAGCCCGTCCTTGCAGACGCGCATCCAGCAGCAGGGCGACTATGAGACGGCACGCGCCGCCTTTATCGGCCGCCAGCCGATCGGCCGGCTCGGCGAGCCGGCGGAAATCGCCGATCTCGCCGTCTATCTGGCCACTGCGCGCTTCACCACCGGCGCCATCCATATCATCGATGGCGGCTGGTCGCTTTAGTGCGGCAGCCTTGTTCCGACCGGCGCTCGCTCAGCGGCCCCAGATCGCGACGCGGGCGACGTCGGCGCGGGTGAGGCCGCCGCGGGCGAGGGCGCGCTCGGACTGACGCGACAGGCGCTCATAGCGCCGGGCGATCTCCTGGCCTTCGCTCGCCCCGGCGAAAAAGACCGCGACGGCATCGAGTGCCCGCTCGAAGGCCGAGACGGGGGCGGAATAGGTCAGCGAAAGCGTGGTCATCGTCATCTCCAGGTATTCTGTATGCCAGTCGTGCGGCACGGGACATACATAGCGATTGCCCGGCTGGAGAACAGGTGGCGCGGCGCATGGGAGCACTGCATCGCGTGCATAAGGCGATGCAGTGCGCCGCGCGTGAGAGACGGCGCGAACTGTCCCAGGAGGTGTCGCCGCCGCGGCCCGGACCAGCGCGGGCGCCGCCGAAGCGCAGCTTGTCCGGAAAACAGGGCGTTTCAAACCGTCTCTCAGTCGGCCCGGCGGGCCACCTGCCTGCCGAAGACCGTGGCGCGGGCGATCGGGAGATAGGACAGCTCGGGCAAAGCGGCGAGCGCGATGGCGTGCTCGATGGGCTTGGGCTCGCCGATCAGGAAGCCTTGCGCCTCGGTGCAGCCGGCCTGGCGGGCCACCTCCCATTGCTCCGGCTGCTCGATACCTTCCGCCGTGGTCGTCATGCGCAGCCGGCGGGCCAGCGCGACCACGGCATCGACGATCGCCGCGCTGTCCGGATTGGCCGCCATGTCGCGCACGAAGGAGCGGTCGATCTTGATCTTGTCCAGCGGGTAGAGCCGCAAATGGCTCAGGCTGGAATAGCCGGTGCCGAAGTCGTCGAGCACGATGCGCACCCCGCGCGCGCGCAGCCGCTGCAGCGTATCCATGGTGCGATGGTCATTGGTGAACAGCGCGGTCTCCGTGATCTCCAGTTCGAGCCGCGCGGGATCGATGCCGGTCTCGCCGAGCATCTCCTCGACGGTGGTGGCGATGTCGCCGTGGCTGAGCTGCACCGGCGACAGATTGATCGCCATGCGCATGGCGGCCGGCAGCCTCATCAGGTCGGCGCAGGCCTGCCGCAGCACCCACGCGCCGATCTCCACGATCAGCCGGGTCTCCTCGGCCAGCGGGATGAACTCCGCCGGGCTGACCAGCCCTCGGCGCGGATGTCGCCAGCGCAGCAACGCCTCGAACCCGCACAGCCGCCGGTTCGCGAGGCTGCACACCGGCTGATAGGCCAGCACCAGCTGCTGCTGCGCCAGTGCCTGGCGCAGATCCGCCTCCATCTCCAGCCGGTCGCGCAGATGCGCGTCCATTTCGGGTGCGAACACCGTGACGGTGCCGCGCCCCTGCGCCTTGGCCTGGTACAGCGCCAGGTCGGCCTGCTTGAGCAGGGAATCGGCGTCGGCGGCATTGCCGTCCGCCACCGCGATGCCGACGCTGACGCTGATGGCGATGGTGTGCCCGAGCACGGTGTAGGGCCGGCTCAATTCCTCGACGATGCGGGCGCTGAGAATCTGCGCCTGTTCGGGTTGCCGCGCCGCCAGGCTGATGACCGCGAACTCGTCGCCGCCGAGCCGCGCCACGCGGTCGGACGGGTCGATCGTGGCGCTCAGCCGGCTCGCCACGGCTTGCAGCAACGCATCGCCCACCGGATGGCCCAGCGTGTCGTTCACGTCCTTGAAGCGGTCCAGATCGAGATAGAGCAGCGCCGCCTGTTCGCCCCGTTCCGCGGCGGAATCCAACGTCGCGGCAATACGGTCGCGGAACTGCACGCGGTTGGGAAGCCGGGTCAGATCGTCGTGGTGCGCCAGGAACCGGATGCGGCTTTCGCGCTCGATCAGCGCGGCGTTCTGCCGCTGCGCTTCCTCGGCCGCCGCATTGGCCCGCGCATTGGCGTCGGCGAGCTCGGCCAGCGTCGCTTTCAGCGCGGTGATGTCGGTGCGGATGCCGACCGTGCCGCCGTCCGCCATTCGCCGCTCGCGCATCAGCAGCCAGCGGCCATCCGCCAGCCGGCGCTCGATCGAATCGCTGGCGGCGCGGTGCCACGATACCGACTCGGCGACGAAGGCGTCGATCCTGCCGACCGCCTGCGGAAACTCTCCGGCTTCCGCGCTGGTTCGGATCACCTCTTCATAGTGCGCGCCGACTGAGAGCTTGCCCGCGCTGCGCCCGAATGTGTCGCGATACGGCTCGTTGCAGATCACCAGGCGGTCCTCGGCGTCCCACATGACGAAGCCGTCCGACATGGCCTCGATGGCGCTCGCCAGCACGGTCGCCGCGCGCTCGCGCTCCGTATCCACGCGCGCGCGCTGGCGCAGCGCCGTGATCAGCGCGGCGCCGAAGGAGGCGATCAGCAGGCCACCCACCCAGGCGGCGAAAATGGTCCGCTCGCGGTCCCTCTGCCAGCCGGCGAGCAGGTACTCGTAGTCGGCGGTGAGAGCGACGCGAACATCGCCATACAGCGAGGCGCGGATCACGGCGAGCTCCTGGCGGCCGTCCGTGCCCGAGACAAGGAAGGCCTTGCCGTCCGGCGGCCGGCCGGCCAATGCCGAGGGGCTCGGCCGCCCCATATTCAGCTCGTCGTGCGGAAGCGCGGCGACCAGTTCGCCACTGGCGCGCTCCAGGAACAGCCGCGTTCCTGTCGCGATGCCGGTTTCGGCCAGGCGCGTCATCAGCGCGGCGATCGGCACCTCGGCGACGGGTACAATGCCGATCCAGTCGGGCACCGAGCGGGTGATGTAGAGCGACCATTCGCCGGTCAGGCTGTTGCTCACCGGGCCGATCAAGGCGTTCGGCCCATCGTTGAACGTCGCCGCGTCGATCGGCACGGTGCGCCTTGCCGTGCGCGATCGCGCCGCCGCAAGGATGGTGCCGTCGTCGCGCACCAGCAGCAGGTCGCGGAACACCAGCGCCTGGAAGTTCAGCCCCTGCAGCAGCCGGCTGGCCTTGGCCGCGTCCACCGGCGCGATATCGGCCGCGGAGAACAAGGTGGGCAGGCTGGCAAGCGCGGCCTGCACCTGCAGCAATTGGCGGTCCAACGTGATCTCGATCGCCTGCGCCGCGCGCTCTAGCGACGTTTGCGCCGCGACGATGACGGAGCGTTCGGTGCGCTCGATTATGGAGTAGGTCAGCCACGCCAGGCCGAGCAGAAGGGCGGTGGTGCCGGCCGCGATGGTGAGATAGAGGCGGCGCCAGATCATCGCAGTTTTTGACCGCGCTGGACGCCGGTCATGGCGTCGGGACCTCGATGGCGTGGACCGGCGCCAGATAGGCGTTCCACGCTGCCATGCAGGCGTCGCCGCACCGTTCGATCCAGCCCGGCAGCACGATGTCCTGCAGCAGCCGGCTGCGCCGCGCGGTGTCGGCCGCCGAGGTCGGCACCACCGCCATCGGCCGGGCGGAGCTGCCGCCGCAGGCGAGCGCCCCGGAATTGCAGGCGAGACCGCGCTCGGTGTCGGCTTCCGCCCGCTGCCAGATGCGCCGTTCCAGATCGGCGACGCCGGTACGGATGATCTCCCGCAACTCCGGCGGCACGGCTTCCCAGGCCGCGGCGTTGGCACCGAAGAAGGACACGCCCCAGTTGATCGCCATGGCATGGACGTGGGTGGTGACGGCGGGCAGGCCGATCTCGTAGCCGCTCAGCGTGCCGGTCACGGCGCAGTCGGCGACGCCGCTGCGCAGGGCCGCCACCGTCTCGGCAAAGGGGATCACCACCGGCATGGCGCCCAGCGCCTTCAACAGCTCCGACTGGCTCACCGACGAGGTGCGGACCGTGCGGTCGGCGAGATCGTCGAGGCCGCCGAACGGCTTGGCGCAGAACAGCACCTGCGCCGGATAGGTGTAGATGGCGAGCAGCTCGATATCGTAGCGCTCGCGCAGGATCCGGCGCAGATTTTCGCGGAACGCGCTCACGCTGCGGCGCAGCATGGCCATGTCGGGATTGAGCACCGGCAGGTCGATGGCGTTGAACTCCGGCTCCTCGCCGGCGGCGACCGAGAGCAGGACGGTGCCGAACGGCACCACGCCGAGACGCACGAGCTGGAGCATCTCCTGGCCGCGCAGGCTGGCGCTGTCCAGCGGCACGATGGTGGCGCCGATCCGCCCCTGCGACAGCTCGGCGATTTCCGTTTGCCAGAACGGCTGTTCCAGACGGGTGAACTGGGTGACGCCGGCAAGGCCTCCCACGATCTGCAGTTTGAGCGTGGGCTCGGCGGCGCTCGCGGGGAGAGCCAGGAGCGCCGTGAGAAGCCCGATGCAGCGGCAGATCCGGGGCAGGATCGCGACCCGCATCTGTCCCGCTGACCGCTGCTTCGCCATAGTCCGCCTTCACGCTTGTGCTTGGCCGGACAATAAGCGGTATCGCGGCTCCGCGGAACGATTTTTTCCGCGGCGGAGCGGCCGATCCTGCGGATTTCACATCGGCTTCGACGGTTCCAGGGTAATGACGAGCGTGTGGGACTTGCCGTCGAGCGGCAGGCGGGCGCCGACCGTCTGGCCGGGCGCGCCGTCGAGCACCAATTGCGCCTCGCTCGCCGCGGCGGCCCGCTTCACCTCGATATCGTAACGCGTCTCTCCCACCGTCAGCGTCGCCGCAAATCCGGGCCAGCCGGCCGGAAGCTGCGGGTCGACGACGAAGAACGCCCCCACGCGCCGGATGCCGAGAATGCCTTCGATCCCTGCGCGGTACATCCAGGCCGCCGAGCCGGTGTACCAGGTCCAGCCGCCGCGGCCGACATGCGGCGCGACCGAGTAGACATCGGCCGCCACCACATAGGGCTCCACCTTGTAGCGCTCGGCCGCCTCGCCGGTGCGGGCGTGGTTGATGGGGTTGAGCAGGGCGAACAGCGCATGCGCGCGATCGCCGTCGCCGCGTTGGGCGAAGGCGAGGATCGCCCACATGGCGGCGTGGCTGTATTGCCCGCCATTCTCCCGCAGCCCGGGCGGATAGCCGCGAATATAGCCGGGATCGAGCGGCGTGTGGTTGAAGGGCGGCGTGAACAGCAGCGCCAGCCCATCCTGCTTGCGCACCAGATGGTCCTCCAGCGCGCGCATCGCCGTCTCCGCCCGCGCCGGGTCGGCGGCGCCGGACAGCACCGCCCAGGACTGCGCGATGGAATCGATCCGGCATTCGTCGCTGTCCTTGGAGCCCAGCCAGGTGCCGTCATCGAAGGTCGCCCGGCGGTACCACGCGCCGTCCCAGGCATCGCGTTCCAGCGCCTGCCGCACCGAGGCGGCATGGTCGCGCCAGCGTTCGGCTCGCGCGCTATCGCGACCCTGGGCGAGCGGCGCAAAGAGCTCGATGGTGCGCACCAGCAGCCAGCCGAGCCAGACGCTTTCGCCGACGCCGCCCTCGCCGACCCGGTTCATGCCGTCGTTCCAGTCGCCGGTGCCGATCAGCGGCAGGCCGTGCGGGCCGGTGAGTTCCAGGCACTGGTCGAGGCCGCGGGCGCAATGCTCGAACAGCGAGCCGCGCTCGTCGGCCGGGGTCGGTATGAAGAAGGCATCGTGCGCACCGGGCGCGAGCCGCGGTCCCTCCAGGAACGGCACCATCTCGTCCAGGATTCCGGCCTCGCCGGACGCGTTGACGTAGCTGGCGGTGGCGAAGGCCAGCCACACCCGGTCGTCCGAGATGCGCGTGCGCACGCCCTGGCCGGAGTGCGGCAGCCACCAATGCTGGACGTCGCCCTCGACGAACTGCCGGCCGGCGGCGCGCAGCAGATGGCGCCGCGTCTCCTGCGGCAGAGCGAAGGCCAGCGCCATGCCGTCCTGGAGCTGGTCGCGGAAGCCATAGGCGCCGCTGGCCTGGTAGAAGGCCGAGCGCGCCCAGATGCGGCAGGCCAGGGTCTGGTACAGCAGCCAGCCATTGAGCATGATGTCCATGGCGCGGTCCGGGGTGCGCACTTGCACCGCGCCGAGCACGCGGCGCCAGTGGTTGGTCGCTTCCGCCAGCACGGCGTCGAGATCGGTGGCGCGATAGCGGGCGATCAGGAGGCGTGCGGCATCGAGCGAAGCGGCCTCGCCGACGCACCAGACGATCTCGACCACCTCGCCCGCGGCCAGCTCGATGCCGGCCTGCAGGGCGGCGCAGGGATCCAGCCCCGCTCCGGCCCGGCCGGAGAGCGGCAGTCGCCCGGTGAGCGCGGCCGGGGCCGCGGCCGAGCCGTAGCGGCCGAGAAACTCGGTGCGGTCCGCGGTCCAGGTGGTCTGCCGGCCGCCGAGATCGGCAAAGGCGACGCGGCCCGCGAAGCCCGCCGCCCACGGATTGCGCGCCAGCATGGCGCCGGTGGCGACGTCCAGCTCGGTGATGATGAAGGGGCCGGAGGCGCTGCGCGAGGTGCCGAGCACCCATTCGGCATAGGCGGTGACGGAAAGCCGGCGCGGCCGGCCGGAGGTGTTCCGCACCGTGAGGCGCGAGATCTTCACCGGCTCGGCCAGCGGCACATATTGCAGCAGATCAAGCCCGATGCCGTTGGCCTCGTGCTCGAAGCGGCTATAGCCGAAGCCGTGGCGCGCAATGTAGCGGCCGCCGTCGCGGATCGGCTGCGCGGTCGGGCTCCACAGCGTGCCGGTGGCCTCGTCGCGGATATAGATCGCCTCGCCCACCGGATCGCACACCGGGTCGTTGGACCATTGCGTGAGCTGGTTTTCGCGGCTGTTCCCGGCCCAGCTGTAGCCGCTGCCGGTCGCTGAGACCTGAAACCCGAAGCCGGGATTGGCGATGACGTTGATCCACGGGGTCGGCGTGGTGCGCTCGCCGTCCAGCACGACGACATACTCCCGGCCGTCCTTGTCGAAGCCGCCGGTGCCGTTGAAGAACTCCAGTTCCGGCAAGGCGCGCGCCGCCGCCGGCGCCGCCGCAGCAGCACCGCGGAGCGCTGGCGCCGGCAGCACCGGCCGCGGCAGCCGGGCGAGCTGCCGGGATATGGCGCCGCGGCGCGCCACCAGCACGACGCGGGCCACCGACTGCAGCAGGGCGCGGGCCTCGGCGGAGATCAGATCGGTGCGCAGCGCATAGACCGAGCCCTGCGCCAGTTCCTCGCCATAGCGCGGCCGCGACTGGCCGCTGCGGATCGCGGTCTCGATCGCGATCTGGAGATCCTGCACATAGGAGGAGGCGCGCTCATTGAGGATGATCAGATCGACGCCCAGGCGCTTCATGCGCCAGTATTCGTGGGCGCGCAGCAATTGGCGGACCTGGGCGATGTCCTCGATGTCGTCGATGCGCAACAAGACGATCGGCAGGTCGCCGGAGATCGCATAGGGCCACAGCGCGGACTGCGCGCCGGCGCCGCGGATAATGGCTTCCGAGGAGGCGCGGAACCGTTCGTCGGCATAGAGGATCGGCGCCGCCAGGCGCTGGAAGTCCGCCGCCTCCTGCGCCTCGACGTCGAGATGGCGCAACTGCACCTGCGCCTGCGTCCAGGCCAGCGTCTTGGCGCGGTCGAAGGCGCTGCGGTCGTGATGGCTGTCGATCAGGTCCAGCAGTTCCGCGCGGGTGGCGGCGACCAGCGTCCAGAAGGCGATGCGCGCCATCTTGCCGGGCGCGATGCGCACGCGCTGGCGCAGCGCGAAGACCGGGTCGAGCACCGTTCCGGTGCTGTTCGAAAGCCTGGCTTCGCCCTGCATGGCAGCGGCGGTGGCTGCGGTGCGGCCGCGGCCGATGAAGCGGCCCCGGTCGGATTCATATTGCGGCTCGGCGATGACGTCGCCTTCCACCACGGCGAAGTGCGCCGCCCAGATACCGGGCTCGCCCGGCGCGCGCGGCCGGCGCGTCGCGATGAGGGCGCCGAATTCGGCCAGATGCTCGGTTTCGACGAACATCTTGGCGAAGGCCTGGTGGGCATTGTCGGTGGCCGGCGTCGTCAGCACCAGCTCGGCATAGGAGGTAAGCTCGACGTCGCGCGGCCGGCGCCCGCTATTGGTCAGCGAGACGCGGCGCACCTCGCCGTCGACTTCGCTGGAAACCACCACCTCCATGGTGGTGGCGAGATTGTCCTCGCGGCAGGTGAAATCGGCATGGTCCTCGCCGAAGTCGACGAGGTGGCCCTCGCCCTTGGCGGCCGGCTCCGCGCTGGCGGACCACACGCTGCCGGTGTTGGTGTCGCGCAGAAAGATGAAGGAGCCCTGGTCGTCGCGCGTCGCATCCTCGCGCCAGCGCGTCACCGCCATGTCGCGCCAGCGGCTGTAGCCGCCCCCGGCCGCGGTGACCATGACGGCGTAGCGGCCGTTCGAGAGCAGATGGGTGATCGGCGGGCTGGCGGCGGACCACGCCATGCGGCGCACCATCGGCGCCTCGGCGGTGGCCTGGCCGGCGCCGGCACGCACTTCCTCCGCCCGCGGATGCGCCACTTCCACATCGCGCGGCACCCGCTCCTGGAGCAGCAACTCGCTGGACTGGATGATCGGTTCGCGGTGGAACCGCGCGCGCATGCGCCCGTCCTGGAGGGTGTTGGCGATCGCGACGATGGTCATGCCCTGGTGATGGGCCATGAAGCTGCGCACGATGGCGACGTCCTCGCTCTCCGGCAGCCGGGAGCGGGTGAAGTCGAGCGCCTCATAGAAGCCGTAGCGCCCGGATGCGCCGAGCTGGGCGAGGTGCTGGTAGTTCTGCCAGGCGCCGCGCGGGTCCACCATGGCCGCGAGCCCGGTGGCATAGGGCGCCAGCACCAGGTTTTCGGAAAGGCCGCGTTTAAGCCCCAGCCCCGGCACGCCGAAATTTGAATATTGGTAGGTGAACTCGATGTCGCGGGCATTATAGGCAGATTCCGATATGCCCCAGGGCAGGCCCTTGGAGCGGCCATAGTCCTGCTGGCGCTGCACCACCAGGCGGTTGGTCTGCTCCAGCAGGCTGCCGGCCGGCGCGCGCATCACCAGCGAGGGCATGAGATATTCGAACATCGACCCCGACCAGGAGATCAGGGCCGCGCCGTTGCCGATCGGCGTCGAGGTCCGCCCCAGCCGGAACCAGTGCCGGGTCGGCGCATCGCCCTTCGCCACGGCGAAAAGGCTGGCCAGACGGGCCTCCGAGGCCAGCAGGTCGTAGCAGCTGGGATCCAGCCCGTTGTCGGCGAGCGAATAGCCGATCGAGAGCAGCTTGCGCTCGGGATCGAGCAGGAAGGCGAAGTCCATATCCATCGCGATAGTGCGGGCGGCATCGGCGAGTGCGGTCAGCCGCCGCGGCAGATCTGCCGGCGCAAGCTGGTCGCGGCCCTGCTCCGCCACCGCCTTGCCCAGCGCGTCGAGCCAGAACGCGATGTCCGTGCTGGCATCGTTCTGGTCGGCATCGTCCGGCGCCGTGGGGAAAATGTCCTGGACGATGTTCGCGGCCTTCTCGATCAGCCGCTTGAGCGTCGGGGCGATCAGCTCCAGCGACGGCACGCCGCTGAGCTGGGCATCGATTTCCTCAAGCGCCGTGGTCAGCGCCCGCTCGCGGTCGCGATTGGCGATCGGAAGGCCGGCCGCCGCCAGGCGCGCCAAAGCGAGGGCGTCGCGCATGCCGGGCCGGCGGTCGGGCGCCTCGGCGGCGCCGGCCCATTCCTCGCAGGCATTGGCGAGCACGATGAGATGGCCGGCGAGATTGCCGCTGTCGACCGACGACACATAGGCCGGCGCCAGGGTTTCCAGATTCTTGGTGCCGTACCAGTTGAAGAAATGCCCGCGGAAGCGCGGCAGCTTGGCCAGCGTTTCGAACGTCGCTTCCAGCCGCTCGACGGTCTGCAATGTGCCGGCCCAGCCGAAATCGCGCGCGGCCACGGTGGAGAGCAGATAGAGGCCGATATTGGTCGGCGAGGTGCGCCGCGCCACCACCGGGCGGGGGTCCTCCTGGAAATTGTCCGGCGGCAGCATGTTGTCGGCCGGCGTCACGAAGGTTTCGAAATAGCGCCAGGTGCGGCGGGCGGTGAGCTGCAGCTGGCGGGCGTCCTCCGGCGTCACCGTGGAGGCGCTGGCGACGCTCGGCTCGTGGCTCGCCCACAGCGCGACGGCAGGTGCCGCCAGCCAGAGCAGGGCGAAGGGCACCACCAGCGGCCAGGACGCCGGAGCGAAGGCGAGCGCGCCGGCGGCCATCACCAGGGCAGCAAAGGTGCCGCCCGCCATTTGCCGGTAGAAGCCGGCAAGGTCCAGCCGCGGGCTTCCGGAGGATTTCGCCGCCGTGGTCCATTCCAGCAGATTGCGCCGGGTCACGAACAGCCGCAGCAGCGTCCGCACCATGGCGTCGCCCATCCGCCAGGCATGGTCGGCGAGCAGAGCGAGGGCCATCAGGGTCTGGGCGGTGGCGAGGCGCAGCTCGTGGGCGAGCGTGGAGACATGGCTGCGCAGGCGCACGCTGGCGCGGCGCGGCAGCAGGGAGGAGAGGATCGGCAGGAAGGGCGGAACCGCCAGCGTGGCGAAGGTCAGCAATGTGCCGATCAGTGCCGCCGGCAAAGGCAGCAGCCAGCATAGGCCGAAGGTGAGGAAGGTGATGGGCGCCAGCAGCGAACGCCGAAGATTGTCGAGCATCTTCCAGCGGCCGACCGCGGTCACCGCGCTGTGCCCGCGTTGCGTGCCGAAAATCCACGGCAGCAACTGCCAGTCGCCCCGCGTCCAGCGGTGCTGGCGCTTGGCCACGACATCGTAGCGCGCCGGAAATTCCTCCACCACCTCGACATCGGTGGCAAGGCCGGCCCGCGCGAACACGCCCTCGAACAGATCGTGGCTCAGCAGCGCATTGTCCGGGATGCGGCCGGCCAGCGAGGCTTCGAAGGCGTCGATGTCGTAAATGCCCTTGCCGGTGTAGGAGCCTTCGCCGAACAGGTCCTGATAGACGTCCGACACCGCGGCGGCATAGACGTCCATGCCGGCGGGGCCGGAGGTGATGCGCTGGTAGAACGAGCCCTGCGAGCCGATCGGCAGCGAGGGGGTGACGCGGGGCTGGAGAATGGCGTAGCCGCTGAGGACGCGCTGTTCGGCCGTGCTGAATTTCGGCCGGTTCAGCGGGTGCGCCATCTTGCCGACCAGGCGCACCGCGGCGTCGCGCGGCAGCCTTGTATCGGCATCGAGCGTGATGACGTAGCGAACATCGGCAGGCGCCTGCGGCGGACGCCCGCCGAGCGCCATGAACGAGGTGTCGCCGGCGCCGCGCAGCAGGCGGTTGAGCTCGTGCAGCTTGCCGCGCTTGCGCTCCCAGCCCATCCACTTCGCTTCGGCCGGATTGAACAGCCGGCGGCGGTGCAGCAGCAGAAAGCGCTCGCCGGCCGGGCCGGGGCCGTAGCGCTCGTTGAGCTGCGCGATGGCGTGCTGCGCCCGCTCCAGCAGCGCGCCGTCGCCCGGCAGCACCTCATGGTCGGCGTCGACGCCATCGGTCAGCAGCGCGAAGGTGAGATCGCCGCCGGCGCCGGCCAGGTGATGCACCTCCAGCCGTTCGATCTGCTCGCTGAGATCGGCCTCGGAGGTCAGCAGCGTCGGCACCACCACCAGCGTGCGCAGCGAGGTCGGCACGCCCGCCAGCAGTTCCAGGCCCGGCAGGGCGGCCGCGCCGAAGTTCCAGGCAACGGCGCGATTGACCAGCGCGGCGGCGACTTCGCTGGCCGGTACCAGCCCAAGCACCAGCAGCACGGCCAGCAGCCCCGGGGCGAGCGCGGTGCCGGACAGCGTCCACGCCGCCAGCGCCAGCAAGGCCAGCGTGGCCAGCGCGATGGCGCCGGCATAGCCGCCGATCCCGAGCTGGATGCTGAGCCGGCTGAGCCACAGCCGCGCCGGCTGCCGGAAGCCGATGGTCTGCTCCAGCGCGCGCCGGCCTTCGGCGATCAGGAAATAGCCCGGATCGCCCACCCGTTCGGCGTCGACGTCGATGGGCGCTCCGGCCCGCGCGGCGTCCAGCGCCTTTTGCGCGATGTCGAGTTCGGACGCCGCCGAGCCGCGGGCGAGCTGCTCGATGGCGCTGCGGTAGAGATTGCGGGTCGGAAAATCCATCGCGGCATAGGCGCTGCCGGCCCGCAGCTTTTCGTCGACCAGGCTGACATCCTCGAACAGCTCGGCCCAATCGATGTCGGAGATCAGCCGCATGCTGGTGATGACGTTGCGGATGCTGAGATTGGAGGCGCCCAGCCGCTGCTGGGCGTGCTGCACCACGCTGTCGATGGAGGCGCCCTGGGCGTGCAGCTTCTCTTCCAGCCAGCCGAGCGCCGGAGTGGTGCGCGGGTCCTGGTCGCGCAGCCTTTTGGCGAGTTGCGCGGCGAACACCTCGGACAGCGGCCCCGACGAGCGCAACGCCGCCCGCGCTTCGAGCTCCGACCGATCCCGGTCGGCCGCCAGAAGATGGTCGGACAGCGCGTCGGCGGCATCGCGCTCGCGGCGGCCGACCATGATCTGGTCGGTCAGGCGGCGCAGATTCTCGATGAGCACGATGCGCAGCGTGATGGCGACGGCCCACAATTCGCCGATGGTCAGCGGCTGCACCCGCTGATAGGCGGCGATGAACCGGCGCAGCGTGGCCGGGTCGCAGTGGCTGTCGGTGTGGGCGACGAACGCCCAGGCGAGCCCGAACACCCGCGGATAGCCGGCGAACGGCCCCTCGGCCAGCTTGGGCAGCTGGCGATAATAGCCGGGCGGCAGATCATCGCGGATTTCGCGGATCTGCTCCTCGACCAGGTGATAATTGTCCAGCAGCCATTCCGCCGCGGGAACCACCTCCCGGCCGCTTTCGACCTGTGCGGCGGTGGCCTGATAGGCCGACAGCAGCAGGGCGGCATTGTCTTTCAGCCGGGCATGCAGCGAGGCGACCCGGCGCGGCCGGCCGGTGACCGCCTGCACCGCGGCGAGGCTCTCGGCATGCTGCTCCAGCCGCTCGGTGCCGAACAGCTCTTCGCGGACCGGCGCGGTGTCGTTCCAGGGCGGGGCGGACGATCTGGCCGTCAGAGATTTGACCGCCAGGCCAAGGTTCACGAATGCGGCCATTCTTCCTTCCGGTTCCGGTCGTGTCGCAGACGCGCGGCCCGATGACCGGACCGATCCGGTCGCGCGATGGTCGGCAGGTCCGGCCGGGAAACGGTTGTCAGCCCTTCTTCTTCGGCAGGCCGGCCGAGGCGGAGACGCCTTTGGCGAACAAAGCGGGCGCGGGCGCCGGCTCTTTCGGCTTCTTCGGCTTCTTGACCTCGCGATTGCCGCGCACCTGGCCCTTTGCCATCGACCTCTCCTGTGATCATCCGAGTTGGTGACAAACAAAACCCCACGACCTCGTCGAGGCGTGGGGCTTAAGAGGCCGACCGCTCCGCCCGAAACGCGCTGCCGCGTGGCGGGTACGAAGTCGTCCGTCCATAGGCGGCCGCGCGGTTCGAGACGGCAGAACCTGGCGGCGCGTTCAAGGCGCCGCCGGGCGTGCGATCAAAGAACCTGAAGCTTGTCGGCCGACATCTTCCCGCTCTTGCGGTCGGCGACGAGCTCGAAGCCCACCTTCTGACCTTCGTGCAGGTCGCTGAGCCCGGCACGCTCCACGGCACTGATATGGACGAAGGCATCGCTGCCGCCGTCATCGGGGGCAATAAATCCAAAGCCCTTCTGGGCGTTGAACCACTTAACGGTTCCCTTGGTCACGGAAACCCCTTTCAAAAACATAGAGTTTGGCTGGCCGGCAGGAGTGCCGACCTGTTCAGGTCGCAATTTCAGGT
>JBGGNI010000136.1:0-38135 GCA_041287585.1 Xanthobacteraceae bacterium
CTCGTATTCGAAGAAGGCGCGATCGAGCGACATCGGCCAGCTCTCGCCGACCACGCGCGCATAGGGCAGCGCCTGCTTCACGACGAGCGATCCGCTCGCGCCTTCGACGATGAACACCAGGTTGAGGTTGCCATCGCCGACTTCGCTCACCCGCCAGTGCGATGGCGGACCGAGGTGACGGATCATGTCCGGCCGGTCGGACAGGCGGTGGGCCAAGGTCTCCACCCGCAGCGGCTCGTAGGGTGTTTTGGTGAGCATGCCGGTCTCCGCGTTCTGCGACGCGCGGCGCGGATCAAATGGACCAGCACCTCGCATCTCGAACTACGGGAGGGAGCCGGACCCCGTTACACGCTCACGGATTCGTGAACGATGAGCGCACGAGTGCGTGATCCGGTAACGACGCGCGCCGCGGCCCCGAAGGACATGCAGGCGCGCCCCTCGGGGCGCCTAACCCTGCACCGGAGTGATTCCATGCCTCGCGCCACCCTGCCGGCCATGCTGCTTGCCGCCGGAGTCCTGCTGCCATTCGCACCCTCCGCAAACAGCGAAGAAGTCTTCGCGCCCTATCGCCAGCCCGTCGTGATCGAGCTTTTCACCAGCCAGGGATGTTCCTCCTGCCCGCCGGCCAACGCCAATCTCATCGTGCTTGCCGAGCGTCCCAACGTCCTCGCCCTGAGCTTCAGCGTGACCTACTGGGACTATCTCGGCTGGAAGGACCCCTTTGGAAGGCCCGAATACACGCAGCGACAGGAGATCTACGAGCCGAAGCTCGGCGAGCGCGGACCCTTCACACCGCAGATGGTGGTGGACGGCCGAGCGAGCGCTATCGGCTTCAGCCTGCGGCAGATGGACGATCTCGTCGCGGCGAACCCACGAAAGACCGGGCCCTCCATCTCCCTCGCCGACGACCATGTCGGCATCGGCCCGGCGAAGCCCCGTGCACAGGCCGCCGACATATGGCTCGTCTGGTACGATCCGAACATCGTCGAGGTGCCGGTGCGTCGCGGCGAGAATTCGGGGCGAACGCTGCGCCACAGTCACGTCGTGCGCAATCTCGTGCGGCTTGGCGATTGGAGCGGAAGGGCGGCAACCTTCAAGATGCTGGCGGCGCCGGAGGGATTGAAGACCGCCGTGCTGGTACAGGAGAGCCAGGGTGGGCCGATCCTGGCGGCCGCGACGGACTGATCACGTCCGGCCGGAGCTACGCGGGCGGTCCGCTGCGTCGCGGCGGCTGCCCGCTTCATAGAGGGCAGCAAGCGCCCTGAGCGCCCGGTGAAGAGCGACGCGAACCCCCGTCTCGCTCATGCCCAGACGGGTGGCGGCCTCCCGCGCCGAGTATCCTTCGATCGAGACCATGCGCACCACGGCGCGCTGCTGGTCCTTCAACTGGCCGATCAGTCGTTCGATGTCGCCGGCCTCAGGATTCTGAGCTGAATCCTCGTCCTGCAGCACGTCGACGAGATCGTCGATCGACACCGTCCGCTCGCCGGAGCGCCGCAGCATGTCGATGAGCTTGTTGCGGACGATGACCGAGATCCACGGCGTGATCGGCCGCGCCGGGTCCCAGGTGCTGCGCTTGAGATGGATGGCGAGCAATGCCTCCTGCACGGCATCCTCGGCATCGTTCGTGGAAGCGCCGAAACGGGCGCAACTCTGTCGCGCGAGGGTTCGCAGATACGGCGTGATCGACCGGAGGAACCGACGATAGGAATCGGCATCGCCGGCAAGAGCCATCTTCATGCACGTGGCCCACTCGTCCTCACGTTCTGACTTCGTCACGCACGTACCCACATGAGACCCCCGCGGCGTTATTTTATATCTTTCGATCTAAAATCCCAAGATATCTGCATAGCTCAAGGCGTCTCTTCCAAGGCAGGCACGCAAAAAACGACGAATGATCGGCGAGGCTGTAACGAAGTTCCGGACCGCTGCGTAGAACCTGATGACAGGACCGCCAGCAGCGGACCAGTCGATCCGTCCCCGGACGCCTTCTTGATCGCGGATATCATGGACGACCGCCCGACCAGCCTCCACAAGCCGCGAACCATCGCCACACGGGCGCTGGGCGCCGGCCGCCCATCCCCTACGGCGCTGACGCCGCCCATCGACATGAGCGCCACCTATACGCGCGACGCCGATAATGGCTACAGCTCCGGTCAGGTATATGGCCGCAAGGACAATGCCTCTGTCCAGCAGGTCGAAAGGCAGATCGCCGAACTGGAACATGCGCGTGAGGCGCTGTTGTTCGGATCCGGCATGGCGGCGGCCACCGCCGTCTTCATGGCGCTGCCGCCGACACACATCGTCGTGCCGAAGGCGATGTATTGGGGACTGCGCGTCTGGCTGGAAGGTTTCCGGCGCTACGGGCACGAGGTGACGTTTGCCGATATGTCGCGGATCGAAGAAGTCCGCGCGACGATCCGCCCGGGGCGGACCGGGCTGGTCTGGATCGAGACGCCGAGCAATCCGCTCTGGACGATCACCGACATCGCAATGGTCGCCGACTATGCCCATCGGGCGGGCGCCCTGGTCTGCGCTGATTCGACCGTGGCGACGCCCGTGCTCACCAAGCCGCTCGACCTTGGCGCCGACATCGTGATGCATTCGGCGACGAAATATCTCAACGGGCACTCGGATGTCGTCGCCGGGGCGCTCGCAACCGCCGACCGCTCGGAACTCTGGCTAAGCATCAAGGATATGCGCGATCAACACGGCGCCGTCCCCGGCCCGTTCGACGCGTGGCTGCTGACGCGCGGGCTGCGCACGCTGGACCTCAGGGTTCGCGAACAAAGTCGCAGTGCCGCGATCCTCGCCGACCGGCTCGCCGGCCATCCAGCGGTCTCGGCCGTACTCTACCCCGGGCTGCCGACCCATCCCGGCCATCTGACCGCGGCGCGGCAGATGTCGAACGGTTTTGGCGGCATGCTGTCGATACACATGCGAGGCGGCGCTGCCGCGGCGGTGGCCTTGGCGGCCAATGTCCAGCTCTGGCGCCGCGCCACCTCCTTTGGCGGCATCGAAAGCCTGATCGAGCATCGCGCGTCGATCGAGGGCCCGGGCACACCCTGCCCCGACGATCTCCTGCGGCTCTCCGTCGGTCTCGAAGACCCCGACGATCTCTGCCGCGACATCATGCAGTCCCTCGATCTCCTAGCGTGACCTATTTGCGAGGATCCGTTCCATGAAGACGATTGCCGTCGCGGTGATCTGCAAGACGCCGGCACCAGGCAAGTCCAAGACCCGCCTGTCGCCGCCCTTGCGGCCCGAGGAATGCGCCGAAATATCTTCCTGCTTCATTGCCGATCTGACATCGACGATCGCCGAGCTCGCCGAGGATGGCGATGTCGAAGGGTATGCCGTCTATACGCCGGCCGGCACGGAAGAGGCGCTGAAGCGCCTCCTGCCCCGCCATTTCGGCCTCGTGCTCCAGGGCGATGGCGATCTCGGCAGCCGCCTCGACAAAGGCATAGTGGACCTGCTCGCGGCCGGACATGCCGGCGCCATCCTGATCAACTCGGACAGCCCCACCCTTCCCAAGGCCATCCTGCGTGCGGCGGTGGACGCGCTGAAGGGCGGCGACCGGGCGGTGCTCAGTCCGGCCCTCGATGGCGGCTATACGCTCGTCGGTCTCTCATGCCCGCACCCCCCGCTATTCGCCGACATCCCGTGGAGCACAAGCGAGGTCTACCGCCTCACGCTGGAGCGGGCCGGGATGATCGGCCTGCCGGTCATCGAGCTCGCCCCCTGGTACGACGTCGACGACGCGGCGTCCTACACCATGCTGGAGCAGGAGATCGACGGTCTGCCCCTAGCCTTCGTATCCGATGGGCTTTCGGGCCAGCCTGCGTCCCGAACCGCCGAGTTCGTCCGGCTTCGCCGCACGATGGGAGCGCCATGATGCCCCGCGCATTCCTCTCCACGGTGACCGTCATCATCCCCTGCCTCGACGAGGAGGCCGCCATCGCCGATGTCGTGCGCGACGTACTCGCCGAGGGCGTCGGCGAGGTCATTGTCGTCGACAATGGTTCGCGGGACCGCACCGCCGCGCGCGCCGGGGACGCCGGCGCCCGCGTCGTCGCCCAGCCTCTGCGCGGCTACGGACGCGCCTGCGCCGCCGGCCTCGCCGCCGTGAGCCCGGGTAGTGAAATTGTCTGCTTCCTCGATGGTGACGGCAGCGACGTTCCCGCCTTCATCCCCACCATCGTCGCGCCGCTGATCGCCGGAGAGGCGGATTTCGTGATGGGCTCGCGTCTGCGCGGTCGCCGCGAGCCGGGCTCCATGACGCCTCAGCAGATCGTCGCCGGCTGGATTGCCGGGGTTCTTCTTCGCCTGACCTATGGCGTACGGTTCACCGACATGTCGCCGCTGCGCGCGATGCGGCGCGATCGCCTCGCTATGCTGGGTATGAGCGAAAAGACCTATGGCTGGAACCTTGAAATGCAGATGCGGGTTGCCGCCGCGGGATTGCGGTGCCTCGAACTGCCGGTAGATCACCGCTGCCGCCGGGGCGGCGTGTCGAAGGTTTCGGGCAATCTCGTCGCCGGCGCCAGCGCCGCATGGAAGATCGCCACTACCTTTTTGCGCCTGGTGCGGGCTCAGCGCGCCGCAGTGGCCACGCCGATGGCCGAGCGCGCTGCGGCTCGGCGCCCGTGAGCGGATAGGAGAAAGCGATGCACATACTTCTCACCGGTGGGGCCGGCTTTATCGGCCGCCACGTGCTGAACCAGCTGTCGGCACGCGGACACGCGGTGCGCGCCCTGGATTCGCTGCGATCGGATGTGCATCACCCCGGCTCGGGCTGGGTGATCCCCGGCACCGTGGAGACGCTGGTCGGGGACGTCCGCGACCGCGCGGTGCTCGACCGGGCCTTGGCGGGCGTCGACGCGGTGATCCATCTGGCCGCCAAAGTCGGCCTCGGCGTCGATATCAGCGATCTGCCCGACTATGCCTCGTCCAATGATCTAGGCACCGCCGAGCTGCTCGCGGCAATGGCCCGTGCGGGCACGTCCCGCCTGACGCTGGCCAGTTCGATGGTCGTCTATGGCGAAGGCTTCGGCCAATGCCGCGCTCACGGACAGGTGCGGCCCGCGCCGCGCCGCGAAAGCGCGCTGGCGGCCGGCGCTTTCGAGCCTCCCTGCCCGATCTGCGGCGAGCCTCTCGCGGCTGAGCTGGTCGCCGAGGAGACTCCGCCCGATCCGCGCAACGCCTACGCCACCAGCAAGCTGGCGCAGGAGTTCTATGCCAGCAACTGGGCGCGTGCGACGGGCGGCGCCCTCGCGATGATGCGCTATCACAATGTCTACGGTCCGGGCATGCCGCGCGATACGCCCTATGCCGGTGTGGCCTCCATCTTCACCTCTGCGCTGCGCCGCGGACAGGCGCCGAAGGTTTTCGAGGATGGTCGGCAGCGACGCGACTTCATCCATGTCGGCGACGTGGCAACCGCCACCGTGCTGGCCTGCGAGCAGCACACACAGGGCGTCGCGGCCTACAATGTCGGATCGGGGACGCCGCGCACGGTTGGCGAGATGGCAGAGGCGCTCGCCCGCGCCCTCGACGGTCCCCCGCCAGTTGTAACGGGGCAGTATCGGCTCGGCGACGTCCGCCACATCACCGCCGATTCGTCGCGCCTGCGGCGCGAACTCGGGTGGCAGCCGCGGATTTCCTTCGAGGACGGCATGATCGAACTCGCCGGCCTTGGCGCCGGGGCTCCGAAAGCACAGCCAGCCGATCTTGCGGCCGAACATGCATGAGCCGGCTTGCCGTCATCGGCCTGATCCTTGCGAGCGTGTGTTTCAATGCGCTTGCCCAGCTCTTCCTGCGCCTTGGCGCGCGGTCGGCCGTCACGGATCCAGATCGCCATCCGGTGGCGGCAACGATCGCGCTGCTGTCCCGGCCGACAATCATGTCAGGCCTTGCCTGCTATGGGCTGAGCCTCCTGCTCTGGCTCTACGTGCTCGGCCGGATCGAGGTGTCGTTCGCCTATCCGTTCCTCGCCCTCGGCTTCGTGCTGGTTGCTGTCGCCGGCTGGCAGTTTCTCGGCGAGCCGATGCCGCCCATTCGAGCGGCCGGGATCGGCATTATCCTGATCGGCGTGCTCGTGCTGGCGCGCAGCTAGGGGCAGGAACTGAAGCCGTGTTATATCTGCCGACACATGCCACATTGCGCGGGCCGGCGCCGGCTCCCAAATGGACGGACAGATCCTGTCGCCGAGAGCGAGTGCCGTGAAGACCGATGACCTTATAGACCTGCTGGCGCACGACGCCACGCCGCAGTGGCCGTTCCGTCGGCTCTTCGACATCGCACTCCTGTGCGGTATTGCCGTTGCCGGGGTACTTTTCTTCGCCACCATCGGCCCACGCCACGATTTCGCGCAGTCGCTGGAAACCGTGCGTTTCCTGCTCAAATTCGTCGTCACCCTCACGCTGCTGACGGGAGCCATTGGCGTGACACTGGCACTGGCGCGCCCGGGCGTAGAAGCCGGCGTCTGGGCCTTCGTCCTCGCCGCGGCCCCGCTCGTTCTCATCGGCGCCGTGGCCGCGGAGCTGTATCTCCTTCCGCCCGAGGCCTGGATGACGTATCTGGTCGGGAGGAACGCCGCCTTCTGCCTGAAGGTCATTCCCTTCCTGGCTCTCGGGCCTCTGGCTTGCCTGCTGCTCGTGCTGCGCCGCGGCGCGCCGGCCAATGCCGGCCGCGCCGGCGCCCTTGCCGGTCTGACGGCCGGCGCCATCGCCGCCACCTTCTATGCCGCACACTGCCCCGACGACAGCCCGCTGTTCATTGCCGTCTGGTACAGCCTCGCCATCATGGCGGTGACCGCGGTGGGCTATGTCGGCGGCCGGCTGCTGCTGCGGTGGTAGCCGCGGCAAGGCCCGCCCCGCGAGTGGTCGCGTAACGAAACGGGCCGTGCCTGCGTATCCGAGATGCAGCGGATACGCCGGCGGAGACCGATCGTGAAGACCGATGACCTCATCGACCTTCTTGCCCAGGACATCGCGCCCGGCTGGCCGTTTCGGACGCTTTTCGTCGCGGCGGCACTTCTGGCCGTCACGCTCGCCGGGATGGTGTTTTTCGCTTCGATCGGTGCCAGGGCCGACATTGACCACGCGGTCAAGACATCCCGCTTCCTGTTCAAGTTCGTTGTGACGATCCCTCTGGCCGTCGGCGCCGTCGGGCTCGCCATGACCATGGCCTGTCCTGGTGCCGAACTCGGCAACTGGCGATGGGTCCTTGCCGTCTCGCCCGGGCTACTGCTCGGGGCGGCGGCGCTCGAGATGGGACAGCTGCCTCCCGTGGCGTGGACGGCGAACATGATCGGGCACAATGCCAATCTCTGTCTGACGCTTATCCCGCTTCTGTCTCTGGGGCCGCTCATCTGCTTCATCGGCGTCCTGCGCCACGGTGCGCCGACGCGACCGGGTATGACCGGCGCGGCCGCCGGGCTCGCGGCCGCGGCGATTGCCGCGACCTTCTACGCAGCCAATTGCGACGACGACAGTCCGCTCTTCGTTCTCCTCTGGTATCCGCTCGCCCTGATGATGGTTTCGGCGGTGGGATACGGCTTGGGCCAGCGCTATCTGCGCTGGTGAATGCACGCACCTGCCAATATGGGCGCCTCGTTCCCGGCAGAACAGTGGAGCGATCGACAGCCCTCGGAAACGCCGACCGATGGTCGCTCCCCATGGCCGCCCGTGTGTCGCCGACCACGGGAGTAACGGCGAAAACCGCCGGATGATGAGGCTCGCGTATAGCTGGCCCTTCAGACCCGTCCCAGGATCAGATCAGCAGCCCGTTCGGCGATCATGACCACGGGCGAGGCGGTGTTGCCCGAAACGATCCGGGGCATGATCGACGCATCGACGACGCGCAGCCTCTCCACGCCCCGCACCTTCAGCGTCGGATCGACGACAGCGCTCGGATCGGCGCCCATCTTGCAGGTACCTACCGGGTGGAAGATCGTGGTCGCTATGTCGCCGGCCTTGTGCGCGAGAGCCTCGTCGCTTTCGATTCCGGGCCCGGGAAGGCACTCCTCTGGTGCGTAACGTTGCAAAGCCTGCGCGGTCATGATCCGGCGCGCCTGCCGGATCGAGGCGACCGCCACACGACGATCCTGCTCTGTCGAGAGATAGTTAAGGCGGATATCCGGCTGGACGTCCGGACGAGGCGACATGGCGTGCACGTTCCCCACCGAGGTAGGTCGCAGGTTGCAGATCGAAACGGTGATGGCCGGAAAGGAATGAAGCGGATCACCAAGGTTATCCGTCGACAGGGGCTGTACATGGTATTCTAGATCGGGCGTTTCCATCTCGGGGCTCGACTTGGTGAACATTCCGAACTGGCTAGGCGCCATCGACATCGGGCCGCTTCGGGTCAGGCCATATTGCAGAGCGATGCGCACCTTGCCGTAAAGGCTTCCCGCCATGTCGTTCAGGGTACGCGCGCCGTGCATCTTGAAGACCGTGCGGATCTGTAGATGGTCCTGTAGATTTTCCCCGACGCCGGGTAGCTCGTGAACAGGTGCCACGCCGAGAGCGGCCAGGCGATCCGGCTGACCAATACCGGAAAGCTCGAGCAGTTTCGGGCTGTTGATCGCTCCCGCAGCCAGGATGACCTCGGCGCCGGCCGAAGCAGAAAAGGCTTGATTGTCGACGAGCCACTCGACACCGGTCGCACGCCGCCCCTCGCAGCGGATGCGCGTAACGAGAGCGTGGGTCACCACCCCAAGATTGCCGCGTCTCATCGCCGGCCGCAGGAACCCCCGCGCGCTGTTCCAGCGGACACCGCGCGTTTGGTTGACCTCGAAGAAACCCGACCCTTCGTTCGAGCCATCATTGAAATCGTCTCGGGGCTGGATGCCGAATTCCCTGGCTCCTTCCTGTACAGCCTTCAGTATGTCCCAGTGCAGCCGCTGGCGCTCCACCCGCCATTCACCTCCCGCGCCATGCATCGCGGTTTCGCCGCCCCAATGGTCCTCGGAGCGGCGGAAGTAGGGCAGGACGTCGTCCCAGCTCCAACCGGCATTGCCCAGTTGGCGCCAATGGTCATAATCGGCGGCCTGCCCGCGCATGTAGATCATGCCGTTGACGGAGGTGCAGCCGCCCAGGACCTTACCGCGTGGATACCTCAGACTGCGCCCGTTTAGGCCAGGCTCAGGGGCTGTCTTCATCATCCAGTCGGTGCGCGGGTTACCGATGCAGTAAAGATATCCGACCGGAATCTGCACCCAGTGATACCGGTCGGAACCTCCAGCCTCCACAATCAGAACACGGGTACGTGGGTCGGCGGTCAGACGATTGGCAAGAACGCACCCGGCGGTTCCAGCACCTATGATGATGTAGTCGTACTGACCTTCGTGGCTCATGGCTTTCCCAGTTCTGCAAGATCGGTCCAGAACGGCTCCATCGCATCCGTGAGACGCGACCAGACGGCAAAGCGCCGGTCGTGCAGGGCGCGACGCTGTGGGTCCGGGGCAAGATGCGCCCGCGGCCGCGTCATGGCGGAAACGGCCGCCTCTTCGGTTTGATAGCAATGAGTTCCAACCGCCGCCGCGATGGCCCCACCAAGCGCACCTGTTTCGTCTGCGCTGCCAATCGTGACGGACAGCCCCAGGATATCCGCCATCATTTGCGGCCAATGCGGCGAACGGGTGCCTCCGCCCGAGAGCGTCACCTGCCGGATCGCGCCACCGGTGGCGGTCAGCACATCAACATGGCGGCGGTGTTCGAATCCTACGCCTTCGTACAAGGCGCGGAGCAGGTGGCCCTCGTCGTGCCATCCGGCCAGGCCGTAGAAGCCGCCGCGTTGATGTGCACCGTTCCTGCCACCATAAAGGAAAGGATGGAACATCGGGTCATCCGGGGCGATGGACGCCCGGCCGACCAAATTGTTGACCTGCCCAAAAGGATCATCGTGGTGACTATCGCGCTCTACCACGCTGCGCACGTACCACTCCAGATTAGCGGCAGATGTAGCGCTGTTGTCCATGTTGGCAAAGCGATTGCGGCCAAAGGCCGCGACCATGAATATACGCGGATCACGGATCGGGGTATCGACGAAGATCTGGTTGATCGACCAGCTTCCCAGCACGATCGAAGCGGCACCCACCCCAATGGCGCCAGAGCCGAGCGCCGAGGCCACCACGTCGAAGTAACCGGCAACCACGGGTGTACCGGGAAAGAGGCCGGTCGCCGCGGCGGCTTCTGGCGTGACATGCCCGACGATATCGGTGGGCTGCAACAGCGGCGGCAGCAGCGGCAACGCGTCCGAAAGTCCATAGAGCGACAGAAGTTCAACATCGTAGCTGGCGTCGGGAAGCCGTAAAAGGCCAGCACCGGACATGTCCGAAATCTCGCTGGCACGCACACCCGTCAAATGCCAGCCGATGATGTCCTTCGCAAAACACAGCGTTCCTGCGCGGCCATAGACTTCAGGCCGGTGCGTCTTCAACCAGGCCAATAGAACCGGCGTCTGTGATGACCAGGGCCGTTGCAGGCATATCTCATGCAAGGCTAGACCTGTGCGGCGGTCAAGATCCGCAGCAAGCGCCGCTCCACGCGTATCGAGCGACTGGATGCCGATCAAGGGCTGGCCGGCCTTGTCCAGAAGGTAAAGCCCATTTCCGTGCCCTGCCAGCCCGACCGCACAAATCCGGGCCGCATCGACGTGCGCCTTGCTCAAGCAACCCGCTATGGCCGCACGCGCGTTGGCCCAGAGTTCGGCCACCGGGCGTTCGACCATCCCCGGTGCTGGTTTCAACGTGGTGCCGTCGATTCCATGGCGCGCGATCTGGCGGCCCTCAAGGTCGAACAGCACCGCTTTGACGACGGTGTTGCCGATGTCGATGCCGAGGATGAGATCAGCTGCCATGGCTATAGATCTCCCACGCCGCAGCCCCATCGGCCCCCTGATGAATGATCGCCATCAGCGCGTCGACAACTGCTTTGGGATTTGCATGCTGATAGATGTTGCGACCGTAGACGAGGCCCTTGGCCCCCTGCGCGATCAAGGCGGCTGACGTCTCCAAAACGCGACGCAAATCCTCCTTCCCGCCGCCGCGCACCAGCACGGGGACACGGCCGGCCTCCACCACCCGGTGGAAGTCCTGGGGATCGGAGGTGGGATCGGCTTTGATGATGTCGGCCCCCATCTCCGTCGCCAGTCGTACCAGCGTGACGATCTTTTCCGCGTCCCCATCCACCTGATAGCCGCCCCGCACGTCATTGGGCAGCATCACGAGCGGCTCGATCATCAGAGGCATGCCATAGCGCGTACAATCCGCCCGCACCCGCGCGATATTCTGCACGCACTGGCGGAACAATTCCGGTTCGTCAGGCAGCATGAACAGGTTGACCACGACGCAGGCGGCGTCCATCTCGACCGCCGGCAGCACGGGATCGGCAGCGTTCTGCAACTCGGCCCACATCGTCCGGTGGCGAGCCGAGTTGTAGGGGTTGCCCATGTCGAGGCGCATCACCAGCGCGGGCTTGTCGCGTTCGGGGCGCGCCTGCAGCAGGTCGGCCTGGCCGAAACTCATCTGGATCGCATCGGGGCCTGCACCCACCAGCATGTCCACCACGCCGCTCATATCCGCGAGGCCATCGAGAAACGAAGGTTCGTTGCAGACGCCGTGATCAATGGCGACATCCAGACAGCCGCCATTGCGGAACAGACGGTTCATCCGAACCTTTGGGGTGATTTTCATATCGGGGTCCCTCTTGGCGGGGCCAGCCTGACCCCATGGTATTTTTCAAGATCACCTAGAAAACCGCTGATTTCCGCCTCGGTCCGCGCCTCGGTCCAACCACCTTCGCGGGCCATGACGCTGGCGGTGGCGATGACCAGTTCTGACGAAAGCGCGCCACGAATTGCGAGCGGACTGCGACGCTGCAACACGTCCGCCAGGTGTAGGGCCTGTTCCTGCCGGACGAACCGGACGACCTCGCCTTCCGTCAGCACCGCACCGGGCAGCGGGCGATCGTCGCGTTCGGCGCAGAACTCCGCGACCGATGCAGCGTTGGCTCCGTACAGATCCACCAGATGCGTCGCTCGAATCGGCGTAAGGCAGAGCCGGGAAACGAGGTCATCGGCCAGCCGATCGCCGTATCCTTCCCCGCCGCCAATTTTCATGTCACGGGTGCTTGCGCGGCGCGCAAGACCGAGGTCGGTCAGAATCACGTCGACCGTCTCTTCGGCAAAGGCCCGATAGGTTGTCCACTTGCCGCCCACCATGCCGATCTGCGGCACATCTCCGGACAGGCGGCGCACCGAATGGCCACGAGAAATCCGGCCCGTGAAGTCAGCATTGCTGACCGGCAGGGGACGAATGCCCGCATAGCTGTAGACGATCTGGTCGTGCGAAATCTGGATATCCGGAAACAGATCTTGAATTGCTCCAAGGATGTAGTCGGCCTCTTCTTCGGTGCATGCCGCCCGACCCGGCTCATTGACCCGCAGGTCGGTCGAGCCGGCCAGAACCCGGTCCAGATAGGGAAACACGATGCAGACACGGCCATCATCGTGTTCGAAATAGATCATGTGACCGTTGAGCGCAGACATCAGCGCGGGGTTGTCGAGGATCAGATGGGATCCCTTTGTGCCCGACACGAGCCTTTCGTTCAGTCGCGCACCGAGGGTTGTGGCGCTCTCATCGATCCAGGCTCCGGTCGCGTTGACGATAAGCTTCGCACTGACGGGATATCGCCGGTCGTTTTGACGATCGGTCAGGATAAAATCGTCGGCCTCCTTCACGAGGCGCGCATAGTTCAAGGCGAGCGCGTCGGAATTGTGCGCGGCGGCATCGCCGACCAACTCCAGCCCGAGACGCTCAGGATACGAGATCCAGGCATCGTGATAGGTGGCCGAAAAGCGGACGTCCTTGCGTAGCCCGGGCCAAGCAGACCGCGTGGCCGCTGCGCCACGAAAGCGGTGCCGGGGAAGCATCCGGTTGGGCCCGGTAATGGCGTCGTAAAGTGTCAGGCCCAGCTTGATCGGTGCCGCGCCGCGCGGACGTGGCCTGCCGGTAAACCCCATAAATCCGAAGGCCGCATTGCCGAGGCCGGAGATGACGCGATCAATGGGAATTGTCGTCGGAAGCGGCCGAACAAAATGCGGCGCATTGCGCAACAACCGGTCCCGCTCGATCACGCTTTCGCGGACAAGCGAAATCTCCCCGTTTTCGAGATAGCGCAAACCGCCATGTATCATCCGCGAAGGTGCGGCAGAACACCCCGAGCAAAAGTCGTTCATTTCCACCAGAAGGACACGCAGACCTTGCAGGGCGAGGTCATGAAAGACGCCGATGCCGTTAATGCCGCCGCCCACGACGATTACGTCGAAGGCACCGCTGGCGGCGATCCGGTCAAATCGTTCTTGCCGAGTTTCAGGCATGGCTTCTTCCATTGCGGGAGGGTGCCCCGCATTTGTCATCTCGCTGGGATGCGCGTCCCGGGCGGGTCCGAAGTTCAGAGCGTCGTGACGGCGCGGGTGATGTCGTCCAGATCCGGGCAATCGAGGTGCAATGCCCCGGCCCTCGCATTCTCACGAGCTTGAGCCGGGTTGCGGGCCCCGCACAGGGCGAAGGTCACCCCCGGCTGCGCCAGAGTCCAAGCCACAACGACTTGCGCCGGGCTGGCATCATGCTTGGCGGCGATGGGGCGGACCGTTTCCATAAGGCGATCAATGCGGGCGCGACTCTCGATGGAGAAACGCGGGTCGCCGCGACGCTGGTCGTCGCCGGAGAAGACCCGGTCGGCGCTGATACGGCCTGACAAAAGACCGAGCGCCAGAACCGAGTATCCCATCACCGAAATCCCGGCTTCCCGACATACGGGAAGATGGGTCTGCTCGATGCGGCGCGTCAGCATCGAGTATTCTTCTTGAATCGCCGAGATCTCGCCTTCGGCGCGATAAGAAGCAAGGTCTTCAGGTGTCGTATTGGATGCGGCGAAGGCTAGGATCTTGCCTTCGACTTTCAGCGCTTTCAGCGTGCCGACCGTTTCGGCTATAGGGGTCGTCGGATCTTGCCAATGGGTGATGTAAAGATCTATCCGGTCGGTACCGAGCCGCCGCAGACTTTGGTCGATCTCATGCCGTATGGCGGCAGGGCTGAGGTCGCGGTGCACCGGGAGGCCGTCTTGCGAGAAAAAATGGGGGCCTCGTTGGCTATGCCAGACCAGGCCGCATTTGGTGGCCAACACCACTTCATCCCGCCGCCCCCGAATGGCACGGCCAACCACCTCTTCGGCATGCCCCAGCCCATAAGCCGGGGCCGTGTCGATCAACGTAATCCCCTCGTCCAAACCGGCGCGGATGGCATCCTCCGACGCGGCGTCGTCGGTGCCTCCCCACATCCAGCCGCCGATTGCCCAGGTGCCAAGGCCTACCGCAGACGCGGTGATGCCGGACATACCGATCTCTCGTTTCAACATCGGGCTCATGTCGGGTCTCCATCATCTTGAAGAATTGTCGTCGCCGTCTCTTCGTCGGTGACCAGAACCGAGACATAGCCGCCGCGTAGAACGGACCGGATCGGCCCGACCTTGTCGTCGCCCGCGGCCACGGCAACGACGCGGTCGCAGCGCCGGATCTCGTCGGGACGCAGCGCAATAAGCCTCTGATTCAGAGCGAAATTTGCCACCTGGCCCCGGTCATGAACCAGATGCCCCAGGAACTCGGCCATCACGCCCAGTTCAGGCAGCATTGCGCGATCGGGTGCCGACAGCGGGTGAAGGTCGAAATAGGAAGAGCCAGGTGTCGTGATCGACCCGATGCCGACAAGACAGGCCGTTGCTCGACGCGCAAGATCGAGTACTTCCTTCACGGCACCGAGGTTCATCAGCATCTCGCGCTGATCGGGACGTTCGGCGAACAGTGGCGCATGCAATTGCAGCGATCGCCCACCGAGCCGCTCGGCCATTCGCGAAGCCAGATGGTTGACGTCGGTATGATATTTTCCCTGCACGCCGCCTGTGAGCGGCACCACCTGGACATCGATCGGCCGTTCCACCGACAAGGCGGCGACGACTGCCGCGACAGCCTTGCCGCCCGAGATGCCGAGTACGTCGCCGTCGCGCAGCGTTTCGGCCAGATGCGCAGCGGCCGCCTGACCGATCTGTGCCAGCCGCGTGCCATCATTGTCCGATACGGTCGGGGACACGATAGCCGAACCCACAAGCCCAGTGGCCGACAACTTACGTTCCATCTCCATCAGACGCTGGAAGGGCGTCTCGACGCTGATCTTGATCATGCCCGACCGTCGCGCCTGCGCGATGAGCCGATTTACCTTCGACGTCGATAGGTTCATCTCTTCGGCAATTTCGGCTTGTTTGCGCCCTTCCAGGAAATGGCGCACCAGCACTGCGTGCATTTGCCGGAGCGACGTAAAATCCTCGTTGATCTCGTTCATGCTCTGCCCCCCGCCGCTTTCCGTTTCACAAGGAAATGGTCAAAGGTGACTGCGGTGAGCAGGATCGAGCCGCGGATGATGTCTTGCCAATAGACGGACACATTGAGCAGCGCGAGCGACGAGGACACGAGCGACAGCAGGACGGTCCCGAGAATCGCACCTAAAATAGTGCCCTTGCCGCCCGATAGACTGGCTCCGCCGATCACCGCCGCTGCGATGACGTTCAGCTCCATTCCCACCCCGAAGGTCGGTTGCGCCGAGCCGAAACGCGCCATGTAGATAATGCCCGCCACGCCGCAAAGCGTGGAACACAGGACCGTCGTCAGAAAAATAACACGCTTCGTGCGGATGCCGGAATAAGCAGCGGCTTTTTCGTTGCTTCCCGTGTAGTAAACCAGCCGGAATGCCGTCGTCCGACGCAAAAGGAAGTCGAAGACCAAGACGACGACGGCAAAGATCACGATTGCCACCGGGATCACGCCGATGGCGCCAATTCCGATCCATTTGAAGTTCTCCGGCAACGCGAAGAGGCCGAGCGGCCGACCCCCCGTTCCCAGAAGGCAAAGCCCTCGGGCAATCACCATCGCCGCCAGCGTCACGATGAAATGGTGCAGCCCCACGACGGTGACGAAGAAGCCCATGATCGCTCCGATCACGGCACAGGCGGCAATCGCGATCAGTGAGGCCACCCAGGGATTGACTCCCCCGAGAAACAACAGTCCGGCAATGACCATTGCCAGTGCGGTGACTGAGCCGACCGACAAGTCGATCCCACCTGAAATCAACAGGATCGTCATACCGACGACCACAATGGCCTCGACCGAAAACGCCATCGTCATCGCCCGCATGTTCGGCCATGTCAGGAAATGCGGCGAGGCAAAGGACATCAGCAGGAACATAACGAGGATGATCAGCACCAGCCCGGTTTCCCGTGCTCCGAACAAGCGTGATAGCAGCGGGGTGCGTTGCGATGTGTCAGTCATGTGCATGTTCCTGCGGCAGCCAGCGCACCCGGTGCGGCAAGCGTCATGATGTTGGTTTCGGTCATGTCTGCGCCGGCCAGTTCGCCCGCGATGCGGCCTTCGCTGATCACCAGGACTCGATCGCAAAGCCCGATCAATTCGGGCAGCTCCGACGAAATCACGACAATTCCGACGCCTTCGTCGGCCAGACCGCGCAGGATGGCGTGAATCTCGGCCTTCGCGCCCACGTCCACTCCCCGCGTGGGTTCGTCGAGAAAGATGACTTTTGGCTGGACCGCCAACAGTTTGGCAAGAGCCACTTTCTGCTGATTGCCGCCGGAGAGGGACGACACCTTGTGCGCCATGCTGGCGGCCTTGAGGCGAAGAGTCTTTCCGATTTTCTGTGCTTGGGCGGTCTCCTTGGCGCTGTCGATTACGCCAAGGCGGCCCGCCAGTTGCTTCAGGTTGAGGGCTGCGATGTTGGCGGCGATCGACATGTCAAGAAAAACGCCGTCACCTTTCCGATCTTCGGAAAGGTATACGATACCGCGCGCGATGCAGTCGGCGTAGTCGCGCAGATGAATCTCGGTGCCGTTCAGCCATACGCGGCCGCGCGCCGCGCCCTCCAGCCGCGTCACGCCGCGGGCAATCTCGCTGCGCCCGGCACCGATCAGCCCGCCAAGGCCCAGAATTTCGCCCCGATGCAGAGTAAAGGAGACATCGCGAAAGCGCCGCTCGGTCATCGCCTCGACCCGCAGAATCTCCGGTCCGCGCGCGCCCTGCAGCTTTGGTGGATAAAGCGTGTCGAGCTTTCGCCCCACCATGGCGTTGACCACGTCCGCCGGCGTGATGTCCGCGGTGCGGTCCGTGCGGACATGCTGGCCGTCCCGCATCACGGTCACCCGATCGCAGTTCTCGAAGATCTCGGCCATGCGATGCGAGATGTAGATGACGCCAATGCCGCGCGCCGTCAGGCCGCGCACGATGCCGAACAACTTCTGCGCCTCACGTTCGGTCAACGCAGCCGTCGGCTCATCCAGGATCAGGATGCGGCAATCCAATGTCAGGGCCTTGGCGATCTCGACCAGTTGCTGCTGGGAGATCGACAGACGTCCCGCAGGCAGACGTGGGTCAATGTCGGCAAGGGGGGCAAGCACTTCTCCGGCCTGGACCACCATTGCGGCCGCGTCCATCAGGCGCGCGCGGGTCTGGGCAGTGCGCGACATGAAGATGTTCTCGGCCACGGAAATGTCGGCACAAAGCGCGATCTCCTGATGGACGAAACCGATCCCCAGTTTTTGAGCCGCCGCCGGGCCGTTTATCTTCACGGCCCGGCCATCGATCCGGATATCGCCGCTGTCGGGTTGAAGGATGCCATCGATGATGTTCATGAGGGTGGATTTACCCGCCCCGTTCTCGCCGGCGAGAGCATGTATCTCACCCGCGCGAAGTTCGAAATGCGCGCCTCGTAACGCCTTGATTGCGCCGAATGACTTGGTCACGTCTTGTATCTGAAGAAGGGGCGCCGAGGTCATGATGGTACCGTTCTGGTCGAAGGGCCTTGCCCCGCCACCTTCGCGGCGGGGCATGCTGACGGACTCAGTTCCGGCCTGCCATGTACGTCTCCAGCTTGAAGCTATCGGCATTCTTCTTGGTGATGACGGCGAAGCCGTTGTCCGTGAAGGGAATCTGCATCGGGTTGTAGCCCGACACCTTGTAGTCGTTGAACGGATCGATCAGGCCGGGATGCGCCCCGAGGAAGGTGTTCATGAAGCCGACAAATCCCTGGATGCCCTGATTGGGGTTCAAGGCCATATGGATGTTGCCGGCCTTGATCTCTTCCAGCGTCGTCGGCGAAATGTCGGCGTGGATGATGAGCAGCTTGTCGTTCGCGGCCTTGACGGCAGCAACGGCCCCTTCGGCTGATCCGGATTCGGGAATCCACAGCGCTGCGAGGTCAGGGTTGGCCTGAAGCATCGCCGAAACGGCGGTAAAGGCGGCATTCGGATCCTGGTTGGTGGCCTGACGGCCGACCAGCTTCATTTTCGGGTAATTCTTTTCCATATAGGCGATGAGCGCCGTTACCCGCAGATCATGGTTCGACTGGCCGGGGTTCTCCAACACCGCGTACTGGGCGCTGTCGCCCACTACTTTCACCATTTCCTCGGCGGCGTACTTTGCCTCCGCAAGGTTGTCCGACGTGACGTAGGCGGTGCGCTTGGATTTCGGCGAATCCGCTGCAAAGGTCGTCACCGAGACACCCGCCTGGACGGCGCGGTTGATCGGGTCGATGAACGGATCGGCTTGCATCGGATGCAGCAAGATACCCGCCGGCCGGGTCACGAGGTCCTGCTCGAAAGAGGCGATCTGCTTGGTGATGTCATAGTCCGGCGTTCCCGAAAACACCGCCTTGCAACCCAGCGCCGTGGCGGCCTGCTTGAAGCCTTCGAAAACCGGTGTCCAATAGGGATGACCGCTCACCATGACATTCATGATGTAGGTCTCGCCCGGTTTGCAAGCCAGCCCTTCTTTGGCCATCACCGCCGGAGACGAAGTCAGAAGAGCGGCCGCTGCCGCACAGTTCAGTATCAGTGCCTTGACGCGGTTCATCTGTCCCTCCCAGGACGCGCGGCGTCTTGCGCCATCGTGCATTTTTTTCGCATGTCGAACGACATTGCAGATACAGCGATAGGATGGGCGCGCTTGAAGCGTCAAGCGGGATGAATAATTTTAGCAGTCGGTGAAATTTATTGCAGAGCCATCCGGGATGGGCGAACCAATTCCTCAAAAGGCCAACGTCAGGCGTCGGGCCAGCGCTCCCCCCGGAACAGCGGCGGCGAACGCCGCGCGCTCAAGATGTCTGCGAGAGGTGAAGTAAAGATGGCATAATAGGTCGTAGGATCAGGCTGCGCGGATATCCATCTTGGCCAAGGCTTCAGTCTTGAGACCGGATACGTTGATGCAGACCACCTTGCCATTTTTGACAACCCGCTTGCGGACGGGGCGGGCCATACGTTTTTAGGATGTCGCGCTCCGCCTTCAGCCTGGTCACCTCGCGTCGCAGGCGATCAATCTCAAGCTGCTCCGGCTTCACCTGGCCCCGACCGGGAAACGCCTGCGCCGGGCCGGCGCCAAACTCCCGGACCCATTTGCGCAACACGTTCTCATGGACATCAAGGTCTCAAGCCGCCTGCGCCACACTGACCCCTCGGACCTTGATCAGACGGACCGCCTCGATCTTGAACGCGCGCCCGAACTTTCTGCCCTGCATAGCCCACCGCCAGCTTCTTGAAACACCATCTCGGTGTCCACGAAACCCCTCTTAGGCCACTACGATCACCCCATCCTTAACCAGCACGTCCACCGCCTCGACGAGCTGCGCTTCGGTAGCGGCGGACAGCCCCCCAACCGGCGGCAGCGACCGGCCGATCGGCAGGCCGATGAGAGCGAAGGCACGCCGCACCGCCTCGGGAAACTGCTCGCTGAACAGCGCGTCCATCAGCGGATGAAGCCGGCCCTGCAGCGCCAGAGCCTGCTTGACCTGCCCCTGTTCCGCCAGCCGCTGCACCTCATGCCAATAGCCCGGAAGCAGCGACGCCGAGGTGAGGACGCCGCCTTTGGCGCCCAGCATGACCTGCTCGACGAACAGCGTGTCCTGGCCGGACAGCAGGCAGAAGCTCTCGCTGACCAGTCGCGCGGTCTGCGCGAAGTGGTAGAGATCAGTGCTGGAGGCCTTCATGCCGACGATGAGGCCCTCGCGCTCAAGCTGGGCAAGCGTGGCCGACTGGGTGACCATGCCGGTGCGGTAGGGATTGTCGTAGAAGATGACCGGCAGCTTCAGTTGCGGGGCCAACGCACGGAAATAGCGCAGCGTGCCCTCCTGATCGGGGCGGACATAATAGGGCGGGATCACCATCAAGCCGTCGGCGCCGGCCTCGCGATAGGCCTGCCCGCTCTCCAGCGCACCGCCGAGCCCTGGGTCCAGCACGCCGGCGAGCACCGGCACCCGGCCCGCCGCCGCCGCGACCGTGATCGCGACGATGCGCCGGCGGACGGCGAGGCTGAAGGAATTGGCTTCGCCCGTGCCGCCGACCGGCACGAGGCCGGAGGCGCCGCGCACGATCTGGTAGTCGACGATGCGGGCGAGGCCGGGCTCGTCGAGCGTGCCGTCCGCGTTCAGCGGGGTCGGAAAGGCTGGAATCAGCCCGCGGAACATCACGTTGGCCATGCCCGCCTCCTCAGCCCAGATTGATCCAGGTCGCCTTCAGCTCGGTGTATTTCTCAAGCGCATGTAATGATTTGTCGCGTCCGAAGCCGGACTGCTTGAAGCCGCCGAACGGCGAGGAGATATCGCCATGGTCGAAGCAGTTCACCCACACCACGCCGGCCCGCAGCGCCGAGGACGCCTTGAACGCCTTGTTGATGTCGCGCGTCCACACCGCCGCGGCGAGACCATAGGTGGTGTCGTTGCCGATCTTGATGGCGTCGTCGAAATCCCTGGCGGCGATGGTTGCCAGCACCGGTCCGAAGATTTCCTCGCGGGCGATGGTCATGCTGCCGGTAACGTCGTCGAACAGGGTGGCCTCGATGAAGCAGCCATCCGCGGCGATGCGCTTGCCGCCCATGCGCAGGCGCGCGCCCTCCGCCACACCCTTCTCGATATAGTCCATCACCCGATCGGCTTGGCGGTCGTCGACCATGGCGCCCATTTCGGTCGCCGGATCCAGCGGATCGCCGACCTTGATGGCACCGCCGACCGCCATCACCTTCTCGACCACCTGCTCCTTCACGCTCTCCTCGACGACGAGCCGCGAGCCGGCGTTGCAGACCTCGCCTTGATTGTAGAAAATTCCCCAGGCGGCAGACGTGGCGGCGGCGTCCAGGTCCGGCGCGTCGGCGAGAATGATGTTCGGGCTCTTACCGCCGCATTCGAGGCCAACCCGCTTCATATTGGATTGGCCGGAATACTGCAGGAAATACTTGCCGACTTCGGTCGACCCGGTGAAGGCGACCGCGTCGACATCCATGTGCAGCCCAAGCGCGCGGCCGGCGGTCTCGCCGAAGCCCGGCAGCACGTTGAACACGCCGTCCGGAATGCCGGCCTCGGCCGCCAGCGCACCGAGACGTATGGCCGTGAGGGACGATTGTTCGGCCGGCTTCAGGATCACCGAATTGCCGGCGGCGAGAATGGGCCCGAGCTTCCAGGCCGCCATCAACAGCGGGAAGTTCCACGGCACCACAGCGGCGACCACGCCGAGCGGCTCGCGGCGGATCAAAGAGATGGCGGTGCGGGCGGTGGGGGCGATCTCGTCATACACCTTGTCGATCGCCTCGGCGTACCAGTCGATGCACTGCGCCGAGAGCGGCAGGTCGACGGCGAGGCTGTCGCGGATCGGCTTGCCCATGTCCAGGGTCTCCAGCAGCGCCAGCTCGTCGGTATTGGCGCTGATGAGGTCGGCGAAGGCCTTGAGCCGCTTCTTGCGCTCGCGCGGCGCCATGCGCGACCAGGCGCCGCCCTCGAAGGCGGCGCGCGCCACCGCCACCGCATGGTCGACATCCGCGCTGTCGCAGGCGGCAACCTGCGTCAGAACCTTGCCCGTGGCCGGGTTGATATTGTCGAACGTCTTGCCCGACAGCGCAGCCACATAGCGACCGCCGACAAATGCCTGGCCGTTGAAGGAAAGCGCTGCGGCGCGCGCGCGCCAGTCGATGGAAGCGGACATGACGAGGAACCCCGAAGATCCGGCCGATGCGCCGGACCGCCCCATGATACAGCGTCTGTTTCAGCGCCACTACCATTTTTTGGATTTCTGAAAAATGAATTGGCTTGTTCGCCATATGCCGTTATCGCTATAGGTTGTAGGGGCCTGCCATCGCGGCCGGGTCGCCGGTCCATCGCAACGGATTTTTCGCCTCCATGCCGCCCATGAAGATCGCCGACGATACCGCCCGCACGTCGATCGGCATAAGCAATCCCGACGAAGAAACCCACAAGCTGGGCCAGCGCATTCGCGACCTGCGGCTCAAGGCCGGCATGACTCTGACCGACCTCGCCAAAGCCACCGGCGTGTCCATCGGCACGCTTTCGCAGCTCGAACGCGGCCTGGTTTCGCCGACGGTGCGGACGCTCTACACCGTTGCCAACGCGCTGGGCGTCATGCCCGCCTGGCTGATCGACCCCAGCCAGATCAAGAACAGCACGTCGGAAAGCCGTTATATTGTAAGGGCCGGAAACCGTTCGCGGCTGCTCGACATCGACGGCATCCGCAAGGACATCGCCTCGCCCGCGGCAAGCGACCGGCTGCGCGGCTTCTTCATGGTGATCCAGCCCAATTGCAACTCGGGACCTCAGCCCTATTCGCACAAGGGCGAGGAAATCGGCTTCCTGCTGTCCGGCACTCTGGAACTGCAGATTGAGGGCGAGACATTCAGCCTGAATGAGGGCGACTGCTTTGCCTTCTCCAGCGACAAGCCGCACCATTTCGCCAATCTCGGAGCGCGCCCCTCTTCGGTATTCTGGGTGAACGCGGATATTTAGCGATTTTAGTTTTCAGAATTTTGAAAACTGACATTGCAGAACTAAAAACCGGCTGTCATAGTCCGCTCGTGCCCAAGCTGGCCGCTTAGCGGCACATCGGCCGGGCCGCCCGGACAATGAAGGACGCGCGCCCGTTGGCTCATTCATCCTCTGCATCGGACCTCAGCTCAGGAATGGCCATCCTCCTGCTGGCGCCGCTGACGACGGTGATGCTGCTGATCCTGCTGTATCCGCTCGGCATGACGGTGTGGACCAGCGTCTATAACGGCCAGTTCTCGTTTGCCGCCTATGCCGAGCTCGCCACCAGCACGCTGTTCCTGAAGGTGCTGCGCAACACCTTCGAGATTGCTGTCGCCGGCACGCTGGTGAGCCTCGTCTTCGGCTACCCCGTAGCCCTGCATCTTGCCGCGCAGACGCCGCGCCGGCGTACCGCCTATCTCATCATGGTCATGCTGCCGTTCTGGACCAGCATTCTGGTGAAAAGCTTCGCGCTGGTCGCCGTGTTCGGCAATCAGGGCCTGATCAATCAGTTTCTCGGCCTGCTGAGCGGCGGCACGGTCAAACTGCCGATGATGTTCAACCGGGTCGGCGTCATTCTCGGCATGATCAATTTCCTGCTGCCCTTCATGATCCTCTCCATACTTGGCAGCCTGCTCTCTCTGGACCGCCGCCTCATTCTCGCCGCAGAGACAATGGGCGCCGGACCGCTGCGGATCTTCTGGAAGATCACCCTGCCGCTTTCCATGCCAGGCGTGATTGCCGGGGTGCTGATCAACATCACGCTGTCGATCGGCATGTACATCACCCCGGCGCTGCTCGGCGGGCGGCAGGACATGATGGTAGCCAATCTGGTCGACTTCTACACCCGGCAGACGCTGGACTGGACCGCCGCCTCGGCGACCGCCGTGGTTCTGCTGCTGCTCTCGGGCATATTGGTCGCGCTGCTTGGGCAGGTGCGCGGGTCGCGCGGGCTCGGCGGAGCGGGCGCATGAACGAGTTGTTCGGCTCCAGCCGCCTCGCCCGCGGTCTCGTCTCCGCTGCCGCCTGGACCTGCTATCTGTTCCTGCTGCTGCCGAGCCTGATCGTAATCCCGATCTCCTTCGGCAATCCCGGACAGATCGAATTCCCGCCGCGTCAGTTCACGCTGGAACTCTACCGCCAGTTCTTCACCGATCCGGCGTGGTGGGGCTCCACCGTGCAGAGCCTGTTCGTCGCCGCCGTCACCACGGTCGCTGCGCTGCTGCTCGCCGTGCCGGCCGCCTATGCGCTGGCGCGTTCCCGGCTACCGGGTCGCGCCGGGCTGCAGGGCCTGTTCATGATGCCGATGCTGGTTCCGGTCATCGTGCTCGGGCTCGGCCTTTATCTTCAGTTCTCGGACTGGGGACTGCTTGACACCACCGCCGGCATCGTACTGGCGCACATCATGCTCACGACGCCCTACATTATGGTGTCGGTGATGTCCGGCCTGCATCACTCCGATGTGGCGCTGGAGACGGTCGCCGCCATCATGGGCGCCTCGCGCATAACCATATTCTTCCGGGTGGTGCTGCCGCAGCTCAAGGGTGCGATCGCGGTCGGCGCGCTGTTCGCATTCCTGATGTCGCTGGACGAAGTGGTGGTGGCCTATTTCCTCACCGGCACGGACAGCATGACGCTGCCGGTCAAGATGTACTCGTCGATCCGCTGGGAACTCACGCCGGTGCTCGCGGCGGTGTCCACGCTGCTCACCGTGCTGTCGCTGGCAATCGCCCTCGGGATCATCGCGATGCAGAGCAAGACCGAGGCTTCCACATGACCGCCATGATCGAGCTCCAGGGCGTCGCCAAGAGCTATGGCGATGTCCACGCTTTGCAACGAACCGATCTGTCCGTCGCCAAAGGCGAGTTCGTCACTTTGCTCGGCCCGTCGGGGTCGGGAAAGTCGACCCTGCTCAATCTCATCGCCGGCATGATCAAGCCCAGCTCGGGCCGCATCGTCATCAATGGCCGCGACGCCACAACGCTCCCGACCAACCAGCGCGGCCTCGGCATGGTATTCCAAAACTATGCGCTCATGCCGCACATGAGCGTGTTCGAGAACATCGCCTTTCCGTTGCAGGTGCGCCGCCTGCCCAAGGCGGAGATCAAGCGCAAGGTCCAGCAGGCGCTGGACCTTATTCAGCTCGGCCATGTCGCCGATCGCCGGCCGCGCGAGCTTTCCGGCGGCCAGCAGCAGCGCATCTCCCTGGCCCGCTGCATCGTCTACAATCCCGCGCTCATCCTGATGGATGAGCCGCTCGGCGCCCTGGACAAGAAGCTGCGCGAGCAGATGCAGCTGGAGATCAAGCGCCTACACGCGGAACTGGGCATCACCATGCTCTATGTGACGCACGATCAGGACGAGGCGCTCACCATGTCGGATCGCATCGTGCTGATGAATGGCGGGCGCATCGAGCAGCAGGGCACCCCGGACTCGCTCTACTTCAAGCCGGAGACGGTGTTCTCCGCCGAATTCATCGGCTCGTCGAACCTCATTCCCGGCACCGTCGAGATCGATGCCGGCGGCGGGCATGTGCTGAACACCGCGCTCGGCGCCTTTCCGGCTCCCGCGCCCGAAACGGCGATGAAAGCCGGCGATCGCGCCGTGCTGCTCATCCGCCCGGAAAACATGGCGCTGAACGCCACCAGCGACCCGACCAGCATTCCCGGCCGCCTGGAGGATTCCATTCTGCTCGGCGGCGTGGTGCGCCATTTCCTGCGCTGCGCCGATGGCACCAACCTCATCGTCCAGGAACTGAACCAGCCGGGACGGCCCAGCGCACGGCGCGGCGACCAGATCCACGCTGCGTGGCTGCCCGCCCATGCCCGCCTGCTCTCACCGGCACCGGCCGACTGACCGAAGCCCGTCATCATAAAAAAGAGGGAAGTGCCTATGTCCAACACTGTGCTCACCACATCCCGGCGCGGCCTGCTGCGCGGCGGTGCCGGCCTGCTCGGCCTCATGGCTGCGCCCGCGGTTTTCACCGGCCGTGCCGCCGCCGCCGACACCACGCTGACCGTCACCTCCTGGGGCGGCGACTACAACAAATCCGTCCGCGAAGTGTTCGCCGACCCCTTCACAGCCGAAACCGGCATCAAGGTGGTGCTGGTGGACAATGGCGACATGGCCAAGGTGAAGGCGCAGGTGCAGGGCGGCAACGTGCAGTGGGATGTGATCGACGCCCCCGCCGCTTTCGCCACCTCCGGCGCGCGCGACAAGCTCTGGGAAGATCTGGACCTGTCCATCATCAAGCCCGGCCCGCTGGTTTCCCCGCCGGAGCCCGACTACATGCCGATGTACCTCTATAGCGGCGGCATCCTGTGGGACGACAAGCGCACTCCCGGCAGCAAGCACCCGACCGACTTCGCCGGCTTCTACGATTTCGAAAAGTTCCCCGGCCGGCGCGTGATGCGCTCGCTCGCCTCCGAGACGCTGGAAGTGGCGCTGGTCGCCGACGGCGTCGCCCCGAAGGACCTGTATCCGCTGGACGTCGACCGGGCCTTCCGCGCGCTCGACCGCATGAAGCCGCACGTATCCAAATGGGCGGCCACCACGCCCGACCAAGTCAACGCGGTGGTGCAGAATGAAGGCGATTTCTCCTACAGCTATTTCAACCGCGTGAAGTCGGCGCAGAAGGCCGGCGCTCCGCTCGCCTTCTCCTTCGAGCAGACCGTGAACTCGCTCGACTACTTCGCGGTGCCGAAGGGTACCAAGAACAAGGAAGCGGCGATGCGCTTCATCGGCTTCTGCCTGAAGCCCGACCGGCAGGTCGCCTGGGCGGTGCGCGGCTATTATCTGCCGAACAGCATCGCGGCGATGGACGAGGTGAAGAGCTCGCCCGCCCGGGAGTTCCTGCCGGACCTGACCAACGGCAAGAACGTCGTGGTCAATTCCAAATGGTGGGGTGACAACTACACCACGGTGCAGAAGCGCTACGCCGAGTGGATGCTCACCTGATCGGCAGCACCACGCGCCCCGTCCCGGTCATCGGGGCGGGGTTTCGCCGTACCCCCTCTTCCGGTTGTCCGCCATGTCCCATGACGCCTTCCTCGCCGAGCTGAAATCAATTCTCGGCGCGCGCTATGTGCTGACCGACACCGTCGATACCGAGCTGTTTCTCACCGACCACCGCGGCCGCTATCACGGCACCGCACTGGCCGTGGTGCGGCCGGCCTCGACCGAGGAGGTGTCCCGCGTGGTCAAGGCCTGCGCGCGGGCCGGCGTCGCGGTGGTACCGCAGGGCGGCAATACCGGGCTGTGCGGCGGAGCCACGCCGCTGGAGCCGCGTCCCGCCATCATCGTTCGGCTCGACCGCATGAACCGCATCCGCGCCGTCTCCCCCGCCGAGGAGACCATGGTCGTGGATGCCGGCTGCATCCTCGCCGACATCCAGGCGGCCGCGGGCAAGGAGGGCCTGCTGTTTCCGCTGAGCCTCGGCGCCGAGGGCAGTTGCCAGATTGGCGGCAACATCTCCACCAATGCCGGCGGCATCGCCGTGCTGCGCTATGGCAATACCCGCCAACTGGTGCTCGGCCTTGAAACCGTGCTGGCCGACGGCACGGTGCTCGACAGCCTGAGGCGCCTGCGCAAGGACAATGCCGGCTACGACCTCAAGCAGCTCTTTATCGGTGCCGAGGGCACGCTCGGCATCGTGACCGGGGCGGCGCTGAAGCTGTTTCCCGGCATCCGCACGCGCTCCATCGCCATGATGCAGCTCTCCAGCGTCGAGGACGCGCTCGCCGTGTTCGCCCGCGCCCGCAAGCTGTTCGGCGAGAATATTTCGAGTTTCGAAATCATCGGCTCGTCCTATATGGACTTCGTGCTGCGCTATGTTGCCGGCACGGTGATGCCGTTTGCGCAGAAGGCGCCGTGGTACCTGCTGCTGGAGGTCGGGGACTCCCAGCCCGACGCAGCGCTCGCCGACACCATGGAAGCCCTGCTGGCCGACGCTTTCGAGGCCGGGCTGGTCTCGGATGCCATCATCGCCGCCAGCCTCGCGCAGGAAGAAGCGATCTGGAAGCTGCGCCACGGCGTGACCGGCGAATTCAAGCTCGCCGGCAAGACCATGTCGCACGACACCTGCGTGCCGGTCGCCGAGCAGCCCGCGTTCGTGAAGCGGGTCGAGGACGGCGTGCTGGCGGCCTATCCCGACGCCAATGTGATGATGGTCGGCCATATCGGCGACGGCAACATCCACGTCGTGGTGCTGTTCCCGCACCAACGCTTCGCCACCCCCGAGCAGTTCGAGGCGGCCTCCGACACGATCGACGTCATCATCGACGATGTCGCGATGGAACTCGGCGGCTCCATAACCGCCGAGCATGGGGTCGGCACCACCTATCGCAAGCGCCTCGCTCGCAACAAGAATCCGGCCGAACTCGCACTAATGCGCCAGATCAAGGCAATGCTTGACCCGGAGAACCGGATGAACCCCGGCAAATTGTTCCTGACCGGCACCGCCACCTGACGCGGCTGGGCGAGGATATCGTCATGCTGTCCGCCGCCCTCAATATCGAGGATGTCCGCAAACTGGCGCGGCGGCGCCTGCCGCGCGGCATTTTCGACTATATCGACCGCGGCGCCGAGGATGAGGTTGGGCTCAGACGGCTGCGGCGCGGTTTTGACGAGCTCGTCTTCCACCCGCGCGTGCTCGTCGATGTCTCCCGCCGCGACTTGTCGGTCCGGCTGTTCGATCGCGTCCAGCCGCTCCCGCTTGTCATCGCGCCGACGGCGGCGGCTGGCCTGGTTTGGCACCAGGGCGAGATCGAGCTCGCCCGCGCCGCCGCCAAGGCCGGCATTCCATTTACCGTCGCCACCGGCTCCATGACTGAGATGGAGCGCATCGCGACCGAAACTCGCGGCGAATTGTGGTTCCAGCTCTATATGTGGCACGCGCGGGATTTGTCCTACGCGCTGATGGACCGCGCCTGGGCTAACGGCATCGAAACGCTGGTGCTCACCGTCGACACGGTCGCGAGCCCGATCCGCGAGTACAACACCCGGAACGGCTATGAGGTGCCGATCCGCGCCAGCCTGCGGGGTGGCCTCGACATGCTCAGGCATCCGCGCTGGGTGGTGGGCGTGCTGCTGCGCTACATTCTCGAAGAGGGCATCCCGACCTACCGGCATTATCCCGAGAGCTTCCGCTCCAGCATCACCCGCGCGGCGACTTGGGAGCAGGTGGGCCTCACCGACGCCATGGGCTGGAACGACCTGAAGGAACTGCGCCACCGCTGGCGCGGCCGGCTGATACTCAAGGGCGTACTGCGGACCGATGACGCTTTGCGCGCTGTGGCCGCCGGCATCGACGGCCTCGTGGTCTCCAGCCATGGCGCGCGCAACCTCGATTCCGCCGTGCCGCCCATCCGCATCCTGCCCGCCATCGTCGAGGCGGTGAACGGGCGTGTCGCCATTCTCGCCGACAGCGGCGTGCGCCGCGGCGCCGATGTGCTTAAGCTTCTGGCACTGGGCGCCGACGCCGTCCTCATCGGCCGCGCCCCACTCTACGGCACGGCCGCCGGCGGCGAGGCTGGCGCCAGCCATGTACTTCACCTGCTGCGGCAAGAAATGGTGGCGGTGATGGGGTTTCTCGGTTGCGCAAGCCTTGAGGAACTCGCCCCCTCCTTCGTCTCGCACGCGGATGAGCGGCCGGGTCACCCGGTCGGGGGACAATGACATCATGAGCATCACCAGACCGTCGCAAAGTGGAAGAAGCGGAGCTTTGTCGCCGACCTCCCGCACCTGACCAGGTCGTCGCAGCCCGGTTTCAGTTCAGACGCCGGCCGCTGGCCTCGTCGAAAATGTGCAGCTTGGTGGTGTTGCCGCGCACATGCACGAGGTCGCCGACATGGATGTCGGCGTCACGCGGGCACTCGACAGTCAGCATGCGGGCGTGACCGATTTCGACATAAGCATAGGTCTGGTTGCCCAGCCGCTCCGCCACTACGATCTCGCCGTGGAACCACGCGTTCTCCGGTTCGCAAAAGGCGAGGTCCTCCGGGCGGATACCGACGATGACCGGCTGTCCCCCGCCAATGGTCACACCGGTATCCAGCGCGATGGTGCCCTGAAGCACCTTGAGCGCCGCAGCGCTGCCCGGTGGCTCGGCGGATTGTCCCGGCAGGCAGTTCATGGTCGGGCTGCCGATAAAGCGCGCAGTGAACAGGGTGGCTGGCCGGTGATAGAGTTCCAGCGGCCGGCCGATTTGTTCGACATGGCCGGCGTTCATCACCACGATGCGGTCGGCAAGCGTCATCGCCTCGACCTGGTCGTGGGTGACGTAGATGGTGGTCGCCTTCATGCGGTTATGCAGCTTGGCGATTTCGAGCCGCATTTCGATCCGCAGCGCAGCGTCGAGGTTGGAGAGCGGTTCGTCGAACAGGAAAGCGGCCGGCTCACGCACGATGGCGCGCCCCATGGCGACCCTCTGGCGCTGGCCGCCCGAGAGCTGGGACGGGCGGCGATCCAGGAAATCCTGAATTTTCAGCACATCGGCGGCCCGCTCGACACGGCGGCCGATCTCACCCGCCTCGGTGCCGCGCATCTTGAGGCCGAAGGACATGTTGTCCTGCACGCTCATGTGCGGATAGAGCGCATAGTCCTGGAACACCATGGCGATGTTGCGCTCGGCCGGGGTCAGGCCGTTGACCCGCGTGCCGGCAATGTCGAGGTCGCCGCCGGTGATCTCCTCCAGGCCGGCGATCATGCGCAGGAGCGTGGACTTGCCGCAGCCTGACGGACCGACCAAGACCAGGAATTCGCCGCTTTCGATCTCGATGTCGATGCTTCGGATGACATCGACCTTGCCATACGCCTTGCGCACGCCCTTCAGCGTGATGGCTGCCATCTGCGTTCCTCCGCTTTCGTCAATTCTGGCTTGACTGCTTTATCGTTATCGTTATCGATAATGATAATATCTCATTGAGGCAACTCGGAACCGGCACGCCCGATGGTGTATTTTTCCACGCGAAGTTCCGGCAAGCCGACCCGGCAGCCGAAGATCGGCGCTGCGTTCAGCGCGCTGAAGCGCGACATCATGCTGGGCACCCTGCCGGCCGGTACCAACCTGCCGGAACTCGAACTCGCCGCCCATTTCCAGTGCAGCCAGGGCACGGTGCGCGAAGCGCTGCTTCAGCTCCAGGAGGAGGGCCTGGTGCGCCGGCAGGGGCATCGCGGCACGCAGGTCAGCGACTGCACGCAGGACGAGGCGATCGAGATGTTCCGGCTGCGCGACAGCATCGAGTGCGCCGGCCTGCCGCGCGTCGTCGGCTCGCCGAGCCCAACGCTGATCGCCGATCTCGACGCCATGTTGGCGAACATGCTGCGGGCCGCCGAGACAGACGACGAACTCCTTCTCGCCTCGATCGACCGCGATTTTCACCGCCGCATCTTCCAGGACGCCCGGCTGCCGGCGCTCGACCCGATCCTGCACCGCTGCCTGGTACATAATCACCGCTTCAAGATATCCCGCAGCCGCGGCGTTCGAGACCTCGCCGCCACGGCGCTGCGGCATAGAAGCCTGATCGATGCCATCGCCGCCGGCGACGTCGCGGGCGCCACGCTGGCCATGCGCCATCACATTGCGACCATTGTCGATTTCGGCCCGGCGGTATTTCCGGGGTCGAGCCAATGACGGCCGAAGACCCGGGTCTCCTTGCCGACGAGATGCGCGCTCTGCTGGACAAGGTCGCGGCCGAGACCGGGCCGATGCCCGATCCGACCCTGCTGCCGGCGGCGGAGGGCCGGGCCCTTGCCGAACGGAGCAACCGGCGCTGGAACGTCAACCTGCCGGACATGGCGGCCGAGCGGGACGTGTGGATCGCGGCCGATGCCGGCCTCGGCTCGTCGGCGTGCCGGCTGCGCATTCTCACGCCACGCCAGGCGCAGCAAGGCGTGATCCTGTTCGTGCATGGCGGCGGCTTCGCCTTCTGCAGTCCGCAGACCCATGAGCGTTGCGCGCGCGTGCTGGCTGACGAAGCGCGAATGAGCATCGCCTTGCCCGACTATCGCCTCGCGCCGGAGAACCCGTTTCCGGCCGGCCTGCTCGACACGGTCGCCTGTCTGCGCGCGTTGCTGGCCGGCGCGGTGGAGGGGCTCGATCCGGCCCCGGTGCTGGTCGCAGGCGATTCGGCCGGCGCCAATCTGGCGCTGGCCGCCATGCTGCACGAACACGGCGCGGATCGCGCCCTGCCGGACGGTGCGCTGCTGTTCTATGGCAATTACACCGCCGATCTGTCCGGCCGCTCCTATGAGCGGTTCGCGGACGGGCCGGGCCTGACCACCGCACGCATGGCGCGCTACTGGAACTGGTATGCCAGCGGTCGCGATCTTGCGGGCGACCCGCTGGCCTGTCCGCTCGCCGCGGACGACGCTGCGCTGGCCGCCCTGCCGCCGCTCCATCTGGTCGCCGCCGGCGTCGATCCGCTGTTCTCCGACACCGTGGCACTCGACGCCCGGCTGCGAGCACTCGGCCGGACCGATCGCTTCGACGTGGTACCGGGGGTGATCCACGGGTTTCTGCAGAACACGAACGAACTCGCCGCCGCCCGCGAGGCGCTGAAGGCGGCGGGCGCGATCGCAAGAACAATCAAAAACCAAACAACATCAAAACCTACGGAGGAAACGCGTGATGGGAAGCTGGAAAACATTTACGGCAGGCCTGATGATGGCCGCGTCGCTGGCGATCGGGTCGGCCACGGCTGAGACGGTCCGGTTCTGGTACCACTTCGACAATCCGGCAAACCCGATGTCGGATCTGGTCGCCAAGTTCGAGAAGGCCAATCCCGGCATCAAGATCGAAGCCGAAAACGTTCCCTGGAACAGCTATTACGACAATCTCTACACGGCGCTGGTCGGCGGCAACGCGCCGGACGCGGCGATGGTAAAGCTGTTCGCCCAGCCCCGTCTGGTCGAGATGGGTGCGCTCGAACCCATCGGTGCCCGCATCGACGCCTGGCCCGGCAAGGCGGACCTGCTCGACAATCTGCTGACGCTGAACAAAGGGCCGGACGGCAAGCAGTATTTCCTCCCCGTGCAGTATGTCGTGCTCTATCTCTACTACCGTGCCGACTTGTTCGAGGCGGCGGGGCTGAAGCCGCCGGCGACCTGCGAGGATTTCCGCGCCGCGGCGATCAAGCTCACCAAGGCGCCGGACACCTATGGTTTCGGACTGCGCGGCGGCAAGGGCGGCTGGGACCAGTGGGGCGCCTTCGTGTTCTCGCGCGGCGGCGAACTCAAGCCCGGCGGCCTCATCACGCCGCAGGCGGTGGCGGCCAACCAGTGGGTGATCGACCTGTTCCGCAAGGACAAGGTGATCCCGCCCTCGGCCCCCAATGACGGCTTCCAGGAAATCGTCGCCGCCTTCAAGGCCGGCAAGACCGCGATGACCATCCACCATATCGGTTCGTCGAAAGACCTCGTCGCCGCGCTCGGCGACAAGGTGTCGGCGGTGCCGGTGCCCAAATGCGACGGCGGCCAATGGACATCCTACGGCGACGAATCGCTCGCCGTCTTCTCCGCCTCAACGGTGAAAGACGCCGCCTGGAAGTGGATTTCCTTCCTCGCCGAGGGGCCGAACAATGTCGCCTTCAACGGCGCCACCGGCCAGATGACCGTGACCAAGAGCGGCGCCAAGGACTGGAAGCTGCACGAGCGCCGCTTCGTCGACGCCACCGTCCAGTCGCTGCCCTTCGCTCGTGTGCTGCCGCAGAACGCGGCGACCTCGGAGTTCGTCAATACCGCCTGGCAGACCGCCATGCAGCGTGGGCTGACCGGCCAGACCACGTCGCAGCAGATGATGGAGCAACTCAACACGCTCTTCGCGCAGTGACGCCAACGGCTTCCGCCCGCGTCAACGGGTTCCGGCCTCGCGCCGGAACCTTCCCCTCGTCCCGCGCGAACCCGTGGATATCGCCATGTCGAGCGTCACCTCCCTGCGCGCCGCAAAGCCTGGAGCCTTCTGGCGCCAAGCGCGCCTCGCCCCCTATTGGCTGCTCGCGCCAGCCGTGCTGGTAACCGCGATCATCGTGTTCCTGCCCATGGTCCAGGCGGTGGCGACCAGTTTCTACGATCTCGTGCTGTTCCGGCCCAACGCCAGCCGCTTCGTCGGCTTCGGCAATTATGTCAAGCTGTTCCGCGATCCGGTGTTCTGGACCGCCTTGTGGAACACCGTGGTCTGGATCGGCCTCACCGTGCCGCTGCAGATGGGGCTCGGGCTCGTCACCGCCATTCTACTCAACCGGGAATTTCCCTGGCGCGGCCTGGCACGGGCGCTCGTCATCATTCCGTGGGCGCTGCCAAGCGTGGTGATCGCACTGATGTGGCGCTGGATCTACGATCCCAATACCGGCGTGCTGAACGACATCCTGCTGCATCTGTCGCTGATCCACAGCGCGGTGCCGTGGCTCGCCGATCCCGACCTCGCGCTCTACGCCGTGATCGCGACGCTGGTCTGGCAAGGTTTTCCGTTCTTCGCCGTAATGATCCTTGCCGGTCTCCAGGGCATCCCCAAGAGCCAGTACGAGGCCGCCGCGCTGGATGGCGCCTCAGGCTCGCGGCAGTTCCTCCACATCACTCTGCCCGGCATCGCCCCGGTGCTGGCGACCGCCGGCCTGCTGCGGGTGATCTGGGTGGCCAATTCGATGGACGTGATCTTCGTCATGACCGGCGGCGGGCCCGGCTACGCCACCCACACGCTGCCGCTCTACGCCTTCATCAAGGCCCGGCAGAATCTCGACTTCGGCTACGGCACCGCCATTGCGGTGACCTTCACCATCCTGCTCGGCGCCTTCGTCGCAATCTATCTGGCCCGCACCATGCGCGAGGTGGAACGATGAGAAAGCCCGGCACGCTCCGCCGCATCCTCACCACCGATTTGCCGGTGCTGCTCATCGTGGCGTTCGCCATGGCGCCGTTCGCCTGGATGATCCTCACTTCGCTGACCCCTTCGGCGCGCATCGCCTCGGATGGCGTCTCGCTGTCGCCCAGGTTCTGGAGCGTCGACAATTATGTCCGGCTGCTGCAGCAGACCTCGTTCCCGTTCAACATGCTGCACAGCCTGATCATCGCCGCCGGCACCATGGTGCTCGGGCTGGTGGTGGCGGTCACCGCCGCCTATGCCTTCTCCCGCTTCCGCTTTCCGGGCCGCAAGCTGCTGATGCTGCAGTTCCTGCTCATCAACATGTTCCCGGTGGTGCTGCTGATCCTGCCGCTGTTCGTGCTGATGCGCCAAGCCGGGCTGCTCGACACCCATTTCGGACTGATCCTCGCCAATTCGACCGTCGCCATTCCGTTCGCGGTGTGGATGCTCACCAGCTATGTCGGCGCCATTCCCAAGAGCCTCGACGAGGCGGCGATGACGGATGGCTGCTCGCGGCTGACCACGCTGCGCCGCATCGTGCTGCCGCTCATGGTTCCGGGCATCATCTCCACCGGCATCTACATCTTCATCACTGCCTGGAACGAATACCTCTACGCCTTGACGCTGGGCGGGCGGAACGTGCGCCCGGTGACCGTCGCCATCCAGACCCTGATCGGCGAATACCAGATCGAGTGGGGTTTGCTCGCCGCCGGCGCGGTGGTCGGCGCCCTGCCTGCCACGCTGCTGTTCCTGCTGGTCCAGCGCCGTCTGATCGGCGGGCTCACCCAAGGTGCCGTAAAGGGCTGAACCAACACGTCCGCAGCCCGCAATGACGCGGTGCGGCCGACGACAAGAGGACCGACCATGAACCCGATCGGGTTGATCTCGATGCAATATGCGCGGCCGTTCACGGCCGAGCATTTTCCGCTGTTCGCCCGGATGCGCGAGCATGGCTACGACTTCGTCGAGCTTCTGGTGCCGGAACCGGGCGAGATCGACGTCAAGGCGGCGCGGCACGCGCTCGATGAGGCCGGGCTCGACGTCGTGCTTGCCGCCCGCGTCAATCTCCAGCGCAATTTGTCCTCCGCCGACGCCGATGCCCACCGCGCCGGCATCGATTATCTCAAATACACCGTCGACAGCGCCGTCGCCCTGGGCGCGAAGGTCGTCGGCGGGCCGCTCACCGGCAATCCGCTGGTGTTCGCCGGCCGCCCGCCGCACCCGGTGCCGGAGGAGGAGCGTCTCGCCCGCAAGCAGCGCTGCGTCGATGGCCTGCGCGAAGCCGGGGACTATGCCGCCAAGGCCGGCATCGTGCTCGCCGTCGAGCCGTTGAACCGCTTCGAGAGCGACGTGCTGTGCACCACCCAGCAGGCGATCGAACTGCTCGATGCCGTCGATCATCCGGCGATCCAGCTCATGCTGGACACCTTCCATATGCATATGGAGGAGAGCTCGATCGCCGAGGCGATCCTGCTCGGCGGCAGCCGTGTGGTGCATTTCCAGGCCAATGAAAACCATCGCGGCTTCCCCGGCACCGGCGCGACCGACTGGGTCGGCGTCTGCCGCGCGCTCCATCAAATCGGATACGGCGGCCCGATCTCGCTCGAACCGTTCCGCCGCCGCGACGATCGCTTCGGCGTGCCGTTCGCGCAGTGGCGCGCGCCGCACGAGGACGAAAGCGACCGGCTCAGCGCGTCCAGCGCCTTCATCAAATCCCACCTCACCCTCACGGAATACCGTCGATGACCCTTAATATCGGTTGGATCGGCTGCGGCATCCACGCCACCCAAATGCTGCTCCCGCAACTCGTCCGCCATGATGTCAGGCTGGCGGCGCTGTGCGACATCGACGGCACGCGCCTCACCGACGCCGGCCGCCAATTCGGCGTCTCGGCGCTCACCGGCGACGTTGAGACCCTGCTCGCCACGCCGGGCCTCGACGCGGTCGGCATGGCGGTAGGACCGGACCAGCATCTGGCTTTCGGCAAGGCGGCGCTGGAACGCGGCCTCGGCGTGTTCATGGAGAAGCCGCCGGCGGGCACGGCGGCGGGCGCGCGAGAACTGCTTGCCGCTTCCGAAAAGGCGAAGAAGCCGCTTCTGCTCGGCTTCATGAAGCGCTATTCGGCCGGCAACAAGATGGCGGCAAACATCGTGCGCTCCGGCCGCTTCGGCGACGTACTTGGGCTCACCGGATACTACATGACAGCTCCGGGATATTTCACTGGAAATGTCGATTACACCGGATTTTTCCTGCATCACTGCGTGCACTATATGGATCTGGTGTCGTTCCTGGTCTCGCCGGTGAAGACGATATCGGCGCGCAAGGTGGAAAAGACGCCGGGGCGCGTGCTGTTCCATGTGGGTTTCGAGTTCGAATGCGGGGCGATCGGCACCGTCGCCATGGGTACAATCCAGTCGCGCGGCACGCCGGTAGAACGTATCGAACTGATGGGCGACCATCAGCGCATCGAGGTCGAAGACGTGATCGAGATACGCTGGCACCGCAACCCGCCCTTCAAGGTGGATGATCCGCGCGCAACGCTTGCCGACGACGTCGATTCCCTTACCTGGAAGCCGAACTTCACCGCGGCGGCAAATGAGGATCCGAAAGGCTATTACGCGCTGCTCGCCGATGTCGTTCCGGCTCTGGGCGGGGCACAGACGGCGGCACCGACCATCGCCGACGGCGTCGTCGCCATGGAACGGCTTGAGGCGCTGCGGAGGGAACTGGCGCTTTGAGCGTGGGACGCCGGTTCGGAATCGGCGCGGGGACGCGCCGCCTATCAAAGCGATCTTGTCACCATGCGACGGCGGCTCAGTCCTGATGTTCCTCCCGGTCGCCCACAGCAAAGCTCATCAGATCCCCGACCAGGAGACTGTCTTTGCTCAGCAGGCCGGCGTCCTCGAGCACCCCCATGTCCGGCAGATCACGTAGGGTATTGAAGCCGTAATGCGACAGGAACTCCTGGTGGTCACATAGGTTAGGGCGCGCCGGGCTGCGGGGAGCGCGGCCCGGCGGCGATGTAGCCAAGGCTGCGAAGATGGCCGATGACGTCGCGGCTGATCTCCCTGCCGAAGAATTTTCCCAGCCTCATGTTTGGGTGGCCAGGGAGCACCAGCAGCCGCTCGATCCGGTTATTGAGCCGGTACCGGCAACACCCTGCGCCAAAAGTCATCGAAGGCGATGGCGTCGAAGAAGGCATATGCACGAATGATGCGAGCGCCCCTCACCTCCAGGATCCAGGCGTACGTGTTGGCATAGGGCTTTCCATCGTGAGCGGTGCCGGTGGCGTCGAAGAAGGCGATCACCGTGTCGCCCTCTGCGTAAAGCCGGCGGATCGTCGGGGTCAACGGCGTT
>JBGGNI010000137.1:0-19309 GCA_041287585.1 Xanthobacteraceae bacterium
CTCGGCCGCTTCAGTGGCGTGCACCAGCACCGCGACGGTGCCGGCGCGCAGCGCCTCGGTGACCTTCGTCGTGCCCGCCACCACCCGGCCCGCCTTGTTGGCGAGGCCGAGAGCGGCGAGCGTGTCCTTTTCCATCAGCGCGTCGATGCGCTCGGCAAGGCCCGCCTCGACACGCGCCTTGCCGCGAAACGCGCGGCCAAACGCCTTACGCTTGAGCGCCTCGGCCAAAGCGCCGCGTGTGGCGGTGACCCAGGCGCCACGGCCCGGCAGCCGGGCCGAAAGGTCCGGCACCACCGCGCCGTCCGGCCCCACCACGAAGCGCAGCATCTGCGCCACCGGCACCACGGTGCGGGTGGCGATGCACTGGCGCTCCAGCCCGTTGGCGCGCGCACGCGGGCCGGCGTCGGTCTCATCCGCCTCCGGCACCTCGTCGTCCATTCGGGTTGCGACCGCCAGCACGTCCGCGCTCCCGTTCAGCCCTGCTCCGCCTCGGTGTCGGCGGCCTCATCGGCCTCCTCCACGGCGGCGGACGGGATGTCCGCTTCGGTGATCCAGCCGGCCTTGAGGCGGGCCTGAAGGATCAGCGACTCGGCGTCTTCCTTGGAAAGCTCGAAACCGTCCAGCGCGCCGGGAATCCGCACCGTCTCGCCGTCCTTGCGCTCGGTCCAGCCGGTGAGGTCGTCGGTGGCGCAGCCGGCGAGGTCGTCGACCGTCTTGATGTCGTTCTCGCCGAAGGCGACCAGCATCGGCGAGGTCACGCCCGGCACCTCGCGCAGCGCGTCCTCGACGCCGAGTTCGCGGCGGCGGGCATCGAATTCGGCCTCGACGCGGGCGAGATGGCCCTGGGCGCGGTCCTGCAATTCCTGCGCGGTGTCCTCGTCGAAGCCCTCGATCGAGGCCAGCTCGCTGAGCTCGACGAAGGCGAGTTCCTCCACCGAGGTGAAGCCTTCCGAGGCGAGCAACTGGCCCATCATCTCGTCGAGGTCCAGCGCCTCGGCGAACATCTTGGTGCGCTCGGCGAATTCCTTCTGCCGGCGCTCGCTTTCCTCGGCTTCGGTCATGATGTCGATGTCCCAGCCGGTGAGCTGGGAGGCGAGGCGCACATTCTGACCGCGCCGACCGATGGCGAGCGACAATTGCGCGTCCGGCACCACGACTTCGATCCGCTCGCGGTCCTCGTCGAGCACCACCTTGACCACTTCGGCCGGGGCGAGCGCATTGACGATGAAGGTGGCGACGTCCGGCGACCAGGGAATGATGTCAATCTTCTCGCCCTGCAGCTCGTTCACCACCGCCTGAACGCGCGAACCGCGCATGCCGACGCAGGCGCCGACCGGATCCACCGAGGAATCCCGCGAGGTGACGGCGATCTTGGCGCGCGAGCCGGGATCGCGGGCCACCGCCCGGATCTCGACGATGGAATCGTAGATTTCCGGCACTTCCTGGGCGAACAGCTTGGCCATGAACTGCGGATGGGTGCGGGACAGGAAGATCTGCGGCCCGCGCAGCTCGCGCCGCACGTCGTAGACATAAGCGCGGATGCGGTCGCCGACCTTGAAGACCTCGCGCGGCAGCAGCTCGTCGCGGCGCAGCGAACCCTCGCCGCGGCCGAGATCGACCACCACATTGCCGTACTCGACGCGCTTGACCGCGCCGTTGACGATCTCGCCGATGCGGTCCTTGTACTCGTCATACTGGCGGTCGCGCTCGGCCTCGCGCACCTTCTGCACGATGACCTGCTTGGCCGACTGTGCCGCGATGCGGCCGAAATCGAACGGCGGCAGGGTGTCGGCAATGGAGTCGCCGACCTGGGCGGCCGGGTTCAGCCGGCGGGCGCTAGCGAGTTCGATCTCGATGGCGGAATTCTCCACCAGATCGACCACCAGCAGATGGCGGGCCAGCCGCAATTCGCCGGTGCGCGGATTGATCTCGGCATGGATGTCGGTCTCGGCGCCGTAGCGCGAGCGGGCCGCCTTGGCGATGGCATCTTCCATCGCGGCGATGACGATGCTCCGGTCGATCGACTTCTCGCGCGCGACCGCGTCGGCGATCTGCAGCAGTTCAAGCCGATTGGCGCTGACGACAGCCATCAGTGCGTCTCCTTCGCATGAGATCTGTGTTTGGCATTGGATTTGGCGACGCGCTTGGGGCCCGCTTTGGGCGCGGTCCGCTTCAGCGGCATCTTCTTCGGCGGCACCGGGCGGGCGGGCGTCGCCGCCGCGTCGGCATCCGCCGCGTCGCGGGCAATGTCGTGCGCCAGCGCGTCGAGCTCGTCTTCGTCCTCGACACCCTCACGCAGTGCCTTGTCGCGGCGCAGCGCCTCGCGAATCAGCTCCTCGCTGAGCACCAGCCTGGCTTCGCCGATATCGACGATGGGCAGGCGCACGGTGTCGGGCGCGTCGGCCGGGGCGTCGGGCAGGCGGACGATGGCGAGGCCGTCTTCCGCGCCCAGCAGCAGGCCGCGGAAACGCTTACGGCCGTCGAACGGCACCGCCATCTCGATCTTCAGCTCATGGCCGGCCCAGCGCCGGAAATCCCCCGCCCGCACCAGCGGCCGGTCGATGCCGGGCGAGGACATTTCCAGATGATAATTGCCGGAAATCGGGTCCTCGACATCGAGCACCGGCGAGATGGCGCGGCTCGACGCCTCGCACTCGTCGATGCCGAAGGTGCCGTCCGGCCGCTCGGCCATGATCTGCACGGTGATGCCGTCGCGGCCGGAGATCTTCACCCGCACCAGACGGAAGCCGAGCCCGGCCAGCACCGGCTCGACGATCGCCGCGACGCGCGCGGCGGCTCCGCTCTCGATGATGAGGCGCGCCTCATCGGCTGCGCCGGTATCCGGCTCGATCGCGCTCATGGTGCTGACAGGCGGCTCCGGTAGGGATTTCAATGCAAAAAGAGCGGGTCCCGGCGGCGGAACCCACTCTCAACCGACCGTTTCCGATCGCTATGAGAATTTCTGGATAGCCGCCTTATACAGCACAGTGCCGCTCTGACGCAACCCGCCTTGCCCAAGGCCGGGCCGAGGGGCATAAGCGGCCGATGCAGCCGTTTGATGCGTCCTTCACAGAGCGCGCGCCCGCCAAGGTCAACCTCACCTTGCGCGTGCTCGGCCGGCGCGAGGACGGCTACCACGCGCTCGCCAGCCTGGTCGCCTTTGCCGGCATCGGCGACGGGCTCGCCTTCCGGCCCGGCGGCGCGTTCGCGCTGGAGACCAGCGGCCCGATGGCGCAGGCCGCCGGCGCGGCCGATCGCAATCTGGTGCTGGTTGCCGCACAGGCGCTGGCGGCGCGGGTGCCGAACCTCATCGCCGGGCGCTTTCACCTCACCAAGCGCCTGCCGGTGTCGGCCGGGCTCGGCGGCGGCTCGGCGGACGCGGCGGCGGCGCTGCGGCTGCTCGCCCGCGCCAACGCCCTCGCCCCCGACGATCCGCGCCTCCATGAGGCGGCGCTCGCCACCGGCTCGGACGTGCCGGCCTGCCTTGCCTCGCGTGCCTGCCTGATGGGCGGGCGCGGCGAGGTGGTGGAGCCGGTCATGCTGCCGTTCTGTGCCGCGGTGCTGCTCAATCCCGGCGTGCCGATCGCCACCGCGCTTGTGTTTCACGCTCTGTCGCTGCGGCCGGGCGAGATGCATGCCGGGCTCGCCCATCCGCCGCACACGGCACTGGCGCTCGACCGGGCCGCGCTGTTCGCGCTGCTGGCGCACCTGCCCAACGACCTCGAACCGGTGGCCCGCCGCCTCGCCCCGACGCTGGAGGAGGCCGCTTCGTCGCTTGCCGCGACCAGCGATGTGCGGCTGGTGCGGATGTCCGGCTCCGGCGCCACGCTGTTCGGGCTCTATGATAGCTGCCGCGCCGCCGGTGCAGCGGCCAAGGCGCTGCGCGCCGCCCACCCCCATTGGTGGATCAAGCCCACGGTGCTGCGCTGACCGCCGCGCTGATCTTCACCGTGGCGGCGCTGACCGAGATCGCCGGCTGCTTCGCCTTCTGGGCGGTGGTGCGCTCGGGCGCCTCGCCGCTGTGGCTGCTGCCCGGCGTCGCCGGCCTCATCGCCTTCGCCGGCCTGCTGACGCTGGTCGAAGCGGCAGCCGCCGGGCGCGCCTTCGCCGCCTATGGCGGGGTCTATGTCGCGGCCACGCTGGCCTGGCTGTGGGCGGTGGAGGGCGTGCGCCCGGACCGCTGGGACCTCGCCGGCGGCACCCTCTGCCTCGCCGGCGCCGCGCTGGTGCTGCTGGGGCCGCGGGGTTAGCGCGCCCGCGCCACGCAGAAATCCACCACGTCGAGCAGCGCCTGCTTGGCCGGCCCGTCCGGGAACAGGCCGAGCGCGTCCTTGGCGATGGCGCCGTAGTGGCGGGCGCGGTCCACAGTATCGGCCAGCGCGCGGTGGCGGGCCAGCAGGTCGATGGCGTGCTCCAGGTCGCCCTCGGCAATCTCGCTCTGCTCCAGGCAGCGGCGCCAGAAGGCGCGCTCCTCCTCCGGGCCGCGGCGGAAGGCCAGCACGATGGGCAGCGTGATCTTGCCCTCGCGGAAATCGTCGCCGACATTCTTGCCGAGCTTTGCCCGCGAGCCGCCATAGTCCAGCGCGTCGTCGACCAGCTGGAAGGCAATGCCGAGATTCATGCCGTAGCTGCGGCAGGCGGCCTGCTCGGCCTTGGTCAGGCCGCCGATCACCGGGCCGACCTCGCAGGCGGCGGCGAACAGCTCGGCGGTCTTGCCGCGAATGACGGCGAGGTACTCGTCCTCGGTGGTGGCGGTGTTCTTGGCGCTTGCCAGCTGCATCACCTCGCCTTCGGCGATCACCACCGCGGCGGTGGAGAGAATGTCGAGCGCCCGCATATTGCCGACCTCGACCATCATGCGGAACGCCTGGCCGAGCAGGAAGTCGCCCACCAGCACGCTGGCTTCATTGCCCCACAGCATGCGGGCCGCGAGCTTGCCGCGGCGCATCTCGCTGCCGTCCACCACGTCGTCGTGCAGCAGCGTCGCGGTGTGCATGAACTCGACCGAAGCGGCGAGGCGGATATGGCCGTCGCCGGCATAGTGGGACAGCGCCGCGGTGGCCAGGGTCAGCATCGGCCGCAGCCGCTTGCCGCCAGAGGAGATGAGGTGCGTCGCCACTTCGGGAATCAGCGCGACGTCCGAGCCGGTGCGGCTCAGGATCAGCGCGTTCACCCGCTCCATGTCGGGGCGCACGAGCGCGACGATGCCCTCGATGGAGGGCTCGACGGCGGGGTTGAACGGCAGGACCACGGCCACGGGCATATTTCCTACGTTTGCCGCGGCACCATAGAAAGGACCGTGCAGGCACCGCAAGGGGTTGCGCAAAGGGGCGGTTGCCGTCTCGCCCCGGCACCGGCCCCGTGCCACACTGTTCCGATGCGTGAACTCATGCGAACCAACGACCTCGTCCTCATCTCCGCCGTTGAAGCGCTGCTGAGCGCCGCCGGCATCGGCCACCAGGTCGCCGACGGCCATATGAGCGTGCTCGAAGGCTCGATCGGCCTGCTGCCGCGCCGGATTCTGGTCGGTACCGACCAGCACGGCCGGGCGCGCGCGCTGCTCGCCGAGGCCGGCTTCCGGCATGTGCTGGCCGAGTGAACACTCCGTGATCGCGCCGCAATCCGGCGCCGCCACCAGCGAAGACGCGGTGCTGGACGGGCGGCTCATACTGCGCCAGCCGGTGCGCGGCCACCGGGTGGGGCACGACGCGCTGCTGCTCGCCGCCAGCGCGCCCGGCAATGTGCGCCACGGCGTCGATCTCGGCGCCGGGGTCGGCGGCGCCGGGCTCGCCTTCGCCCTGCGGGTGGCGCAGGCCCTTGTGACGCTGGTCGAGATCGACCCCGCGCTCGCCGCGCTGGCCGCCGAGAACGCTGCGCGGCCGGCCCTCCTTGGGCGGGCGGCGGCGGTGTGCGCCGACATCGCTACTCTCGCCCGCCCCGGCGGCCCGGCCGCTCCCGCGCGCGGGAGCGCGGATCTCGTTCTGATGAACCCGCCCTTCAACGACCCCACCCGCCGGCGCGCCTCGCCGGACCCGGACCGCGCCCGCGCCCATGCCCTGCCCGATCCCGGCATCGAGACCTGGCTGAAGGCGGCCGACCGGCTGCTGGAGCCGGGCGGGCGGCTGGCGCTGATCCACCGGCCGGAGGCGCTCGCCGCTCTGCTGGAAGGGCTCGGCCGGCGTTTCGGCGCGGTCACGCTGCGCCCGGTCCATGCCCGGCCGGGCCTGCCGGCGATCCGGCTGCTGGTCGGGGCGGTGAAGGGCCGGCGCACGCCGCCGGCGCTGCTGCCCGGCCTTCACCTCGCCGAGCTCGACGGCCGGCCCAGCGCGGCAGCGGAGGCGGTGCTGCGCCGGGGGGTCGCGATCACGCAGGCGTTGGGCGAAGCGGCTTGAGCCGTGCCGCGGCGCGCTTTATGTGTGCAGGCATGTCCAACCCATCGTTTCTCGACAAAGTCCGCCGCGGCCTCGGCCCGGTGCTTCCCGCGCGGCTGCGCACCGCGACCCCGGTGGTGCCGGTGGTGCGGCTGTCCGGCGCCATCGGCATGTCGTCGCCGCTGCGCCCCGGCATCACCTTTTCCGGCGTCGCCAAGACGCTCGATCGCGCCTTCGCGGTGAGCGGCGCCAAGGCGGTGGCGCTGGTGATCAATTCGCCGGGCGGCGCGCCGGCGCAGTCGCACCTCGTCTATCGGCGCATCCGCACGCTGGCGCAGGAAAAGAACCTGCCGGTGATCGCCTTCGTCGAGGATGTGGCGGCCTCCGGCGGCTATATGCTGGCCTGCGCCGCCGATGAGATCGTCGCCGATCCGTTTTCGATCCTCGGCTCCATCGGCGTCATCAGCGCCGGCTTCGGCTTCGATCGCGCCATCGAGAAGCTCGGAATCGAGCGGCGGGTGCACACCGCCGGCACCCGCAAGGGCCTGCTCGATCCGTTCCAGCCGGAAAAGCCGGAGGATGTGGAGCGGCTGAAGGCAATCCAGGCCGAGATTCACGAACGCTTCGTCGCCCTGGTGCGCGAGCGGCGCGGCTCGGTGCTGGCGGGGCCGGACGACACGCTGTTCTCCGGCGATTTCTGGGCGGCGCCGCAGGCGCTGGAACTCGGGCTTGCCGATGCCATCGGCGATCTGCGCGGCTATCTGAAGGCGCGCTATGGCGACACGGTGAAAACGCCGCTGGTGCCGGGCGGCGGCGGCCTGTTCGGGCGCCGCACGCCGGGGGTCGGCGGGGCCGCCATCGGCGCGGGCGTGGCCGAGACGCTGCTGGCGGCGGCCGAGGAGCGCGCGCTGTGGGGCCGCTTCGGGCTTTGAGCGCCGGCGCTTAACAGACTGTTCGGAAGGTCAACGGCGGCTGGCATCGGCCCTGTGCGTCCTTCCAAGGCTCGGGCGCCCCAGGCTGACGTAACGTACTGTTTTGCAAAAACACTCTTAACCCTGTCGTCAAGCGGCGGCGGCCTGTGTCGGCCAGGGCACAGCACAGAACGGCGCCGTGCTATAGGCTCCGGCCTCCTGTCTCGCGAAGGGCCGACAGCCTATGGCCGCGTTCCGTTCTCTCGTTCGTCTCGCCGGCATGCTGGCCCTGGCCGTCACGCTCGCTTCCTGCTCCGGCGCGATGCCGCGCACACCCTACACCTTCGAGGATGCCGACCTCGGCGCGCCGATGGGCATTCCCCATGTGCGGATGTGGGCTGACGGCTCGCTGGCCGAGATCGCGCCCAAGCTCGCCCGCTTCCGGGCCGAGCGCGCCAAAATCAGCTTCGCGCAATACAGCATCCTCGCCATCTCCGGCGGCGGCTCGGACGGCGCCTATGGCGCAGGCCTGCTGAACGGCTGGACCCAGGCCGGCACGCGGCCGGAATTCTCGGTGGTCACCGGCGTGTCGACCGGCGCGCTCATCGCACCCTTCGCCTTTCTCGGGCCCGCTTATGACGAGAAGCTGAAGCAGGTCTACACCGACACCGACACCCGCGACATCCTCGCCGGCAACCCGATCGCCGGCCTGTTCGGCGAGGGCGTGTTCAGCACCGATCCGCTGCAGCAGATGGTGGCGCGCTATGTCGACGCCGAGATGCTGGCGGAGATCGCCGCCCAGCACCGCGCCGGCCGCCGGCTGTTCGTGCTGACCACCCAGCTCGACGCCCAGCGCCCGGTGATGTGGGACATGGGCGCGATCGCCAACAGCGGCAATCCGCGCGCGCTGGACCTGTTCCGCCGCGTGCTGGTGGGCTCGGCCAGCATTCCCGGCGCCTTCCGGCCGATGATGATCGAGGTGGAGCGCGACGGCCGCGCCTTCCAGGAAATGCATGTCGACGGCGGCACCACCATGCAGGTGCTCACCGTGCCGACCAAGATCGCCGCGGCGGGCGGCGACGGCACCGGCAGTTCAAACGCCAAACGGAAGACCTTCTATGTGCTGCTGAACAAGAAGTTCGAGCCGACCTTCGACGTCACCAAGCCCTCGACCCTGGCCATTGCCGGGCGCGCCTTCGACACGCTGATGAAGAGCAGCACCTACGCCACGGTGTTCGACACCTACAGCTTTGCGCGCAAATACAAATACGATTTCCGCCTCGGCTTCATCCCGTCCGACTTCACGATGAAGAGCACCAGCCCGTTCGACAAGCCCTATATGAATGCGCTCTACGCGGTGGGCCTCCAAGCCGGCCGGCAGGGCGGCAAATGGTATTCGGCGCCGCCCGGCCTGTTCGACTGACGCGTCAGCCAATATGGCCTGAGAGATCGGTGATGCTCGGGTCGCGGCCGGTGAGCGGGTTTGACGGGTCCCAGCCATAGGACAGCGTCTCGAAGCGCATGGTGAGCGCGTCGATCATCAAGAGCCGGCCGACCAGCCCCTCGCCGAAGCCGACCACGGCGCGGATCGCCTCCAGCGCCACCAGGGAGCCGGCAATGCCGGCCAGCGCGCCGAGAATGCCGGCCTCCGCACAGGCCGGCACCATGCCGGCCGGCGGCGGTTCCGGGAACAGGCAGCGATAGGTCGGGTAGAGCGTGCCGTCGGGGCCGGCCTCATGGGCGCGCAGCGTCGTCACCGTGGCGTCGAAGCGGCCGAGCGCGGCGCTCACCAGCGGCCGGCGCGCCAGCACGCAGGCGTCCGACACCAGATAGCGGGTGGCGAAATTGTCCGAGCCGTCGATCACCACATCGGCGGCACCGATGCGCGCCAGCGCGTTGCCGGGGGTGATGCGCTCGGCCACCGCCTCCACCGCCACATGCGGGTTCAGCGCCCCGATCGCCGCGGCGGCGCTGGCCGCCTTCGGCCGGCCGATGCCGGCGGTGGTGTGAATGACCTGGCGCTGCAGATTGGACAGCGCCACGGTGTCGTCGTCCATCACCACGATGTGTCCGACGCCGGCGGCGGCGAGATAGAGCAACGCCGGGGCGCCGAGCCCGCCGGCGCCGATGACGAGAATGCGCGCCTTCTTCAGCTTCAGCTGGCCGGGGCCGCCGACCTCGCGCAGCACCAGGTGGCGGGCATAACGCTCCACCTCCTCCGGCGAGAAGGCGGCAGTTCGGGGCGGGGGCGGGGCAGCGCTCATGGGGCTTGTTATAGCGCGGCGCGGCGGCGCCGGCACGGGGGGATGCGCGCCGGGCTTTTCAAACGGCCGCGCAAACGCCACTTGAAGATGGCGGGCGATCTGTGGTCCAACGGCCGAAGGTGCGACATACTGCCCGGCGATCCGGTCCCGCCGGCCGAAGAAGGAGCCTAGACATGTCCTCAAAGCTCGATCAGCTCCGCGCCATGAGCGTGGTGGTCGCCGACACCGGCGACATCGAGGCGGTGCGCCGCCTGAAGCCGCAGGACTGCACCACCAATCCGACCCTGCTGCTGAAGGCGGCGCAGACCCCGGCCTATGCCGGGCTGGTGGACGAGGCGATCGGCTGGGGCCGGCGGCAGTCCGGCACGCCGGCGGCGGTGGCGGCGGCCACCTGCGACCGGCTGGCGGTGAATTTCGGCGCCGAACTCGCCGGCATCGTGCCCGGCCGGGTGTCCACCGAGGTCGATGCCGACCTGTCCTTCGACACCGCCGCCACGCTCGACAAGGCGCGCAGCTTCATCGCCGCCTATCAGGCCCGCGGCATCGGCCGCGAGCGCATCCTCATCAAGATCGCCGCCACCTGGGAAGGCATCCAGGCCGGGCGCGTGCTGCAGGCCGAGGGCGTCGACTGCAACATGACGCTGCTGTTCGGCATGCCGCAGGCGGTGGCCTGCGCCAATGCCGGTGCCTTCCTGATCTCGCCCTTCGTCGGGCGGATTCTGGATTGGCACGTCAAGGCCGGCGAGGGTCCCTTCACCGCCGAGACCGACCCCGGCGTCGTTTCGGTGCGGCGCATCTATGAGTATTACAAGTCTCACGGCATCGGCACCGTGGTGATGGGCGCCTCCTTCCGCAACACCGGGGAAATCGAGGCGCTGGCCGGCTGCGACCGCCTGACCATCGGCCCGGCTCTGCTCGACCAGCTGGCGGCCGAAGACGGCACGCTGGAGCGCCGCCTGAAGCCCGGCACCGCCGAGCCGGTCGCCCCGCCGCCGGCGCTTGAGGAGAAGGCGTTCCGGTTCGGTTTCAACGAGGACGCCATGGCGAGCGAAAAGCTCGGCGAGGGCATCCGCCAGTTCGTGCGCGACCTCCGGTCGCTGCGCGCGCTGGTCACTGAGCGGCTGGCAAGCGCGCAGGCGGCCTGAGGGCCGGTGCGTCCCGGACCAGCGCAGGCGGAGCCGGAGCGCCGATCCGGGACCCAGGGTTGAATCCGCCGAAGGCGCTTCACATAAGTATTCTGCCGCTTCGCCGATTCTCCCCTGGGCCCCGGATCGGCGCTGCACTGGGTGCAGCTTGTCCGGGGAACAGCAGTGTCCAAAAGGCGCGGCCCGGTCCCCGGTAGTCCTCCCATGCCCAGCGCCACCCTCGCCTTCGTGCTTCCCGCCCTGCTGGCCGCCGCCGCGGTCGGGATGAGCAAGGGCGGGGTGCCGATGATCGGCATTCTCGCGGTGCCGATCTTGTCGGTCGCCATGCCGCCGATCGCCGCCGCCGGCCTGCTGCTGCCGGTCTATGTGGTGAGCGACATATTCGGCGTGTGGGCCTATCGGCGCGAATTCTCCGCGCGGAACCTCCTCATCCTGGGGCCGAGCGCCCTCCTCGGCATCGGCATCGGCTGGGCCACCGCCAGCCTGATCTCCGAGCCGATGGTGATGATGCTGGTGGGCGCCATCGGCCTCGCCTTCTGCCTCGACCGCTGGTTCGGCCGCCGCCCGGTGGAGGCGCGGCCGGCGGACGTGCCGCGCGGGGTGTTCTGGGGCGCGCTCACCGGCTTCACCAGCTTCGTCAGCCATGCCGGCGCGCCACCCTACCAGATGTACGTGCTGCCGCAGCGCCTGCCCAAGCTGGTGTTCGCCGGCACCTCCACCATCCTGTTCGCCGGCATCAATGCGGCCAAGCTGGTGCCGTACTGGGCGCTGGGCCAGCTCAACCCGGCCAATCTCCAGGCCGCCGCCCTGCTGGCGCCGGTGGCGGTCGTCGGCACCTTTGCCGGCGTGTGGCTGACCCGAATCATGCCGGAACGCAGCTTCTACCGGCTGATCGTCGCCGCTCTGTTCCTGCTGTCGCTGCAACTTCTGTTCAGCGGGGCACGGGAGGCCGGCCTGTTCTAGAGCGGAATCCCATCAGGTTGCGTCGTAGCCTGCTGCGCTGAAGTAGTTGGCGCACTCGGCGGGCGGGAAGAGGTCGAGGATGCAGCCTATGGCGTCCCAGAGGCCGTTGACGGTTCGTTCGGCGGCCTTTCTCAGCAGCGTCTTGAGCTTGGCGAAGGCGTTCTCGATTGGGTTGAAGTCGGGGCTGTAGGGCGGGTGACCTGCCCCTGATCTTTCATCCCGCGCGGACCAGACTCTTGACCATCGTTATGCTGTTCGGAGCGGTGAGAGCAGCAGGCCGGGCTGTGACGTGGGTGCGGGCGTGGCGAAGCGGGGATCACTCGCCAATCGGGACAGAGGCGGACGGAATGTCCCTCTCCTTGCCGATCCGGGTCGACACGGACCTCACCGAGGCCGCATCGCGCGTTTCCCGGACGTCTCGCCCCGGAGGATGCCCAAACATGCGGGCATATTCCCGGTTGAACTGGGACACGCTTTCATAACCGACCCGGTGGGCCGCCGTATTGGCGTCTGCCCGCTCAGTCATCATCATATTGCGAGCGGCGTAGAGCCGGAGACACTTCTGATACTGAAGCGGGCTGGTGCCGGTCAAAGCACGGAATTTATGGTGCAGCGTCGAGCGCGCCATCCCGGCAAGAGCGGCGAGCGCATCGATGTCGAGGGGGCGTACGAAATTGCGCTTCAGCCAATCGAGGACCCTTACCACACCTCCAGCGCGGTAGCCCTCGCCAACCATGCACCTGAGCCACACTCCGGCCTCTCCGTTCAACAGGCGGAAGTAGATCTCCCGCTTGATGAGATCAGCCATGACCGGGATCTCTTCGGGATGATCCAGCAGATAGGCGAAGCGCACGAAAGCATCCAGCAGTTCCGGCGTAGCATGGCCCGCAACCAGCCCGCGGGGCGCCGTCGGTTCGGCTGCCGACGTGTCCGGAACAAGAGACTGCAAGACTTCATTCACGAGCGCGAGATCAAGCTTCAGGACCAACGACAGATAAGGCTGTTCCCGAGAGGCGACGGTGACTTGGGCCGAGGTCGGAATGTCGATGGAGGTGACGAAAAAGCGTCCCGATCCGAAAATGAACTCCTCTCGACCGAAGACGACTTTCTTCTCTCCCTGGACGATGAGGGCAACGCACGGTTCGTAGATGCAGTTCGTCGGCGTTCCGGGCGCCGAAAGCCGATACAAGGTGGCGCCGTCGACCGCTGTCGGGCTGACGTCCCGGCCTTTCGAATACGCGTCCAATGTCGCAGCCAGGCGGTCGATCGTTTCGACCTCCCCCAACGTTGACGAAGCATTCGCGTTCATAGGTCGTGTCATTCGAAACCTCGCTCCTCATTCCCGCAAATGTGAACGCCGCGGCCCACGCCTTCAAGGCTATCGGCACAATTAGGCAAAAATCCAGTTGGATTGAGATAACGGCCATCGGCGGGGCTGCCTAAATTCAGCGCTCCGAAGAGCATTTCCACCTGCGGACACAGCATTACCTGCCGTGGCAAAAAAGTCTTCGCGTCACGTACACAAGGATAGGCGTCATGCGGCAGAACAGAGTTGGATATACTTGGCTTTTAATTTCAGATCTCTATCTCATGAACCATGATAGTTGCCGGCGAGAGCGACAGATTCTTGGATCTCGCGCTGCTAGACGAAGCGTCTGACTTGCGATGATCAAAGGCCCCCGCTGGTGCAGCCGATGGGGCCGCCCTCCACCAATGAGATGGATTGTGCCCCGGGATCACCGATGGTCGGGGCATCAGCAACTGTGCCTCCCAACACCGAAGAGGTCGATATGGAACGCCGAGATTTTCTGCAATTCGTTGCAACTGGGGCCGCTGTCGCGGCGAGTGGCGCGGCATTCGCCCAATCCACGAACAAGGCCGCGGGGCAAGTCCCGCCCTTCGCGCCCCAAACCGTTCAAGGCACGGTTCTTCCAACGCGGGGGCGGGTGACGACGCAAGTACTGCCGCTCAATGAGCCCATCGACGGCATGCGCTTTCTCACAAGATACCGCTTCGGCATGGGCGGTACACAGATCGGCAACATCTTCGCACCGATCAGCGATGCCCAGGCTCAGGCGACGTTGCAAGCGGCATGGGACGGCGGCGTCCGCTACTACGACAGTTCCCCGTTCTATGGCCATGGTCTCTCCGAACATCGTCTTGGACGTTTCCTGAGAGACAAGAAGCGCAGCGAATATATCGTCTCCACCAAGGTCGGTCGTGTGTTCCACGCCAGCCGGACGCCGTTGCCTGAAACGTTTTGGGCGGACAAGCTGAATTTCTCTTATGACTACGACTACACGGCCGCTGGTGCGCGTCGTTCGATCGAAGACAGCCTGCAGCGCCTCGGCCTCTCCAGCATCGACATTGTCTACATCCACGATCTCGGGCCGGAGAACACGGAACTGAAGCAGCCCTGGACCGACTCTTTCGAAATCGCACGGACCGGCGCCATGGTCGAACTCGAAAGGATGCGCAACGAAGGGCTGATCAAGGCGTGGGGCTTCGGAATCAATCGGCCCGAGGCCGCGGTGATGGCCGCGAACGCGGATGGGCCGACGCCGGACATCGTACTGCTGGCGTGCCAATACAGCATCATCGACCATGAGAACACGCTGACCAAGACGTTCCCCGCTCTGGAGAAGAAGGGCATCTCGGTCACGGTCGGCACCCCGCTCAACGACGGCTTCCTGGGGGGACGCAACCGCTACCACTTCAGCACGGATCTGCCGCCCGGCGTCGTCGAAAAGCGTGCCCGCCTCGCGGCTGTCGCCGACCGCCACGGCATCGACTTGCGGACGGCCGCGCTGCAGTTTGCCGCCGCGCCCCGGATTGTGTCGGCGATCATTCCCGGAGCCCGCGTGCCCGGTCAGGTCGAAGCCAATATTCAGTCGATGAAAGTGAACATCCCCAAGTCGTTCTGGGATGAACTCCGGGCCGAAAAGCTGATCACCGAAAGCGCACCCATTCCGGTCTGATGGAGCACACGGATGGCGAGTGCCGGGGTTCAACGAACCGCCGTGCTCGCCATCCGGCCACCGGTGCAAAAAGCTCGTCGACATCCCCTGCAATAGTCTGAAGAGAGGGTACGCCCATGAGTGGAGATGATAATGGACGCCTGCTCGCGAGCAGGCGGCATGTGCTCGGAATGACCGCAGCGGGCGCTCTTGCTTCAACGCTCGGTATTTCGTCCGCGCAGGCGCAAACCGCGGCAGGCGGGAACCCCCAGACCATCCCCGCAGGACCTCTTATAACGCGTGCGATACCCGCGACGAACGAAGCCGTCCCCGCCGTTGGGCTCGGCACCTTCCTGATCTTCGATCTGCTGCCTGGAGCACCACGCGATAATCTGCGCGAGGTCATGCGCACCTACTTCGAGAGCGGTGCTCGTGTTGTCGATACGTCGCCGCTTTACGGGAGCGCGCAGTTCACGGTGGGCCAACTCGGTGTCGCCCTCGGCCTGACCGATAGCATGTTCATCGCCAACAAGGTCTGGGCAACGGGGGACTTTCTCGCCGATGACGATCAAGCCGCTCGGAGTCTCGAACTCTCGCAGCGCACGCTGTGGCGCGAGAAGATCGACGTCATGCATGTGCATAGTCTTGTGAATGTGGATTTCGTGCTGCCGCTTCTGCGTGCTTGGAAGAAAGAAGGACTCATCCGTTACACAGCGATTTCCCATTTCGAGAACCAATACCACGAACCACTCGCCAATCTGGTTGCGGCTGGAAACCTCGACATCGTCCAGGTCAACTATTCGATCTTCAATCGAGCCGCCGAGAACCGGATATTGCCGTTGGCGCAACAGAAAGGCGCTGGCGTCTTCGTCAACATGCCCTTCGAGAAAGCCCGCCTTTTCCAGGTCGTGCAAGGACGGCCACTGCCGGACTTTGCCAAAGAGTTCGGCGCCGAGAACTGGGCGCAGTTTTTCCTAAAATGGGTAATTTCGCACCCGGCGGTGACGTGCGTTCTGTCCGGCACCTCCGATCCTACACACGCGACAGAAAATGTGGGCGCCATGCGAGGCCCGCTCCCCGATGCCGCTATGCGCCAGAGAATGGTTCGCCACATGGAAGGCATGCCGGGCTTTGATAAGATCGCGGAAATGCCGTGGTATCCCGGCAAGAATGCCATGTACCAAGGCCTGATCCGTCGAAATCAAGCCTTGTTGCGGAAGCGTCTGTCTTGAGACAGTTCCAAGCGCCCCGCCCGAAAACGGGGCGCGACAGCGATCGTCGATCGGTGACGATCCTGCCGGATTAGCGGGCGCGCCGCAACGTCGTGATGGTCGGGAGCACGGGCACCGGCAAGACCCACCTCGCCAGCGCGATCGCCGCCAGCGTTATCCGTGCCGGTGCCCGTGGTCGCTACTTCAACTCCGTCGATCTGGTGACGCAGCTCGAGGATGAGACGTGGATCGGCAAGGCCGGCGCGCTCGCGGCCCAGCTGCGCCGCCACGAGCTCGTGGTCCTCGACGAGCTTGGCTATCTGCCGTTCGCCCGTTCGGGTGGCCATCACCACCAACCTGAAGGTCGGCAAATGGCCCACCGTCTTCGGCGATCCCAAGATGACGACGGCGCTTCTCGACCGCATCACCCACCACTACGACATCGTCGAAAACGGCAACGACAGCTGGCGATTCAAGAACCGAAGCTGATCCCCGCACGGTAGGCAGAAAGAGTTGTTGCCGGTGCCCCATCATCGACGTCGGCTCAACGCAGCTAGAGCGGAATCCCATCAGGTTGCGTCGTAGCCTGCTGCGCTGAAGTAGTTGGCGCACTCGGCGGGCGGGAAGAGGTCGAGGATGCGGCCTATGGCGTCCCAGAGGCCGTTGACGGTTCGTTCGGCGGCCTTTCTCAGCAGCGCCTTGAGCTTGGCGAAGGCGTTCTCGATTGGGTTGAAGTCGGGGCTGTAGGGCGGGAGGTAGCGCAACGACGACGACGTCGCCGGCCGCAGTTCCGGGGCCAGCAGCTTGGCGACATAGATCTCGAAGGCATCCCGGTTGATCGGCCCGTCCAGCACCCACCGCCGCGCCGGCAGCGCCCGTGGCGGCGAGCCATGTTGGTCGAGGCCCAGGTTTCGTCGATGAAGACCAGTCGGTCGGGATCGAGGTCGAGTTGTCCCTCGAACCATTGCTCGCGCCTTGTCAGAACGTCGGGGCGATCCTGTTCGGTCGCGTGCGCGGTCTTTTTTTGCGCGTGATGGCGTGGCACGCAAAGAAGCGCTGGATCGTGCCGTAGCCGAAGACGAGACCCTGCTTCGCCAGGCTGGCGCGCACCTCCTCGATGGTGGCGTCTCGGCCGGGTCCAAGCGCCGCCATCACGGCCTCACGATGAGCCTCGATCCGATCCGAACGCCGGTCCCCGCCGAGCCGCCCGGGGCGCGGGTCGCCCTGTTCGCTCTCCCGCTTGCGCCAACGGCTGACGCTGGCGGCGCTCACGCCAAACGCTCGGCCGCCTCCCGGTGCGTCGCACCCGCGGCAACAGCTCCAAGAACCCGAATCGGAAGATCGACCGATAGGGCTCTCGACATGCCTGCCGGCCTCCCTCCGGCAGACACTCTGAAACACTTCGTCCCTGATTCGGGAATCCCTCCCAATTCATTCAGGTCGGGTTCCGCTCCAGCAAGCCGACCTTGCGTTGTTGCAATGGATATTACCGATATGGCGCAGTATGTTTGCGTCAACGGAGGACACCATGCAACTCACCGGCATTCATCATCTCACCGCCATCACCGCCGACGCCGCCGGCAACCACGCCTTCTACACCCGCACGCTGGGCATGCGGCTGGTGAAGAAGACGGTGAACCAGGACGATGTCTCGGCCTATCATCTGTTCTATGCCGACGCCGAAGCCTCGCCCGGCAGCGACCTCACCTTCTTCGACTGGCGCGCCCCGCGCGAGCGGCGCGGCACCCATGCCGTGGTGCGCACCTATCTGCGCGTCGCCGGCAGCGCGAGCCTGGACTATTGGGCCGCGCGCCTCACTGCTGCGGGCGTCGCCCATGGCGGCGTGAGCCTGCGCGACGGCCGTTCGGTGATCGATTTCGAGGACCCGGAGGGCCAGCGCCTCAGCCTGCTCGACGATGGCGGCAGCGGCCCGGCGCATCCGTGGGATCGCAGCACGGTGCCGGCGGAGCATCAGATCCGCGGCCTCGGCCCCATCGTGATGAGCGTGCCGGATCTGGCGCCGACCGAGCTGGTGCTCACCCGCGTCATGGAGATGCGTAAGGCGCGCGCCTATGAGCAGGACGGCGCGAGCGTTCATGTGTTCGAGATGGGCGAGGGCGGCCCGGCGGCCGAGCTGCATGTGGCGGTGGAGCCGCACTTGCGCCCCGCCGGACAGGGCGCCGGCGGCGTGCATCATGTCGCGTTCCGCACGCCGGACGAGACGCAATATGCCGCCTGGGCGGCCCGGCTGAAGGATTTGCGGGTTCCCTCCAGCGGCCCGGTGGATCGCTTCTATTTCCGCAGCCTGTATTTCCGCGAGCCGAACGGCATCCTGTTCGAGATCGCCACCGACGGCCCGGGCTTCGCCCAGGACGAGCCGGCGGAAACGCTCGGCGAAAGTCTCGCTCTGCCGCCCTTCCTGGAGCCGCGCCGCGCGCAGATCGAAGCCGGGCTGCGCCCGCTGGAAACGGCGTGACACCAAGAAAAAGCCCCCGGACGGCGACGTCCGGGGGCTTTTTGCTGGATTTCTTCTCCCTCTCCCGCACGCGGGAGAGGGCTAAAAGGGCGCGCTCAGATCGAGCTGTGGATCCACTGCACCAGCCGCGCCTTGGGGGCGGCGCCGACCTGGCGGGAGGCCAGCTTGCCATCCTTGAAGATCAGCAGGGTCGGGATCGACATGATGCCGTATTTGGAGGCGGTCGCCGGGTTCTCGTCGACATTGAGCTTGACGATCTTCAGCTTGCCGCCGAGATCGCCGGCCACTTCGTCCAGCACCGGGGCGATCATGCGGCAGGGTCCGCACCATTCGGCCCAGAAATCGACCAGGACCGGCTCGGATGAATTGATCACGTCGGCATCAAACGACTGATCCGACACTTTTTCGACGCCCATGGCGCAAACCCCATATTCGCTGTTAGCGGAAAGTTGAACGCAAAGTAGGTATGCCCGCCATACCGCGTCAAGGCGCCGTCACGGCGACGTGAGCCGCGCCAGCCGGTCGCCGAGCTCCTCTGCGCCCAGCGCATGCACGATCGGCCCCGCGGTGTAGACCAGCCGCCCTTCGACGGCCGTTCCGGGAAACAGCCGCGCCACCAGGCCGGCATAGAGCGCGATCTGGTCGCGATGGGCCGCCGGCACCGCGCCGGCCGCCGGCGGGCGGGCATCGGTCTTGAAATCCGCGATCAGCACGAGGTCGTCGAAAACCGCCAGCCGGTCGATGCGTCCCGTCACCGCCACGCCGTCGAGCGTGCCGGCCAGCGGCACCTCGGCGAGGCTGCCGGGGGCGAACAGCGGCGCCAGCGCCTCCAGCTCCAGCACCGCCAGCACTTCCGCCAGCAGGCCCTGCCGCGCCGCCTCCGGCCAGTCGGCGGCCTCGATGCCGAGCAGGCGCAGGCCGGCGCCCGCCCGCGCCGCGCCGTCCAGCGCGGCAAGGCCGGCCAGCAGCCGGTGCACCAGCGCGCCGCGCCGCAGCGCTTCCGCGGCGCCG
>JBGGNI010000138.1:0-20529 GCA_041287585.1 Xanthobacteraceae bacterium
GCGGATAACGAGCGCTCTTTATGCGAAATCAGCCGCGCCCCACCGTCAGCCGGCCTATTTCAAGCCCGACACGCCCGCTGCGCTCTCATCGTCCACGCCGCCGCACACACTGCACAGTCAGTTCACGCCACCGGCGCGCTGGCCGGCAGCACCACGACGCGGCTGCCCAGCGGGACGCGGCGGTAGAGATCGATGATGTCCTGGTTCAGAAACCGGACGCAGCCGGACGACACCATGGTGCCGATGGTCCAGGGCTCCACCGTACCGTGCAGCCGGTAATAGGTGTCGCGGCCGTCGCGGTAGAGATAGAGCGCGCGCGGCCCCAGCGGGTTGCCGGGACCACCCGCCAGACCGCCGGCATAGGGTCCGTAGCGCTCCGGCTCGCGGCGGATCATGTCGGGCGTCGGGGTCCAGCGCGGCCATTCCGCCTTGCGCGCAATCGTTGCCGTGCCGCGAAAGTTGAAACCCTCCTCGCGGCCGACGCCGACGCCATAGCGCAGTGCCCGCCCGCCTTCCAGCACGAGGTAGGCAAAGCGGGCGGAGGGGTCGACCACGATGGTGCCGGCCGGCTCGCCGGTCGGGTCGGCGATCTCGCGGCGCAGAAATTGCGGGTCGATCTGAGTGAGATCAACGGCTTCCACGGGAAACGGCTCGTCGTCCAGCGCCGCATACATCGCGGCGTGGGCCGGATCGATCGCCGGCGCCAGGGCACTCGGCTCCGGCCCCCCACGCCCCACGCAACCGGCGAGCAGCATCGGCAGCCCCGCCACGAAAACTCGCCTGTCGATGCCCATGCTCTGCCCGCCGCCTCGCTGATGTCGTTTGCCCGTAAAGACGATAGAGCCGGATCGCGGCGCGCGCGTCCATATGTTATGAAGTGATTGTGATCATAACTTTGGGATATGGATGGACATCGCCGCCGCGCTTCGGGCCTTCATACGTACCGTCGAGCGGGGCTCGGTGACGGCGGCGGCGCGCGATCTCGCCATCTCGCAGCCCGCCGTCACCAAGCATCTGCGCAATCTGGAACGCCATGTCGGCGCCCGCCTGCTGGAGCGCTCCGCCCGCATGGTGCGGCCGACGCCGCAGGGCCAGAGCCTGTATGAGGCAAGCCGCATGGCGCTCGGCGTCATCGAATCGGCGCTGGAGGGCGTGCGCCGCGACATGGGCGCGATCGAAGGCCCGCTGCGCCTGCACGCCCCCGCCTGCCTCGGCGCCCGGCATTTGCACCCCATCGTCCTCGCCTTCCAGGCGCAGCATCCCGCCGTCGCGATCGACCTCGTGCTGGAAAATCGCAACGTCGATCTGGTGCACGAAAACTTTGATATGGCAGTGAAATATGGTCGCCCCGAGGGGCAGGACCTCATCATCCGCCGCCTCGGCTATGTCCGGCGCATCCTGGTCGCGGCGCCGTCCTGGCTGGCCCGATTCGGCCCGGTCGATTCGTTGGAGCGCCTGTCGCAGGTCGGCCTCGTCACCACGCCGAGCGTGCTCTCGCCGCGCGACACGCTGGCCCTGCAGCGCGGCGGGCACACCATCGAGGTGCCGGTGCGGCCGATCCTGCGCACCAACAGCGCCGAAGTCATCGCCGCCACCCTGCGCGGCGGCCATGCCGCCGGGCCAGTGCAGCAGCTCCTGGTGACCGACGATCTGGCCGCCGGCACGCTGGTGCGCATTCTGCCGGACTATGAGGTGAAGGCGACCGGGGCGTATCTCGCCTACCCGTCCGTGCGGTTCATGCGCCCGGTGGTGCGGGCCTTCACCGATTTCGCGGTGCCGGCGCTGCGCGCGGTCGAAGGCATCGTGCGGGACGACCCCGCCGCCGGCGATCTGGCGGCAGGTGATCTGGCAGCCTGAGCCTCAGAACCGCGCCGCCCACTTCACCAGATCGGTGAAGACCGTGTCGGCGGCCTGGTCGAGCGCCAGCGCGACTTCCGGCCCCTTGGTTCCGGCGGCAGGCACGCGGGCGGTGAACACCTGGGCGGCCAGGATGCGGCCGGTGCGGTCGTTCACCACCTTGGCCGAGACATCGACCACCGCCTGCGGGCTGGCGCCGGCCTCCAGGCCAAACATGCGAATGTCGGTGAGCAGCAGGTAATCGGCGACGATCCGCTCGCCCGGCCGCGCCACGGAGCGGGCACGGCTGGCGTTCTCGAACGTCTCCAAGAGCCGGGCCTGGAACAGCGCCGGCAGCCGGTCGCTCCATTGCGCGCTGCCGAGATAGCTGATCTGGCCGGGCGCCGGCTGCACCAGGATCTTCTCGGTATCGAGCACGGCAAGCGCGGTGGGCGTCGCCACCACGAGCTGGCCGGTGCCGCCGCGCGGCGCGGTGAAGCCGGTAGGGGCGGAAAGGTCGAAGGTCGGAATCGGCTTGTCGCCGCCGCCGAGCAGCGACGCGCAGCCCGTCAGGCTCACCGCGGCAAGGCACAGCGCAGCAAGACGAAGCCGGCGCCCCCGGCGCGGCGCCGGCTTCAGCATATTCCAGAATGTCACGCCGTATGCCTCAAAGCCTGAACGAAGCAGCCCCACCGCACTACCTCACCGGCCAGTGTAGCTGGGAACGGACGAGCCGCCAAAGATGAACTGCCGGGGATTGCGCTCGAGATTGCGGAACACCCGCTCGATCTCTGAAAGCGTGCGCCGCCCGTCGGCGGCAAGCGCCTCGTACTGGCGCAGCCCCGGCCCGGCGAACTGATTGATGTTGCGCGACAATTCCGCCGTGCGCACATCGAGATTGGCGGCCAGCTTGCGCACCTGCTCGGCGGCGGCGGCAACCTCCCCGAACATGCTCTTGCCCTCGTCGGAGCCGGTGAGGTTGTTCACATTGGTGAGGATCTGGTCGAGCTTGCCGGCCATGCCGTTGAGCTTTCCCGAGAGTTCCGAGGCGTTCCGGAGCAGCGAATCGGTGTCGCCGGCGCGGTTGGCCAGCGTCTGCGAGAAGGTCTCGAAATTCGCCACCGAGGTACCGATCTTGGCCGGGTCCACCGCCGCGATCACCTTGTCGAGCCGGCCGAAGGTGCTGTCGAGCTGGGCGGAGAAGGTGCGGAAGCTGGCGGCGATGGCACTGGCATCGTCGATGAAGCTACGGATCTTGGCGCTCGAATCGCCGAGTTCCTGGGTGAATTTTTGGACGTTGTCGATGGTCGAGCCGACTTTGGCGGGGTCGATCGCGACCGCCACCTTGTCCAGCGACTGGGCCAACTGGTCAACCCGCCGCGCCGCCGAGCCGACATCGGCGAGGAAGCTGTTCACATTGCCGGCGTTGTCGCCGAGTGCGGTGGTGAACTTGTTCACATTGTCGATTACCGAATTGATCTTGCTCTCGTTTCCGGCAAGCAGCAGGTCCACACGCCGGGCAATGTCGTCGACCCGGCCGAGCACCGTGCGCACGCCCTGCATCAAATCCTGCACGGCGGCGGCATCGGCGGTGATGCGCGGGCGCCCGTCCGGGCCGGCCGGCAGCGGCTGAGCATCGCGCTGGCCGCCGACCAGCCCGACCGAGGCCAGACCGGTGAGCACCTGGGCGTCCAGCCCGGCACGGGTATCGGAGCGCACCGGCGTGTTCGGCTGCACGGCGATGGTCGCCACCACCTTGCGGGGGTCCTCCTTGTCGAGCCGCAGCTCCGTCACTTCGCCCACGGGAATGCCGTTGAAGGTGACGTTGGAGCCCTTCTGCAACCCGCTCACGGCGCCGTCGAACACGACGTCATAGCTGGCGCGCGGTCCGCGATTGGCGGAACCGTTGAACCACCAGACGAAGCCGAAGCCCGCCGCCAGCACCAGCAGGGTGAACAGTCCGATGATGGTGTAATTGGCGCGAGTCTCCATAGTGCCGCCTCACCGCCCCCGTTGTTGATCGGCAAAGCCGGCGGCGCGCGCCCGCTTGCCGTGAAAATAGGCGAACACCCACGGATGATCGGAGGCCAGCATGGTCTCGATCGGTCCCGCCGCGATCACCCGGCCATCGGCCAAGGCGGCGATTCGGTCGCAGACCGTGTGAAGGCTGTCGAGATCGTGGGTTACCATGAACACGGTGAGCCCCAAAGTCTGTTGCAGCGTGGTGATGAGTTCGTCGAACTCGCCCGCGCCGATCGGATCGAGACCCGAGGTCGGCTCATCCAGAAATAGGATCTCGGGGTCCAGCGCCAAGGAGCGGGCCAGCGCGGCGCGCTTGATCATGCCGCCGGAAAGTTCGGAGGGTGCCTTTTCGGCAACATCCGGCGACAGCCCCACCATCTCGATCTTGGCGATCGCCAGCTCGTCCATCAGCCGCGGCGACATATCGAGATATTCGCGCATCGGAAAGGTGATGTTCTGCTTCACATTGAGCGAGGAGAACAGCGCGCCCTGCTGAAACAGCACGCCCCAGCGCCGCTCCATGGCGCGCCGCTCGACGGCGTTCAGCGTGTCAATGTCTTCCCCGAACACCTCGATGGTGCCGGAGCGCTTGGGCGTGAGCCCGAGAATGGTGCGGGTGAGCACCGACTTGCCGCCGCCCGACTTGCCGACGAAGCCGAGAATCTCGCCCGGCATCACATCGAGCGAGAGCCCGTCCAGAATGGTGCGTTCGCCGAAGCCGACGACGAGGTCGCGCACGCGGATTATGGGCTCGCGTGACGGGACGGTGCGGTCTGAGGGGGCCGGGTTCATCGCCGTCTCACATGTTTATGGCGGCGAAGAAGATGGCGAATAGGCCGTCGAGCACGATCACCAGGAAAATGGCCTTCACCACGGAAGCCGTGGTGTGGGCGCCGAGCGATTCGGCGCTGCCGCCCACCCGCATGCCTTCCATGCAGGCGATCAGCCCGATGATGGCGGCCATGAACGGCGCCTTGATCATGCCGACTTCGAAGGTGTTGAGGGCGATCGCCTCTTGCAGCCGGGCGATGAAGATTTCCGGCGAGATGCCGCCATAGACCCAGGCCGTGAGCCCGCCGCCGACCAGCGCGCACATGCTGCCCAGAAAGGTGAGCAGCGGCACGGCGATGATCAGCGCAACCAGGCGCGGCAGCACCAGCACTTCGATGGGGTCGAACCCCATCACCCGCAGCGCGTCGACCTCCTCGCGCATCCGCATCGAGCCGAGCTCGGCGGTGAAGGCGCTGCCGGAGCGGCCCGCCACCATGATGGAGACGATGAGCACGCCAAGCTCGCGAAGGGTCAAGATGCCGACCATGTCGACGACATAGGTGGTGGCGCCGAAGCGGCGGAAATGAAAAATGCCTTGCTGGGCGATGATGGCGCCGATCAGGAACGTCATCAGCGCGATGATCGGCACCGCGCGAAAGCCGGTGCGCTCCAGATGATAGACCATGGAGGTGAGGCGAAACGTGGTCGGGCGCGCCAGCACGCGCAGCATGGCGACGGTCGCCGCACCCATGAATTCGATGAACTGCTCGCCGTCCCGCGCCGTCTCAGCCACCGTGCGGCCGACCACATTGAGCGCGCCGACAAATGGGTTCACGTAGACCGTGGCGGGCGGCACCTCGTGACAGCCGCGCGACACCTCGTCCAGCAGCGGCTCGAACCGCCGTTCCAGACCCACCAGCGCCGGCGCCGGCATGGCGGCACCCAGACCGCGGATCAGCCGTTCCAGCAGCACCGCGCCGACGGTGTCGAGCGCGCGCACGCCGCTGAAATCGATGCGGGCGCTGTCGGCTCCGCCGCTGTCGGCCAATGCGGCATCCACCAGCTCTTCCAGCGCGCGGCCATGCACGGCGATCCATCGGCCGTTGCCGACGAACACAAGCTCGCGACCATGGCGCGCCACGGCCAGCAGCGGGGCTTCAGCGGCTCCCAAGCCCTGCTCCTGCGTCAGCGGCTCTCACGTCGCGCTCCCACCTTCCCGGCTGTATCGGCTGCGCTTGACCCGGCGGCGCGCATCGAACGCGTGCCTGAACCAGCCTCTCTGTCATATCCGGCCGGCCCGCCGGATGTCGAGGCGGCGCGGCCGGCGCCAAGGTATTAAGATACGTTAACACTGCAGTGCGTTCCCGCCTGTGCCCTTGCGGTCACGCCGCGGCGGTCTTGCCGATGCGCTAAGGTGCCGCGTCTCGCCGCGTCGAATCGCCTGTCGCCTGCCTGGATCCGCCCATGCCAGCCGCCGTCCTACGCGTCACCGTCGAGCGATTCCCCATCGCCGGCACCTTCACCATTGCCCGCGGCTCGAAGACGGAAGCCGTCGTGGTGGTCGCCGAGTTGCGCACCGAGCATGGCATCGGCCGCGGCGAATGCGTGCCCTATGCCCGCTATGGCGAGACGGTGCAGGCAGTGGCCGGCACGCTCGAAGCGCTCGCGCCCGACATCGCCGCCGGACTTGACCGTGCAGGTCTCCAGCGGCGCTTGCCGGCCGGCGCGGCGCGCAACGCGCTGGACTGCGCGTTCTGGGACCTGGAGGCAAAGGTTTCCGCTCGCCGTGCCTTCGCCCTGGCGGGGCTTCCCGCGCCGCTGCCGGTGCGCACCGCCTATACGCTGAGCCTCGACACGCCGGAGGCGATGGCGGATGCCGCCCGCCGTGCCGGCCGGCCGCTGCTGAAGCTCAAGCTCGGCGGGCCGGGTGATCCGCAGCGCCTGGCGGCGGTGCGGGCCGCCGTGCCGCAGGCCGAGTTGATCGTCGACGCCAATGAGGGCTGGCGCGCCGACACGCTCGCCGAGAATTTCGCCGCCTGCGCGGCTGCCGGCGTCAGCCTGATCGAGCAACCTTTGCCGGCGCACGACGATGCCGCGCTGGCCGGCCCTCGCCCGGTGCTCGTCTGTGCCGACGAGAGCCTGCACGACCGCGCCGGGCTTGCCGGGCTGGTCGGCCGCTACGATGCGGTGAACATCAAGCTCGACAAGACCGGCGGCCTCACCGAGGCGCTTGCGCTCGCCGATGCGGCACAGGCGGCGGGGCTCCACATCATGGTCGGCTGCATGGTGGCGACCTCGCTCGCCATGGCGCCGGCGCTGCTGCTGGCGACCCGCGCCCGCTGGGTGGACCTCGACGGCCCGCTGCTGCTGGCCCGCGACCGCATACCGGGACTGCGCTACGACGGCAGCCTGGTCCATCCGCCGCAGCCGGAGCTGTGGGGCTGACGTGCTCAGGGCGTTGCCCGCAGCGGCTGCCGCGCGCCGGCCAGGGTCAGCGCCAGCATGCCGCCGGCGCCCGCCATGGCGACCGAGAGCAGATAGGCCCCCGGCCCGAACGCCGTCCAGAGCGGGCCGGCCAGCAGCGTCGCGCCGGCCATGGCGAGGCCGGTGGCCCAGGCTGCGGCGGCCTGCGTGCCCGCACCGCGGCCCTCCGCGGCATGGCGGGCCACCAGTTCCACCGTGCCGAGATAGGTGCAGCCGAACGTCGCCGCATGCAGCACTTGCAGCCCCGCCAGCAGGCCCAGCGACGGCTCGGCGGCCATGGCGGCAAAGCGCACCATACCGGCGACGGCACCCACCAGCAGCAGCCGCATCGGCCCCAGCCACGCCGTGAGGCGGGTGGCGAAGCGGAACAGAACCACCTCGGACAGCACGCCCAGCGCCCACAGCAGGCCGATGACGCCATCCGAGAGCCCGCCGGCCCGCCAGTGCACCGAGCCCAGCGCATACAGCACGGCATGGGCGCCCTGGATCAGCGCCGCAGCCACGATGCCGCCAATGAGTGCGGCGGGCAGGCGCGGCGCGGCCGGCCGGGTGACGGAGGAAGCCGGCAGCGGCGCCTCGGTGAGCAGCAGGCAGGCCGAGGCCGCGGCGAGGCTGCCGGCGACGATCAGCCAGACCGCACCATCCGCCGGCAGATGGCTGAGCACGAATCCGCCGGCCAGATTGCCGCCGATGAAGGCGAGCGAACCCCACAGCCGCACCCGGCCGTAATCGACCAGCCCCTCGCGCCGGCGCGCCACGGTATAGGCGTCGAGCACCGGCAGGCACGGCTGCCAGAACACCGCCGAGAGCCCGAGTGCCGCCAGCATCAGCCCCGGCCCCGGAGCCAGCGCCACCGCCGCGAAGCACGCGGCCGTCGCCAGCGCGTACAGCACCAGCGTCAGCCGCGGCCGGCCGGTGCGGTCGGCTACCACGCCGCCGAGCGGCATGGCGGCGAGCCGCACCAGCATCGGCACCGCCAGGGCGAACGCGATGCCACCGGCGTCATAGCCCTGCCCGGACAGCCACACCGGAAAGTACGGCATATAGACGCCGATGCCGAAGAACAGCCCGGCATAGGCGGCGGCAATGGCATGGCGCGGCGCGAGCGACATGGCGGGCGCAGACTAGAGATGCGGCCAGAGCGCGTGGAAATGATGCACCGGGCCATGGCCGTGGCCGATGCTCAGCCGGTCCGATTCGGCGATGGCGCGGGTGAGATAGTCCTTGGCCGCCTGCACCGCCGCGCGCAGCTTCAGGCCGCGGGCGAGGCCGGCGGCGATGGCCGAGGACAGCGTGCAGCCGGTGCCGTGGGTGTTGGCGGTGGCGATGCGCGGCGCGGCATACTCGCTCACGCCATCGGCGTCGATCAGCACGTCGATGCTGAACGGCCCATCGCCGTGGCCGCCCTTCACCAGCACGGCACGGGCGCCGAATGCCAGCAGCCGCTCGGCCTGAGCGCGCATCTCCTTGGGCGTGCGCGCCTGCGGCATGTCGAGCAGCGCCGCCGCTTCCGGCAGATTGGGCGTGATCAGCAAGGCGCGGGGCAGCAGGTGCCGGCGCAGCGTCTCCATCGCCTCCGGCCGCAGCAGCCGGTCGCCGGAGGCGGCCACCATCACCGGGTCGAGCACGACGGTTTCAAGCCGGTGCCGGTCGAGCCCGGCCGCCACCGTCTCGATGACTTCGGGTCGCGACAGCATGCCGATCTTCACCGCGTTCACCGCGAGGTCGGAAAACACCGCGTCCATCTGCTGCGCGACGAATTCCGCCGGCACGTCATGGATGGCGGTCACGCCCCGCGTGTTCTGCGCTGTCAGCGCGGTCAGCACGCTGGCGCCATAGACCCCGAGCGCCGAAAACGCCTTGAGGTCGGCCTGGATACCGGCGCCACCGCCGGAATCCGAACCGGCAATGGTCACCGCGATCGGCGTCGGCGCACGGTGCGGCGCGGCCATTCTTGCTCTCCCTCTCTCTCGGCGCCTGCGGTATAGCCGACCTGGCCGGCTTGCGCAGCGCTGCTTCATCTGGTCCGTTGGAGGCCTGCCGGCTACCGGGGAGCGCCGAATGGTTCCGTTTTTCGTTCAGATCAAATGCCAGCTCGGCCGCTCCTATGAGGTGGCGAACGCGTTGGCCGATGCCGAAATCGCCTCGGAGATCTACTCCACCGCCGGCGAGTTCGACCTGCTGGTGAAGTTCTACGTCGCGGAAGATACCGATATCGGCCATTTCGTGAACCAGAAGGTGCAGAGCCTGCCCGGCATTCAGGACACCCGCACCATCATCACCTTCAAGGCGTTCTGAGCCCTCACGCCACCGGTCCGGTGCCGCCGTCCACCGGGCCGCGGCGCTCGTTCCACACCACGAACAGGCCGGCGGCGATCACGATGGCCGCGCCCAGCACCACCAGCAGCGGCGGAATTTCGCCGAACAGGATGAAGCCGAGCAGCAGCGACCACAGCATCGCCGAATAGGCGAACGGCGCCACCAGCGAGGCCGGCGCGGCGCGGAAGCTCTCCGTCACCAGAATCTGGCCGACGCCGCCGAGAAACCCGATGGCGAGCAACAGCATGGCATCGCCGGCATTGGGCAGCGTCCAGCCCCAGGGCGCGGTGGCGAGCGCGGCGACCGCGGCAAGGGCCTGGAAATAGAACACGATGGCGGCCGTGGTTTCGGTGGCGGTGAGATGACGGATCTGAATCATCGCGCCGGCGGTGCAGAACGCCGCCACCAGCGAGAACATGGCGCCCAGCGCGCCATGTGCGCTGCGCCCGAAGCCGCCGTCCAGATGCGGCCACAGCATCACCACGATGCCGCACAGCCCGGCCAGCACCGCCAGCCAGCGGTTCAAGCGCACCGTCTCGCCCAGGAACAGCGCCGCCAACACCACGGTGAGCAGCGGCGCGGCGAAGCCGATGGCGGTGGCGTCCGCCAGCGGCAGCCGGGCCAGACCGAGGAAGGTGAAGGTCATGCCGCACACGCCGATGGTGCCGCGCACCACATGGCCGAACGGATTGGCGGTCCGCACGGCGGAACCGATCTCGTTGCGCACCACCAGCAGAGCGAGCAGCGGGAACAGGGCGAAGAACGAGCGCGCGAACATCACCTCGCCGGTCGGCAGGCGTTCCGAGACAATGCGAACCAGCGCCGCCATGATGGTGAAAAGGAGCGTGGCGCCGATCTGCAGCGCGACGCCCTTGAGCATGTTCATAGCGGCGCAAGGAGCATGAGTCCGGCCTGCTCAACAAGCCGGCCGCGCGAAGAACTCAAGGAAAAGGATCGCCGCCCAACAACCCAATACCGCCGAAAACGATGAGCACCGCGACCGCGAGGCAGGCCAGCGCCCGCGCCACCGATCCCATGCTCGCCGCCGGCTGGTCCTCATAGCGGCGCTTCGGCTTGCGGCCGGTGAGCATGGCGAGGATCAGATTTTCCTTCTTGAACACGGCATAGAAGATATTGGCCGCGACATGCAGGCCGATCAGCGCCAGCAGCACCGGATAGATGCTCCGGTGCAGCGCCGATGCCTGCTTGACGGTGTCCTCCGCCGCGATCCGCACCAGCGGTCCGTCGACGATGATGTCGTCGGTGGTGAACAGGCCGGTCAGCGCCTGCGCCGCCACCAGCCCCAGCAGCGCCACCACCACCCAGCCGCCGAGCGGATTGTGCCCGAGAAAATGGCGCGGGCGGTTGCGCAGCAAATCGAAGGCGTAGCCCAGCACCGCGGCCGGGCCGCGCAGGAACGAGGAGAACCGCGCGGTGGAACCGCCGACCACGCCCCACAAGACCCGGAACACCAGCACGGTGAGGATGCCGAGCCCGTTCCACATGTGCCAGACGAGGCCCATGTCGCCCCAGTAGCGGCTGGCGAAGGCGAGCCCCACAAGCGCGGCGAGCGTCCATTTGGCAAGCCGGGTCGGCAGGTCCCATGCGGCGACCGAAGGCGCCGCTCCGCCGACCGCGGCCGGCGCGCGGGCGCCGCCCTGATCCGCTACCGAACTCACGACTTCTTGCGGAAGCTGTCGTGGCAGGTGCCGCAGCTGCGCAGCACGCCGGGCATGTTCGCCCGCAGGCTGGCGAGGTCGGTGATGCTGCCGCGGGCCTTCTCGGCGTCGGCGCCGAACTTGACGAACAGCGCGTCGAATTCGTCCTTGCGCTGCCACACGCTCGGCAGCGCGGCGGTCTTGCCGACGTCCGAGCCGGCAGGGAACAGAGCCGGCAGCGCCTTGGCGTTCTTCACATAGGTGTCGAGTGCCGTCTGCACGACCGCGAGATCGAACGGAATGTCGCCCTTGAGCATGCCGCCCACAGGCCGGGTGACCTGACCGAACTGCTTCAGCAGCCCCTGCCGCTCCGTGACCGGATCGGACTGGGCGATCACGGCCGTGGCGACGACGCCGACAGCGACGCACGCAAGAACAAGACGACGAATCATAAACACACTCCCCTGTGCGGCCACCAAATGGCGGCCGCTCCGAATTTCACCTTAGTAAAGGTAAAAACAACGGCGCAATTGCCGCAATGCAGCGCTCGCGCGCTCGTGATGCGCAATCGTCAGCCGATGCCGCGTGCAGCCTGGATCAGCTCGGCATTGTCGGCGGCAACACGGCCGGGCGGCAGCAGCGCGCCGTCTTCGAAACCGATGCGCCCGTCGAGACCCAGCGCCCGCGATTCGCGGTACAGCGGCCAGACCGTTGCGTCGTATCCGTGCAGCAGAATCGGCAGCGCCAGCCCCGCGCCCGCCAACACCGCACGCACGCCATGCGCAACGGCGAGCCCCTCGGCCGCGTCCTGCTCGTTGATCTCGATGAGCACCCGCAGGCATGCCGGCGCCTCGGCGAGGCGTACGAAGCGCTCGGCGTCAGTCACCGACCACAGGCCGGCTTCCACCCCGATGCCCATGCCGAGCATCAGGCGGATCATCTCGGGAGCGTCCGCCTCGACCAGATTGATCGAGACATAGTCGGGCCTGTGATTCCAGCGGGCGATCGGTTCGCGCCGCGCGGCACCGCACGGGCGGATTTCCCAGCGTGTCGAAAGTCCCACCGGCACGCCGGGCACCGCGGCGCGGATTGCCGCAAGCGCCGCCGCGACATCGTCGGGCTCCAGGCTCTCAAGGCCATCGGCGCCGCGCGGGTGCACATGCAGTTCCTCGGCACCCGCCGCGACGACCCGGCGCGCATCGCGGGCGAGTTCCTCCGGCGTGCGCGGCACGCCGGGGTGAAATTCGGCGGTCCGATCGCCGTTCAGGCAGGCTTGCAGCATGGCATGTCCTTCTTTCGGCGGCGGTTTCGGATTGCGAGCCCGGACACACTTCTATAGCTCAACGGGCAACTCCTGCGCCTGCGGTATCAAAATACAGCCCGGCCCCGCCATGTACCAGACCCTCGCCTCGCTGACGCTGTTTGCCGTGGCCGGCGCGTTCACGCCCGGCCCGAACAATCTGATCTCGGCCGCCACCGGCGCCGCCTTCGGCTTTCGCCGCACCTTGCCGCAAATCCTCGGCGTCACGCTTGGATTCCCGCTGATGGTCATCGCCATCGGCTTCGGCCTCGGCGGCTTGTTCGTCGCGATACCCCAGCTCCACACTCTGCTCAAGGTGGCCGGCGCCGCCTATCTGCTCTGGCTCGCCTGGAAGATCGCCGGCGCCGGCGGCCCCGGTGCCGGCACCGCCCCGGCGCAGCCGCCCACTTTGCTGCAGTCGGCTCTGTTCCAATGGGTCAACCCCAAGGCATGGACCATCGCGCTCGGTGTCGTGCCGGCCTTCACCACGGTGGGCGGCGACTTCGTGGCGGAGGTGCTGCTGATCGCGGTGGTAATGGGCATCGTGACCTTTCCGGCGCTGTCGCTGTGGGCCGGCTTCGGCGTGGCATTGTCGCGCACCTTGTCCGATCCCCGCCAGCAGCGGCTGGTCAACCTCATCATGGCCGCGCTGGTGGCGGCGAGCGTCGTGCTGCTGTTCATCTGAAGCGAGATCTGAACGACGTCATAAAAGCGTGACCGGACTCGGGCTTATCTCGGTCCCATGAATCAGATCGAGAACATGCCGGAGCATGGATCGGAGCCGCGCCGGTTCCGCGCCCTCTTCATCTCCGATGTGCATCTGGGCACCAAGGGTTGCCAGGCCGAGCTGCTGCTCGACTTCCTCAAGCACCACGAGTCCGAGACGCTCTATCTCGTCGGCGACATCATCGACGGCTGGCGCCTGAAGTCGGGCTGGTACTGGCCGCAGAAGCACAATGACGTGGTGCAGAAGCTGCTGCGCCGAGCCCGCAAGGGCACCCGCATCGTCTACCTGCCCGGCAATCACGACGAGTTCCTGCGCGACTATTACGGCCACCATTTCGGCGGCATCGAAGTGGTGGAAACCACGGTGCACGAGGCTGCGGACGGGCGGCGCTACCTAGTCATCCATGGCGACGTGTTCGATGTGGTGGTGCGCCACGCCAAATGGCTCGCCTTCCTCGGCGACGGCGCCTACACCGCCGCGCTGTTCGTCAACACCCACCTCAACTGGGCCCGGCGCAAGCTCGGCTTTCCCTATTGGTCGCTGAGCCAATGGGCGAAGATGAGGGTGAAGAACGCCGTGAACTTCATCGGCCGGTTCGAGGAGGCGGTCGCCACCGAGGCGCGCCGCCACAAGGTGGACGGCGTGATCTGCGGCCACATCCACCACGCCGTGATGCACCGGGAGTTCGGCGTCGACTATCTGAATTGCGGCGACTGGGTGGAGAGCTGCACCGCGGTGGCCGAACATGACGACGGCCGCTTCGAGATCATAAGCTGGGCCCGCCGCCCGCGTGCGGCGCAGCCGGGGCCGATGCTCCTCGACGCCCCGCGCGCGGCCGCCTGATGCGCATCCTCATCGCCACCGACGCCTGGCACCCGCAGGTCAATGGCGTGGTGCGCTCGCTGGAGCAGACCGCGCGGGAGCTGCGAAAGCTCGGCACGCAGGTGGAATTCCTCACCCCCGCCGCGTTCCGCACCGTACCGATGCCGACCTATCCCGACATAAGGCTGGCGCTCCTCACGCCGGGCATGGCGGCCCGGCACCTGGATGCGGTGGCGCCGGACTATGTGCACATCGCCACCGAAGGCCCGCTCGGCATCATGATGCGGCGCGCCTGCCTCAATCGCGGGCGGGTGTTCACCACCAGCTACCACACCCGCTTCCCGGAATATCTGTCTGCCCGCGCGCCGGTGCCGGAACGGCTCTCCTATGCCTGGCTGCGGCATTTCCACAATGCCGGGGCCGGCGTCATGGTCTCCACCGCGACGCTGGAGCACGAACTGCGGGCCCGCGGTTTCCGCACTTTGCTGCGCTGGTCGCGTGGCGTGGATGCCGAGCTGTTCCGCCCACGGCCGGAACGGGACCTCGCCGCCGAGCTCGGCCTGCCGCGCCCGCTCTTCCTCTCGGTCGGCCGGGTGGCGGTGGAGAAGAACATAGAAGCGTTTCTGGCGCTGGATCTGCCGGGCACCAAGCTGGTGGTGGGCGATGGCCCGGCCCGCGCCGAGCTTGAGGCGCGCTACCCGGACGCCCGCTTCCTCGGTATGCTGGAGGGCGAAGCGCTGGCCCGCATCTATGCCGGTGCCGATGTCTTCGTCTTTCCCAGCCTCACCGACACGTTCGGCATCGTGCTGCTGGAGGCGCTGGCAAGCGGCCTGCCGGTCGCCGCCTTCCCAGTGGCCGGGCCGAAGGACGTCATCGGCACCGCGCCGGTCGGGGTGCTCGATGGCGATCTGCGCGCGAGCGCGCTCGGAGCGCTGAAGCTCGACCGCGACGAGGCCCGCGCCTTCGCGCTGCGCCAGAGCTGGGAGTCCAGCGCCCGGCAGTTCCTCGCCAATGTGATCGAGGCCCAGTCCCGGCCGCGGCAGGCCGCCCCGTTCCGGCTGCGCCGGGCGCGGGCCGGCTGATCAGAGGCTGTTTGGAAAGTCGGCGGCGGAGGGCCGTCGAGGGATTTTCCAAACGGTCTCTTAACGCCGGCAGGAGGAAACGCCAGCGCGATGCCCAGCATCGGGCCAAGTTTCCGACGCATCGGGCGGCGAAAAGACCCGGCGGGCCGACCCGTCCGACCTTTTCAAGCAGCCTCTCAGGCCCGCCCGGCCAGACTGAGGCAGGCGGCGAAGGTGGCCGCGTCGACATTGCCGCCCGAGAGCACGATGGCAACAGTCATGCCCGTAAGATCCAGCCGGCCGGCGAGCACGGCGGCAAGCGCCACCGCCCCGCCCGGCTCCACCACGATCTTCAACTCCTCGAAGGCAAAGGCGACCGCGCGCGCCACCTCGTCATCGGTGGCGCAGACCCCCTCGCCCACCAGCCGCGAACTGATCTCGAAGGTGAGCCGGCCCGGCGTGGCCGCCAGCAGGGCGTCGCAGATCGAGCCCGAGCTGCGGGCGTTGCGCTCGCGCGTGCCGGCGCGGAAGGAGCGCGCATGGTCGTCGAACTCGGCGGGTTCCGCGGTCAGGATGCGCGCCTGCGGGCAGGCCGCCTTCACCGCCAGCGCGATGCCGGAGACGAGGCCGCCGCCGGAGGCATTGGCGATCACCGCATCGGGCGTAAATCCCAGCCGGCCGAGGTCTTCGACGATTTCCAGCCCCACCGTGCCCTGCCCGGCAATGATGTGGAAATCGTCATAGGGCGGCACATAGATGGCGCCGCGCTCACTGGCGATGGCGTTGGCGATGGCCTCGCGATCCTCGGTGTCGCGGTCATAGAGCACCACTTCGCCGCCGAAGGCGATGGTGCGCTCGCGCTTCATGGCCGGCGCGTCCTTCGGCATCACGATCACCGAAGGCATGCCGAGCAGCGTGGCGGCGGCGGCCACGCCCTGCGCGTGGTTGCCGGAGGAGCAGGCCACCACGCCCGCCGGCCGCGATGCGGGCGCGATGCGCGAGATGCGATTATAGGCGCCGCGGAACTTGAAGGAGCCGGTGCGCTGCAACGGCTCCGGCTTGACGAAAATGCGCCCGCCCGTCAACGCGTCGAGCTTCGGGCAGGCGATCAATGGCGTGCGCACCGCCACCGCGGCGAGCCGCTCGGCGGCGGCAGCGACATCGGCAGCGGTGGGCAATTCGAGCGTAGCGGCAGCGTCGATCATGGATGCAGTGTAATCACCTCCGCCGCCGCACGAAACGGCCTATTTCAGCTTCGCCTTGAGGGCGTCGAGGCCGGCGGTATAGATGCCGCCGATCACCTCGGCCGCCTTGGCGTCCGGCGCGTCCTTGGCCTTGAAGTCGCCGTTCCACACGATGGTCGAGCCGGCACCGTGCGGCTTCACCGTGATCGTCGACTTATAGTCGGCCACCGGCAGCGGGCTTTCCAGAATGATGTAGCTGTAGCTCATCGCCGCCTCATTGCGGGCGGTCTCCTCTTCGAGAATGGTGCCACCGCCTTTCAGCGCCAGCGTGCGCAACTGGTGGCCGGGCTTCATGCCCAGGGTGCAGGTCTGCACCGCCGGGTGCCACAGGCCGATGCCGCAGAACTTGCCGATGGCGGCCCAGGTGGCGGCCGGCGGTGCGGCGACTTCGATCGATTTGGTGACTTCGACGGCAAACGCCGGAACGGCGGCGCACGACAGCAGGCCGGCGATAAGCAGGCGCGGAAGAAGGGTCATGGCGTTCCTCGATGGTTCTTTCGGCAGCTCTGGCGGCTGTCTGCGTGACCTTAGCCGAGCCGGCCCGGTCCACAAGCCGCATCTGTCTGCCGAAAGCTTGCCTTGCCTGCCGAGTGACGCGCGACCTAATGTCCAACCTCACCGAGACGGAGAGTAAACGTGTCCGGCCGCACGAGAGCCCTTGACCGTGGCGGCATGGAAGCCGGCGCCCAGGCGATTACCGGCCAGCTCGGCCGCACCATACAGCGGCTGCGCAAGGCCTATAATCTGTCGCTGTCCGACCTTGCCGAACAGTCCGGCGTCGCCAAGTCGATCATCAGCCAGATCGAGCGCAACGAGACCAACCCGACGCTGGCCACCGTCTGGCGGCTGTCGCAGGCGCTGGACGTGTCGATCGAGCGCTTTCTGGCGGCAACCGACGACGAGCCCTTTGTCGAGCACCTGACCCGCGCCGACACGCCGATGCTGCTGTCGGAAGACGGCAAATGCCGGCTGACCATCACCGGCTGGATCAAGACGGTAGAATGGCTGCAGTGGTTCGACTTCCTCGCCGAGCCGGGCGGCGAGTTGATCTCGGACGGCCACCAGCGCGGCTCCATCGAGTGCCTGTCGGTGCTGGCGGGCGAGTTGGAGGTGGAGTGCGCCGACGTGGTGGAGGTCGCCCGCGCTGGCGAGACGCTGCGCTACCGCTGCGACCGGCGCCACGTCATCCGCAACATCGGCACAGCGCCGGCCCACGCCACCATGATCTGCCTGTTGAAGGCGGCCGTGCTCGACTGATGGTCGCATTCCGGCGCCGTCGGCGCCGGAGCGTCATTTCGCCGGCGCGGCGTCCGCCTCACCCTCGGGCGTCTTCGCCTTGGCCTTGCCGCCGAGACCGGCGAGCCAGCGCGAGACCACATAGAAGGTCGGCGTGAACAAGAGGCCGAAGATCGTCACGCCGATCATGCCGGAAAACACCGCCGTGCCCAGCGCTTGGCGCAATTCCGCGCCGGCGCCGGTGGCGCGCACCAGCGGCACCACGCCGAGAATGAAGGCGAGCGAGGTCATCACGATGGGCCGCAGCCGAAGCTGTGCGGCATCGCGGGCGGCGTCGTAGCGGTTCGCGCCACGGTCTTCCAGTTGCTTGGCGAACTCGACGATGAGAATCGCGTTCTTGGCGGCAAGTCCTATCAGCACGATGAAGCCGACCTGGGACAGGATGTTGTTGTCCTGTCCGCGCAGCTGGATACCGGTGACCGCGGCGATCAGGCACATCGGCACGATGAGGATCACCGCCAATGGCAGGGTGAGGCTCTCATACTGCGCCGCCAGCACCAGGAAGACGAACACCACGCCCAGCCCGAAGGCGAAGATGGCGGTGTTGCCGGCCTTGATCTGCTGGTAGGCCAGCGCGGTCCATTCGAAGGCGAACCCCTCCGGCAGCGTTTCGGCGGCGAGCTTTTCCATGATCTGGATCGCCTGGCCCTGCGACACGCCGGGCGCCGTGTTGCCGTCGAGTTCGGCGGCCGGATAGAGGTTGTAGCGCGGCACCCGGTACGGGCCGGAAATGTCGCGCACCGTGGTGAACGAGCCGAGCGGCACCGTCTCGCCGTCGGTGTTGCGCACGCGAATGTTCAGCACGTCCTGAGGCTGGAGCCGGAACGGCGCGTCGGCCTGCGCCTGCACCCGGTAGGTGCGGCCGAACAGGTTGAAGTCGTTGACGTAGGACGAGCCGATATAGACTTGGAGCGCGGCGAACACGTCGGCGATGTTGATGCCGAGCATCTGCGCCTTGGTGCGGTCGATGTCGAGGAAGAGCTGCGGCGTCGAGGTTTCGAACAGCGAGAACACCTGGGTGAGGCCGGGCGTCTGGTTGGCACGGCCCATCATCGCATAGACCGCGCCCTGCAAGGCGCCATAGCCGCGGCCGCCGCGATCTTCAATCATCATGCGGAAGCCGCCGGCATTGCCGATGCCCTGCACCGGCGGCGGCGCCACCACGATCATGAAGGCTTCCTGGATCACCGCCAGCTGCTGGAACAGCGAACCCTGGATCGCCGGAGCGGACTGGGACGGATCGGCCGCCCGCTCGGCGGCGGGCTTCAGAATGACGAACATGGCACCGGCATTGGGCGCATTGGTGAAGGTGGCGCCGGAGAAGCCGACAATGTTCACCACATGCGCCACGCCCGGCGTCTTCAGCGCCATAGCCGCGGCCCGCTGCATCACGTCGTTTGTACGCGCCAGTGCCGCGCCGCCGGGCAGTTGCGCGGCGACGATGAGGTAGCCGCGGTCCTGCTGCGGAATGAAGCCCTGCGGCGTCGAGCGAAACACCTCGAAGCCATAGCCCAGCATGCCGGCATAGACGATGAGCACCAGCACCGAGAGCCGCACCAGCCGGCCGGTCAGCCAGCCATAGCCGCGCGACAGCCCGTCGAAGCCCTTGTTGAACAGCGAGAAGAAGCCGGTGATCGGCCGTGTGTACCAGGCGCCCTTGCCGCGCGCGCCGTGCGGCTTCAGCAGCAGCGCGCACATCGCCGGCGACAAGGTCAGCGACACCAGCAGCGAGATCAGCGTCGAGCCGGCGATGGTGAGGGCGAACTGCCGGTAGAACTCGCCCGAAATGCCGGTGATGAAGGCGGACGGCACGAACACCGAGGCCAGCACCAGCGAGATGGCGACCAGCGCGCCGCCCACCTCGTCCATGGTCTTGTAGGCCGCATCGCGCGGGCTGAGGCCGGTGGAGATGTTGTGCTCCACGCTCTCCACCACCACGATGGCGTCGTCCACCACGATGCCGATGGCGAGCACCAGGCCGAACAGCGAGAGATTGTTCAGCGAGAAGCCGAACAGGCTCATGATGAAGAAGCTGCCGATCAGCGAGACCGGAATGGCGATGATCGGGATGATCGCCGCCCGCCAGGATTGCAGGAACAGCACCACAACGATCACCACCAGGATGACGGCCTCGATGATGGTGTCTTCCACCGCGCGCACCGATTCCGCGATGAACTGGGTGGGGTTGTAGGCGGTGGAATAGGTGATGCCGGCCGGGAAGGACTGGGAAATCACCTTCATCGCGGCTTCGATCGCCTGGCCGGTGGCCAGCGCGTTCGAGCCGGGAAGCTGGAAGATGCCCAGCGCCACCGAGGGCTTGGAGTCGAAATAGGAACTGGACGAATAGTCCTGGGCTTCGATGTCGATGCGCGCGACGTCGCGCAGCCGCACCACCGCCTCGCCCTGCTGGCGGATCACGATGTCGCCGAACTGCTCCGGCATCGACAGGCGGCCGAGCGTGCGCACCGCCACCTGGAAAGCCAGCTGGTCCTTGACCGGCGGCGCGTTCAGCACGCCGGACGCCACCTGGATGTTCTGAGCCCGCAGCGCGGCGGTGACGTCGGTGGCGGTGAGATTCAGCGATTGCAGCCGGGTGGGATCGAGCCAGACCTGCATGGCATAGTCGCGGCTGCCGAACACGGTGATGGAGCCGACGCCTTTGACCCGCTGGACCTGATCCTTGATCTGCAGGTTCGCGTAGTTGGAGATGAACAGCGAATCCCGCGAATCGTCCGGCGAGAACAGGCTGACCACCATCAGGATGTCCGGCGACGCCTTGGCCACCGTGACGCCGATCTGCTGCACCTCCTGCGGCAAACGGGGCGTCGCCACCGCGACGCGGTTTTGCACCTGCACCTGCGCGATATCGAGATCGGTGCCGATCTCGAACGTCACCGCAATGGAGAAACGGCCGTCGGCGCTGGAGTTGGAGGAGAGATAGAGCATCCCCTCCACGCCGTTGATCTGCTGTTCGATCGGCCCGACCACG
>JBGGNI010000139.1:0-7284 GCA_041287585.1 Xanthobacteraceae bacterium
GCTGCGATCCCCGCCTCGAACGAGAAAGCCTCGCGCACCCGCGCCAGGGCGCCGGCCCCAAGGGCGGCGCGGCGGGCGGGATCGCGCGCCAGCGCCTCCAGGGCGGCGGCCAGCGCAGCGGGCTCGCCGGGGGCGACCAGCAGGCCCTCGACGCCCTCGCGGACGAATTCCGGCACGCCGGCAAAACGGGTGGAGACGATCGGGAGCGCCTGGGTGGCGGCCTCCATCAGCACGTTTGGCAGGCCGTCGCGGTCGCCGCCCGGCCCCTCCTTGCAGGCGAGCACGAACAGATCGGCCTCGCGCAGCGCCGCGATCACCTGGTCCTGCGGCAGGGCTCCGCGCCATTCGATGCGCTCGGCGATACCCAGACGCTTCGCCTGCGCCTTCAGGGCGCCGATAAGCTCGCCCGAGCCGATCTGGACGAGGCGCCAGTCGATATCGGCGGGCAGCAGGGCGAGGGCAGTAAGCAGATCGTCAAAGCCTTTTTTGCCGACCGCGCGGCCCACCGAGACCAAGCGCACCGGTGCGTCCGCCGCCGGGCCGCGGGCGGGCGGGGCGGGAAAACGAGTGAGGTCGAGGCCGTGATAGACGAGGCCGATCCGTTCCGGGGCATCGGCGGGCTCCAGCCGGCGCAGTTCGTCGAAGCCGGCGCGGGTGCAGGTGACGCCCCACAGGCTGTCGGCGATCTTTTCGCGCTTCTCCCAGTCCGTGGTGGTCCAGATGTCCTTGGCGTGGGCCGAAAAGCTGAAGCTGCGGCCGGTGAGCAGCGCGGCGTAGCGCACCACCGAGGCCGGGGTGTGGAGGTAGTGCACATGAAGGTGCCGCACCGCATCCGGCAGTTCGCGGGCGAACACCAGCGCCTGGCCGAGACGGCGGACGCGGTTTGCGGTGAGGTCGCGCTGCAGGTCCCGCCAGAATACCCCCGACAGGCGCCCGAGGCCGGGCCGGCGCAACGCGGAAAGCGCGCCGGCCAGCACGCGGAGCGGTGCCTGATAAAGATACTCCGGCAGATAGTGCGCCGGGCCGCGGATGCGCCGGTGCAGTTCGTGCACGGCGCCGTCGGTGGGCCGGCGCAGCGACCAGATGTCGAGCGCCAGCCCGGCCTCCTGCAAAGCCAGTATCTCCTGGGCGATGAAGGTTTCCGACAGGCGCGGATAGCCCTTCATCACCACCGCGATGCGCGGCACCTCCACCGGCGGGTTCATTCGCCGACGACGTGCCCGAGCCGTTCCAGCGGCATCACGCGCCGGTCGTGGGCGAACCAGGCGCTGGTCATGCGGTCGATCTCGTCCAGCCCTTCCAGCAAATGCGGCAGGAAGGCGTTGGAGGGCACCGGCTGGCCCGGCAGCGCGCGGATCGCCGCCGCCATCTCGGCCGGGTCGCGCACCGCGCCGGGGTCGAGATTGGCGCCGTCGAGATGGGACAGCAGGCCGAGCCGGGCGGCGTGCTCGGTGCGGATGGACTGCTCCAGCCGCGGCGTCTTGCGCGGCACGATCAGCGCCCGCTTGTCGAGCGAGAGAATCTCGCAGAACGTGTTGTAGCCGCCCATCGAGATCACGCCCGCGGCCCGGCTGATGAGGTGCTCGATCTTGGAATCGAACGCGATGGCGTCGACCTTGGCCAGCCGCGACACCCGCTCCAGGAAACGCACCCGCTGCTCGCGCTCGATAAACGGGCCGAACACGATGAGCGCCGGGGTCGGAATGCTGGAATCGGCCTCATAGGCGGAGATGACCCAGTCGATCAGCTCATGCCCGTCGCCGCCGCCGCCGGTGGTCACCAGGATGAACGGGCCCTTGGTGAGCTTCGGGTAGCGGGCGAGGTTGGGCTGCGGCGGCACTTCCCGGCGCAGATAGCCGGTATAGACGATGTGGCGGGCGAGTCGGTCCGGCAGTTCGAGGCCGGCCAGCGGCTCGTAGATCTCTTTCAGCCCATAGACCCAGATATGGTCGTAATAGCGCTCCAGCGCCTCGACCGCCTCCTTGCGCGCCCATTCCGGGATCAGGACGTGCGGATCGTCCATCACGTCGCGCACGCCCAGCACCACACGGGCGCCGGTGGCGCGCATCTCTTCCAGTGCCGGCAGCAATTCGCCGCGGAACCCGGTGGGCTCCTTGTCGACGATCACGAGGTCCGGGCGCAGCGTGCGCACGGTCTGCAGAATAATGCCCTCGCGCATCGCCACCGTCTCGTCGAGCGGCAGCTTGAGGCTGAGCGTGGTGTAGTCGCCATTTGGCAGCTTCACCACGCCGGGCACGCGTACATAGTCGACGCCGTCGCCGAATTCGAAATTGCCGATCACCGGCGAGCCGGAAATGATGACGACGGACGCCAGCGGGTTGCGCTGCACCAGCCGGTTGGCAATGGCGCGCGAGCGGCGCAGATGGCCGAGCCCGAACGTGTCGTGGCTGTAAATCAGCACGCGCGGCCCGCGTGCTTCGCCGCGCGCGGGGACGGCTCCATTCAGATGCCGCAGCATGCCTTAACGATCTCCGGGCCGTCGCATCACATGCAGCGGCGCGCCGGGCGCGCGCCGCAGCCGGGCCAGCCCCGGCGATTCATATCTTATGGCCATCGGGACGGCCGGTACGCAATGCCACTGACGCGGCTTGCGATGAGGCGAGCGCTTTACCAACCACCGCGATCCGCACCTGTCCAGAAGGATGCCGCGATGATAGCCGCCCGTTCGGTGCCGGACAATCGGCCTTGCGCGTCCCGGCGTGCGGCAAGGCGAGCGGCCTTGTCTGCGGCCGGTGTCGCGCCGCCGGATCGACACTTGCGTTTCAGCCGTGGAGGGCATACTTGCCCCCCGATGCGGCAGGCCGTCGTTTTCATCGCGCGCGGGCGACCGAGTTGGATTCCAGCCTCTTCCGATATGTCTGGCGCAACAGCAGGGGAGAGCAAATCTTCCTCCTGCTGGTCATTCTGGCATCGATGCCGTTCTATTGGATCTCGCTCGAAGTCCCCAAGCAGATCGTCAACGACGCCATACAGGGCCACGCTTTCCGCAACGGCCAGGCGACGGCTCTGCTGCTGCCGCTCTCCATCCAGATGCCGGATTTCCTCGGCGGCAGCCGGTTCGAGCTGTTCCGCGGTTTCGAGGTCGGCCAGCTCGGATTCCTGATCGGGCTCAGCCTGTGGTTCCTGGTTCTGGTGCTTATCAACGGCGCCTTCAAATATTTCATCAACATTCGCAAAGGTATACTCGGCGAACGCATGCTGCGGCGGATGCGCTTCGACCTGTTCGCGCTGCTGATGCGGTTCCGGCCGGAAGACGTCACCATGGTCAAGCCGGCCGAGGTCGCCAGCATGATCAAGGACGAGGTGGAGCCGATCGGCGGCTTCATCGGCGACGCCTTCATCCAGCCGGCCTTCCTGATGAGCCAGGCGGCGACCGCGCTGCTGTTCATCATCGTCCAGAGCTTCTGGATGGGGCTCGCCGCCTTCCTCATCGTGCTGGTGCAGGCGATCATCATTCCCATTCTGCGCCGCGAGCAGCTCCGGCTCGGCCGCGAGCGGCAGATCGCCTCGCGCCGGCTGGCCGGGCGGATCGGCGAAGTGGTGGAGACCGCGCTGGCGGTGCACACACAGGGTGCCTCGCGCTACATCGAGGCGGAGATCGGCGACCGGCTCGGCCACCTCTACACCATCCGCGCCGACCTGTTCCGGCGCAAATTCGCGGTGAAGTTCCTCAATAATCTGCTGGCCCAGGTCACGCCCTTCATCTTCTACGCTGTGGGCGGCTATTTCGCGCTGCAGGGCTCGCTCAACATCGGCCAGCTCGTCGCCGTCATCGCCGCCTATCGCGATCTGCCGCCGCCGATCAAGGAGTTGATCGACTGGGACCAGCAGCGCCAGGACGTCACCATCAAATACCAGCAGGTGGCGGTGCAGTTCTCGCCACCACTGCTGCTGCCGACCTTCAGCGATTCGGAGCCGGCGAAAGTGCCGCCGCCCGAGGCGCCGATCGAGATTTCCAGCCTGGTGGTGGCGGATTCGCGCGGCTCGGCCCTGCTGTCGCGGCTGTCGCTGACGATCGATCGCCCCGCGCATATCGGCATCGTCGGCGAGCCCAGCAGCGCCCGCGACGTGCTGGCCCGCGTGCTCGGCCGGCAGATGCTTACCTATCAGGGCCATGTGCGGATCGGCGGCACCGAGCTCAGCGCGTTTTCCGACCGCGATCTCAGCCGGTTCCTGTCCTATCTCGGCGCCGACCAGGCGCTGCACCCGGTGTCGATGCGCGACAATCTGCTGATGGCGGTGCGCCGGCGCGCGCCCGATCTCGGCAAGGACGGCTCCGACATGCGCGAGCGCCGCCGCCGCATGGAGGCCAGGCGCTCGGGCAACCCGCTGGTGTCCGCCCATGCCGACTGGATCGACTACGAGGCGATGCGCATCGACGGGCCCGAGCAGATCGACGAGGCGCTGCTGCGCGTGCTCACGGTCGCCGGCGCGCAGCAGGAGGTCTACCGCATCGGCGTGCTCGGCCAAGTCGATCCCGAACGCTGGCCGGGGGCGCCGGAACGGTTCGTCGAGGCCCGCCATCTGATCCGGCAGCGGCTGGCCGACGGCAAGCTGTCGAACCTGGTCGAGCCGTTCGACCCTGATCGCTACAATATGAGCGCCCCGGTGGGCGAGAACCTGCTGTTCGGCGTCGCCACCGGCAAGCGCCTGAAGGCCGAGGGCCTGGCCGCCGACCCCTATATGCGCTCGATCATCGAGGCCGAGGCGCTGATCGAGCCGCTGATCGACATCGGCCTGCGGCTTGCCGAAATGGCGGTGGAAACCTTTGTCGGCCTTTCGCCAAACCATCCGGTGTTCGAGCGCTATTCGGTGATCCAGCCGAGCGACCTCGACCGCTTCAAGGAGATCGTCGATTCGGTGAAGGCGCGCGGCAGCGCCGCCGGCCTGTCGCATTCCGCGCGCACCAAGCTCCTAGCCGCCGGCCTTGCCTACATCGAACCGCGCCATCGTCTCGGTCGCGTCGATGCGGCCTTCACCGAGCGCGTGCTGCGGGCGCGGCGCAGCTTCCGCATGCACCTGCCGATCCACTATGCCGGGGATGTCGAGTTCTACGAGCCCGACAGCTACATGGCGGCCGCTCCGATCCGCGACAACATCCTGTTCGGCCGCATCGGCTACGGCCTCGCGAACGCCCAGCCACGGGTCTATGCGGTGGCTCGCGAGGTGTTGCGCGAGCTCGATCTCGATCGCATCATCAACGCCATCGGGCTGGATTTCGAGGTCGGCAAGAGTGGGCGCCTGCTGCAGCCGACGCTGCGCACACAGGTTGCGGTGGCGCGCTCGCTGGTGGCCTATCCCGACATCGCAATCTTCGAGAGCGCCTTCTCCGGCCTGCCGGCTTCCGAAACCAAGGCGCTGATCGGCCGCCTGCGCGAGGAACTCGCCCAGCGCACCCTGATCGTGACCGTGATCGAAGAGGCGGAGGCCGAAGGCTTCGACCGCATCATCCGCTTCGACGGGCCCAACATGGTCGCCGACCCGGTGCCCGAAGTCGCGCTGGCCTCCTAGGATGCCGGTCGTGACAGGCATCGGGCGAGGGCGCGCGGGCCGAATTCCGCTTCGCGGTTTGCCGGCACATGCTCTAGGTTTGCCATGGACATGCCGCCTGGACACTCGCGCCGCAGGGTCATCTCCACATGCGGGCACTGCTGCGCCGCGCGCCGGGCGAATTAGAGCATGAGCGACACCAACGATGAATTCGCCACCGGAACGGCGGCCAAGGGTCCGCGCTGGCGCTGGCCGATGGAGCGCGAGCTTCGGCTGTGGTCCGGCCTCGTGCTGTTCGCGTTCGTCGCCAGCCATCTGCTCAACCATGCGCTCGGCATCGTCAATATCGGGGTGATGGAGGCGGTGCAGAGCGTGCGGATGGCGGCCTGGCAGTCGGCGCCGGGGACCATGCTGCTCTATGGCGCCTTCGTCATCCATGCCGTGCTGGCGCTGCGGCGGGTGATACGGCGCTCCTTCACCTGGCTGCCCGTCGACGAGGCGGTGCAGCTGGCGCTCGGCCTGCTCATTCCGTTCCTCCTGATCGACCATGTGGTGGGCACGCGGATACGCGCGCTGTTCGGCGGCAGCGAGGCCTATTCCGACGTTTTGCCGCGCATCTGGAGCAATTCGGCGCTGTGGCAGGTGGTGCTGGTGCTGTGCGTGTGGACCCATGGCTGCATCGGGGTGTCGCAGACGCTGCGCAGCGCCCGCTTCTATGCACGCTGGCGCGATGTCTGGATCGTGTTCGCCGCCCTGGTGCCGGTGGCCGGGCTGGCCGGTTTCGTGACCGCCGCGCGCGATTCGATGCGCATGCCCAACCCGGCAGCGCCGCTGGACCCGGCGGTCGCCGGCAAGCTGATGGAGATCTCGCAGACCGCGCTGCTGACCATTACCGCGCTAATGACGGCATCCCTGCTCGCCATCGTGGTGCGCGCCGCGCTGCGCTACCGGGCCGGCACGGTCATGGTTCAGTATGTCGGCCACGGCACGGTCAAGGGCGGCCACGGGCGGACCATTCTGGAAACCAGCCGGGCCAACGGCGTGCCGCATCCGGCAATGTGCGGCGGCCGCGGGCGCTGCTCGACCTGCCGGGTGGCGATCAAGTCCGATCTCGCCAGCCTGCCGCCGATCGGCCATGCCGAGCGCTCCATGCTCCAGCGCATCTCGGCGCCGCCGCATGTGCGACTGGCGTGCCAGTTGCGTCCGACCGCCGACGTTTCCGTGCAGATCCTGCTGCCGGCGCTCGCCTCCGGCGGGCGGATGCAGGCCACCGACGATCTCTACCGCCATGGCGTGGAGCGCGACGTCAGCGTGCTGTTCGTCGACATCCGGGCCTTCAACACCCTGATCCGAAAGCAATTGCCGCACGATCTGGTGCTGCTGCTGAACCGCTTCATCCGCGAAATGACGCAGGCGGCGACCGCACATGGCGGGCGCGTCGACAATTTCGTCGCTGATGGCCTGATGGCGATCTTCGGCCTGCAATCGCCCACCGACAACGGCGCGCGCAAGGCGGTGCTGGCGGCCCGCGGCATGTTGAAGGCGGTGGACGCGATGAATGCCGAGTTCGGCGCCGCGCTGCCGATTCCGCTGCGCATCGGCATCGGCATCCACACCGGCCCCGCCATCGTCGCGGAGATCGGCGATGCCGAACACGGTGTGTTGATGACCGCGTTCGGCGAGACCGTGACAATTGCGGGCCGGCTGGAGGCCGCGACCAAGGATTTCCTGGTCGATTGCCTGATCTCGGCCCAGACCATGAAGGCCTCCGGC
>JBGGNI010000140.1:0-8859 GCA_041287585.1 Xanthobacteraceae bacterium
ACGCCCTGATCGATCAGGGCCTGCATCACCATTTCGGCGCCGGTCATCTCGCGCATCATGGTCGTGTTCCTCGAAAGTGACGCTTCGGTCATTGCGGACTTGGGTCGTGGCGGAATGGGGTTCGGAAAATCAAAAGGCCCCGTCAGGGGCCCGGTATGCGCGTCGCTGTCTGCGGAAAGTGCCGTCAGGCACCTTTCGCGGCGACGCGCCGTCCTACAATAAGGGTAATTTTATTGCGCGCCATGGCGCCGCTCCTTCGTAAAGTTGCGCGACCTGTACAGGCCGGCGGCGCGCCCGTCAAGTCGCCGGGCGGATCGGCGGAATCGTACCACTTTTCGCGCCGGAGTATGGCAGCTATACCCGCTGGGATCGGGAGTGAAAGCCATCATGTCGCAGATGCGGCTCGTTGTTGTCGGCGCCGGCGGGCGCATGGGGCGGACTCTGGTCCGCGCGGTGGTGGAGGCGCCCGATCTGGTGCTGGCCGGGGCGGTGGAGCCGCCCGGAAGCCCCTATCTCGGCCAAGACGCCGGAACGCTGGCCGGCCTGCCGCCGCTGGGCGTCACCATCGAAGAGGACCCGCTGGAGCTGTTCGCCGGCGCGCACGGGGTGGTCGACTTCACCGTGCCGGCGGCCAGCCTCGGCTATGCCGAACTCGCCGCCCAGGCGCGCATCGTCCATGTCATCGGCACCACCGGCTTTTCCGCGGCCGACGAGGCCAAACTCAAGGCGGCCGCCCGCCATGCGCCGCTGGTGAAGTCCGGCAATATGAGCCTCGGGGTCAATCTGCTGGCCGCGCTGGTGAAGCGGGTGGCGCGCACGCTCGATGCCGGCTTCGACATCGAGATCGTCGAAATGCACCACCGCGCCAAGATCGATGCGCCTTCCGGCACCGCGCTGCTGCTCGGCAAGGCGGCGGCGGATGGGCGCGGCGTGGAGCTCGACGATGCCGGCGTCTTCACCCGCCATGGCCACACCGGCGCGCGCCGGGCCGGCGACATCGGCTTTGCGACGCTGCGCGGCGGCACGGTGGTGGGCGAACATAGCGTCGTGTTCGCCGGCCCGTCCGAGCGGATCGAGCTGAGCCACAAGGCCGAGGACCGCGCCATCTTCGCCAATGGCGCGCTTACCGCGGCCCGCTGGGCGTTCGGCCGCGAGCCGGGCCTGTATTCCATGGCCGACGTGCTCGGGCTTTCCGATATCTGAAGCTTTGCTGACACTTGAACCGGAGACAGACCGCGATGACCGACCGCCTTCTCGTCCTTGTCCGCCACGGCCAAAGCGAATGGAACCTGAAGAACCTGTTCACCGGCTGGCGCGACCCGGACCTGACGCCGCTCGGCGTCGAGGAGGCGCGCACTGCGGGCCGGCGGCTGAAGGCGGAGGGCTACAGTTTCGACGTCGCCTTCACCTCGGTGCTGTCGCGTGCGCAGAAGACGCTCGATCTGGCGCTGGCGGAGATGGGCGCCACCGGCCTGCCGATCGTCCGCGACCAGGCGCTGAACGAGCGCGACTATGGCGACCTGTCGGGCCTCAACAAGGACGACGCCCGCATCAAATGGGGCGAGGAGCAGGTGCTCATCTGGCGCCGCTCCTATGACGTGCCGCCGCCCGGCGGCGAAAGCCTGAAGGACACCGTGGCCCGCGCGCTGCCTTACTACGTCACCGACATCCTGCCCCGCGTGCTGCGCGGCGAGCGGGTGCTGGTGGCGGCGCACGGCAACAGCCTGCGCGCTCTCATCATGGTGCTGGAAAAGCTTTCACCCGCCGGCATCATGAAGCGCGAACTCGCCACCGGCGTGCCGGTGATCTACCGGCTCAACGCGGATTCGACGGTTGCCAGCGTGGTCGATCTCGCCGGCTGAGCTATCCACCCTCATCATCCCGGACGGCCGAAGGCCGAGCCGGGATCGTTCGGGAGGTTCGCTCGGATAGCGATCCCGGCTCTCGCTACGCTCGGCCGGGATGACGATTTCCCTCAGCCGCCCGCCACCTGCCCGGCTTCCCAGCCGAGAATGGCGCGCTTGCGGGTGAGGCCCCAGTGATAGCCGGTGAGATCGCCGTTCTTGCCGAGCACGCGGTGGCACGGCACCACGAAGCTCATCGGGTTCTTGCCCACCGCCGCCCCGACCGCGCGCGCCGCCTTCGGGTTGCACACGCGGCCGGCAATGTCGGAATAGGTGGTGGCCTTGCCCATCGGGATCCGCATCAGCGTCTCCCACACCCGCACTTCGAAATCGGTGCCGATGAAGACGATGCGCAGCGGCTCCTCCTGCCGCCAGCTGCCGCGGTCGAAGATGCGCGCGGCATAGGGCGCGGTCGCGACCGGGTCCTCGACATAGGAGGCATTGGGCCAGCGGCGGCGCATGTCGGCGAGCGCCGCCTCCTCCTCGCCCTCGTCGGCGAAGGCGAGGCCGCACAGGCCGCGCGGCGTGGTCATGGCCAGCGCCATGCCGAACGGCGAGGGATGGAAGCCCCAGCGGATCACCAGCCCGGCACCGCCGGTCTTCCATTCGCCGGGCGACATCGATTCGTGCACCACGAACAGATCGTGCAGCCGGCCGGGGCCGGACAGTCCCAGCTCATAGGCGGCGTCGAGCACATTGTCGGATTCCGCCAGCACTCGCCGCGCCGCATCGAGCGTCACCGCCTGCAGGAACGCCTTGGGGCTGAGCCCGCACCAGCGGCGGAACAGGTCGGTCAGGGCGCGCGGGCTGACGCCTGCGGCGTGGGCGATGGCCGTCACCTCCGGCTGGTCGCGGAAATGACGGTTCACGAACGCCACGGCCCGGCGCACCACCTCATAGTCGGCGGCGGCGATGTCGAGCGGATAGGCCTGGTCGAAATTCGGCGCGAGCACGGTATCACCTCCTGCATCTTGCCGGACTTCACCATGGTCGACCGTTGCCGGCCACCCGATTCCGACGCCGTTCAGATATGGCTGCGCACCACGCCCCGCTTGGCCTGCGCCAGCGCACCGGACAGGCCGGAGACCAGCTCCTCCTTGGCCTGCGGATACAGAAAGCCGCCGACCTCGGTCGCTCCGCCGCGGGCCAGCAGCGTCACCCGCAGGATGCCGAATTCCTCGTGCCGGTCGGCGTGCAGCCGGGTCCATTGCGGGTTCATCTGCGTCTGCCGCGCCGCCCCACTGGGGGCGACCTTGCGCACGGTGAGCAGGCTGGGCGTGAGCGTGATCTCCTCCCGCGCCTGCGCGTCGCGGAAATTCAGCCGGAACGCGATCCACAGCAGCAGCACGTCCAGCCCGAACACGCCGAACACCGGCCAGGCGCCCATCAGCAGAAACGCCGTGCCGCACACGAGGCTGACCGCGGAGACCAGCGCCATGACGATGAGGAAGCCCCGCCGCTGAAGCGAGCGATGGGGCGCGAGCGTCGCCGCATAGAGCGTCGGCTCGGAACTCTCGTCGAAGCGGTCGCTGGCGTCGGTCATCGCGGCTCAGTATAGGACAGCTATGGCCAGAAAGACGACGGAAACGGCGCTCTCGCGTGCGGCATCACCGCGGCCGCGCGCGCTCGCCAATGCCGCGGCGGCGCAGGCCGGGCGCACGGCGCGGCCGTGGTCGGCCGAAGAAGTGATCGAGGCCTTCACCCGTTTCGAGCGTGCCGAGCCGGAGCCCAAGGGCGAACTGGAGCACGCCGACCCCTTCACCTTGCTGGTGGCGGTGGTGCTCTCCGCCCAGGCGACCGATGCGGGTGTCAACAAGGCGACCCGCGGCCTGTTCGCTGCCGCCCCGACGCCGCAGGCCATGGTCGCGCTCGGCGAGGAGGGGGTGGCGGCGCACATCCGCACGCTCGGCCTCTATCGCGGCAAGGCGAAGAACGTGGTCGAACTGTCCCGGCTGCTGCTGGCGGGCCACGGCGGCGCGGTGCCCAACGACCGGGAGGCGCTGGAGGCGTTGCCGGGCGTCGGCCGCAAGACCGCCAATGTGGTGCTCAACATGGCGTTCGGCGCGCCGACCATTGCGGTCGACACCCATCTGTTCCGGGTGGCGAACCGCACCGGCCTGGCGCCCGGCCGCACCCCCACTGAGGTTGAGGATGGGCTGCTGCGCACCATCCCGGACCGCTTCAAGCGGCACGCCCATCATTGGCTGATCCTGCACGGACGCTATGTCTGCAAGGCCCGCGCGCCGGAATGCCCGCGCTGCCTGATCGCCGATCTGTGCCGCTGGCCGGACAAGACGCTGGTCTAGGTGGCGGTGCGCGCGACGATGCGCTTGTGCAGGCGCACCATGAAGATGGTGGCGAACACCGGCGTCACCAGATTGAGCAGCGGTATCGAGACCACCACGGCGATGATCAGCCCGGCGAAGAAGATCGCCACCGCATGCCGGCGCCGCAGCGCGCGCGCCTCCGCTTCGCTGCGGTAGCGCATGGCCGCGAGCTGGAAATATTCGCGGCCGAGCAGATAGCCGTTGGCGATGTAGAACACCACCAGATTGACGCCCGGCACCAGCAGCAGGAGCAGCGCCACCAGATTGACTGCCACCATGACGCCGAAGAATTTCAGCGTCAGCACCAGCGAGCGGCCGATCGGCACCGCGCGCCCCACCGGCTCGCCGGGAAAGTCCCGGCTCTCCACCGTCTCGGCGACATCGTCCAGAAACAGCCCGGCGATCAGCGAGGTGACCGGCGGCACCAGAAACAGCCCGCCGACCAGGATGCCGAGCGCGGCGACCGTGTCCAGCGCCGTCTCCACCCAGCCCGAGGACAGCGTGACGAAATGGGTGAGCGCGGTGTGCGCGATGATGCCCAGCACCACGATCAGCCCGACGGCGAGGCCGATGGAGCGCAGCAGCACCGTGCGGAATTCCGGCGCGAAGGTCTGGGCGAAGGCCTTGAAGGCGGCGTTGAGCATGCGTCGGTCCGGTGGGATGAGCGTACCGACTAGGTAGGCACCGCGGACCGGGTACTCAAGCCACGACAGCGACTCGCAATTTTCAACGCGGCCCCTTTACAGCGCGGCCGCGCCGAGTCCTGTCTCGATTCGTTCCCGGCGAACGAAACAGGAATCAGGTGCGCTACTTCTCGACGAACGCCTTCTCGATGACGAAATCGCCGGGCTCCGTGGTGTTGCCTTCCTCATAGCCGAGGTCCTTGAGGATCACCCGCATGTCGTCGAGCAGATGCGGGCTGCCGCAGATCATGATGCGGTCGTCGTCCTTGGACAGCGGCGGCAGGCCGAGATCGGCGAACAGCTTGCCGGAGGTGATGAGATCGGTGATGCGGCCCTGGTTGCGGAAGGGTTCGCGCGTCACGGTGGGGTAATAGATCAGCCGCTCGCGCACCAGTTCGCCGAGAAAGTCGTTCTCCGGCAGTTCGCGGGTGATGAAGTCCTCATAGGCCAGTTCGCCCACGGTGCGCACGCCGTGCACCAGCACCACCTGCTCGAACAGCTCGTAGGTCTCCGGGTCCTTGATCAAGCTCATATAGGGCGCCAGCCCGGTGCCGGTGGCCAGCAGATAGAGCCGGCGGCCGGGAACCAGATTGTCCAGGAGCAGCGTGCCGGTGGGCTTGCGCCCGACCAGCACGGTGTCGCCGACCTTGAGATGCTGGAGCTTCGAGGTCAGCGGGCCGTTCGGCACCTTGATGGAGAAGAATTCGAGGGTCTCGTCATAGTTCGCGCTGGCGAGGCTATAGGCGCGCAGCAGCGGGCGGCCCTCCACCTCAAGGCCGATCATGGCGAACTGGCCGTTCTTGAAACGGAAGGACGGATCACGGGTGGTGGTGAAGGTGAACAGGGTGTCGGTCCAGTGATGGACGCTGAGGACCTGCTCGCGGTTGAGATTGCTCATTTACAATCCAATTAAGTGAAACATGCTGAAAAACTGGAGGCGCGTGTAATTATCCCATGCCGCAGGGCGGCGCAACCGCGGGCGTGGCGCGCACCCCTTGCGCCCGGCGCATGGCATGCGCAAGCCTGTTTCCCGCATGTCCCAATCAGGTTCCACGCCATGTTCAGCCACATCATTCTCGGTGCCCGCGATCTCGATCGGCTGGGCGGTTTTTACGAGGCGGCGCTGGCCCCGCTCGGCCTGGAGCGCCGCCCGGCCGAGGATGATGGCGGGCCAGCCGGCGTGCTGTTCGCCCTGCCGGGGCGGGAATGGCCGCAATTCTACGTGCAATTGCCGTTCAACGGCCTTCCCGCGACCTGGGGCAACGGCACGCAGGTGAGCTTCCGTGCGCCCTCGCCCGCGGCGGTGGACGCGGCGTGGCGCGCCGCGATCGCCCATGGCGGCAGCGACGAGGGCGCACCCGGCCTGCGGCCGAGCTACGGTGCCGATTATTACGGCGCCTATTGCCGCGACCCGGAAGGCAACAAGCTGTGTTTCGTCCACACCATGGCGCTTGCCGCAGTGTAACTTTGCGGCTCCGGCGCCATGCTATGAGGGCGCATCAGGCAGGAGATGCGAGTATGCGGCAGGCCGTTTCGATTCCCGCGGGCACAGGGTCCGCGACCCGGATGGTCGCGGCGCTGCTGGCGCTGTTTATGGGGCTGGCGTTGGCCGGCTGCGGCGTCAACGCCATTCCCACCGCCGAGGAGCGCGCCAAGGCGGCCTGGAGCGACGTGCTGAACCAGTATCAGCGCCGTTCCGAGCTGATCCCCAATCTGGTGGAAACGGTGAAGGGTTATGCCGCGCAGGAAAAGGACGTCTTGACTTCGGTCATCGAGGCGCGCGCCAAGGCGACCTCGGTCAAGGTCGATGCCTCCACCATCACCGACCCCGCCGCCTTCCAGCAGTTCCAGCAGGCGCAATCCCAGCTTTCCGGCGCGCTCGGGCGGCTGATCGCGGTGTCGGAAGCCTATCCCGACCTGAAATCGAACCAGAGCTTCCTCGCTTTGCAATCACAGATCGAGGGCACCGAGAACCGCATCGCGGTGGCGCGGCGCGATTATATCGAGGCGGTGCGGGTCTATAATACCGAATTGAAGACCTTCCCCGGCTCGCTCTGGGCGGCGACGCTGCATCGCGGCTACCAGCCGATGCAGAATTTCACCATAGCGGACGACCAGATGAAGCCGCCGCAAGTGAAGTTCAACTGACGCGGAGCCCGCACCGTGAAACGCTTCGGTACCATGCCCGCCGCGCTGCTGGCCGCCTTGACCCTGCTCTTGGCCCTGCTCCTGCCGGCCGCGGCCGAACTCAGCTTTCCCCCGCTCAGCGGCCGGGTGGTGGATGCTGCCGGCATTCTCGATGCCGCGACCACGGCGTCGCTGGACAGCAAGCTGGCGGCGCACGAGGCCAAGAATGGCGACCAGTTGGTGGTCGCCACCGTGCCCTCGCTGCAGGGCACCTCGGTGGAGGATTATGCCAACCAGTTGTTCCGGCACTGGCAGCTCGGCCAGGCCAAGATCAATAATGGCGTGCTGCTGCTGGTGGCGCCGAACGACCGCAAGGTGCGCATCGAGGTCGGCTACGGCCTGGAAGGCGTGCTCACCGATGCGGTGGCCGCCACCATCATCTCCACCGTGCTGGTGCCGGCCTTCCGCGCGGGGGATTTCCCCGGCGGTGCCGCCAAGGGTGCCGACGCCATACTGGAAATCCTCAATCTCGATCCCGAGGAGGCCGCCCGCCGCGCCAGCGCCGCCGGCGCCGTCGAGGGGCCGATACTGGGCCTGATGCGCGACCAGTGGCTGGTGGTGTTCTTTCTGGTGGTCATGGCGGTGTTCTGGATCGTGGTGTTCGTCCGTATTTTCCTGCGTCCGCCGGGCAAGCGCCTGGTGCGCACGCCGGACGGGCGCATGATCATCTGGCCGGCCGGGATTTCGCGGGGCAACCCCCGCAGTTCCTGGTCCTCGTCCTCCCGCAGTTCCTCCGGCGGCTTCTCCGGCGGAGGCGGCTCGTCGGGCGGCGGCGGCGCATCGGGGAGCTGGTAAGATGAGCGCTTTTGCCGAGCAGGATTTCGAGCGGGTGGCGGAGGCTGTCGCCGCCGCCGAGCGCCTCACCGCGGGCGAGATCCGCGTGGTGGTGAGCACGGCGCCCGCCGCCCGCCACCCGGTGTTCGCGCTGCTGTGGGGCGCACTGGCGGCGCTGGTGCTGCCGTGGCTGCCGGCGCTGTTCTGGCCGCCGCCGCTGCCGGCACTGCTCGCCGTGCAGGCGGTGCTGTTCGTCGGCGTGACCGGTCTGCTGCTGCTGCCGCCGCTGGCCGCCGCCGTAACGCCGGCCGCGGTGCGCGATGCTGCGATGCGCAGCGCGGCGCTCGACCAGTTCCTGGCCCACGGCATGCACCAGACGCGCGCGCGCACCGGCGTGCTGATCTATGTCGCGGTCGCCGAGCGCCGCGTCGAAGTCATTGCGGATGAAGGCATCGACGCACTGGTGGCACCGGGCGCCTGGCAGGAAGTCTGCGACGCGGTGCTGAAACAGGCCGCCGAAGGGCGCCTGGCGGACGGGCTGGCGGAGGGGGTGGCGCGGGCCGGGCGGTTGCTGGCCGCCCACGTTCCGCCGCGACCCATTGATGACGTCAATGAGCTTCCCGACCGGGTCGTGCTGCTGTGAGCGCTTGACGCCGGCCGCCTTGGCCGCGACACCGGGGGCCGATGCGCTTTGGGGGAGACCTTCATGACCATGCACGACTTTACCGCCAAGCACTGGATCGCGGCGGCGGTCATCCTTGTCGTCGCGGTGGGGGCTTTCCTGCTCAGCTGGTCCTGAGCGCGCGTCAGCCCATGGCCTGCGCGCTTTCCAGGGCGCGGGCGAGCATGTGGCGGCACTCGTCGGCCTGACGGCGCAGCGCCTCGTCGACGCCGAGGCGGGCGGCGATGTCGCGCAGATCGCGGATCGCCACGTCGACCGCCGTCACCAGATCGATCTCCGGTTCGGCATCGGCCGCCTGCGCG
>JBGGNI010000141.1:0-15189 GCA_041287585.1 Xanthobacteraceae bacterium
GCGCCGTTGATCACCTTCGGCATGTCGGTGAAGTCCGGCGTCGCATTGACGAAGCCGGTGAGCTTGGCGATGCGCTTGACCCGCTTCAGCGAGCCGCCGCAGGCGACCTGCAACTGCACCACCAGATTGAGCGCACACAGCCGCGCGGCGGCGTAACCCTGTTCCACCGTGAGATTTTCGCCCAGCCGGCCGACGCACATCAATTGCTCGTCGCGGCGCGGCACCTGCCCGGCCAGGAAGACGATGTTGCCGACCACCACCGCCGGCACATAATTGGCGCCGGGCACGGTGGCGTTGGGGACCTCAGCACCGAGCGCAGCCAGCTTCTCGTCGAACGTCATGGCCTGAAATCCTGTCGGCTCAGAAGTAGGTGCGGATGGCGCCGACGACGCGATAGTCGTCGTCGACCAGCGGGATGACCTGCCATTTGTCGAAGGTGGTGCAGGGATGCGAGATGCCGAACGCCACCATGTCCCCGACCCGCAACGGACTGTCGGCCGGCAGCACCAGATGGCAGTGCTGGTCGTTCAGCCCGGCGACGGCGTGGCGCTCCGGGATCGGCAGCGGCCCGCCGGCGCGGCCCGGCCGGTGCCAATAGAGCGGCTCCGGCAGCCGGGAATCATAGGAAACGTCGCGCTTGCCCATGGCGAGAATGGCCTTCTCCGCCTCCGGGCGCGACTGCACATAGGCCCACACTTCCAGCGCATGGGCCGGGCGGGCCGCCAAGGCGTCGATCTGCGGCAGGCGCGCACGCAGATCGAGGAAGCGATCCTCATAGGTGCCGGAATCATGGGTGAGGTAGCAGCCGCTACGGATCACCACCGTGAAGTCCCGTGCCAGCCCCGCCGCCTTGAAGCGGGCGGCCACCAGATCGTAGAAGCTCGATCCGCCGGCGGTGAGCAAAATCGGGCCGGGCGCGAAGGCGGCGCGCTGCTCGCAGGCCAGTGCGATCTCGACCAGGAAATCGAGAAACCCGTCCACCCGCTGCTGCGTCGCCGCCGGATCCTTGCCCGCCAGCAGGCCTTCATAGCCGCCGACTCCGGCGAGTTCGATGTACGGCGCCGCGTTGCGGATGGCCTCGGCCACCGCCATGGCGTCGTCCAGGGTTCGGCACCCGGTGCGCCCGCCGGCAAACCCGCCCTCCAGGATCACGCGCAGCGGCCGCACCCCGCCGGCCGCCTGCACGGCTGCGGCCAGGCCTTCGACCCCTGCCACCGAATCGACGAACGACCAGAACTGAAAGTCAGGATCGCGCGCCACGTCCTCGGCCATGTAGCGGGCCGCGGAGGCGCCGGTGATCTGGTTGGCGAGCAGAATGCGGCTAAAGCCGTAATGGCGCGCCACCCTTATCTGCTGCACGCTGGCCAAAGTGATGGCGAAGGCGCCGTCCACTATCTGCCGGGCAAACAGTTGCGGCGCCATGGTGGTCTTGCCGTGCGGCGCGATGCGGGCGCCGGTCATGGCGAGGAAGCCGCGCATATAGGCGCTGTTGGCCTCCAGCGCGGAGCGCTTCAGCACGGCGAGCGGCAGGGGCAGGTCCCCCGCCAGCACGCTCCAGCCCTGCCCGCCAATGGCGGAAAGCGGCATCGGCGCGGTGCCGGGCGGCAGGCCCTTGGTGCGGCCGTCCACCACACTGGCCTCGATCCCGGTCAGATCGATCGCCGTCATCCGCGCTCCTCAACTGGCTTGGGACTGGACAATTGTAAACTTATCAGACAGCTTCAAGCAAGACGCACGGCGAAGGCGACGGAGAAAACTCTGTGTTCGGGGCGGACCTGCTGGCGCGCTACGGCCTGTCGCCTCTGCTGAACGCCTCCGGCACGGAAACCGTGTTCGGCGCCAGCCCGGTGCATGCCGACATCATCGAGGCGGTCGCCGCCATTCTGGCGGTATCGGTCGACATGGCGGAAGTGCAGGCGCTCGCCAGCCGCGTCATCGCCGGGGTTACCGGCGCGCAGGCCGGCTATGTCACCAATTGCAGTTCCGCCAGCATCGTCATCGCCGCTGCGGCCGCGATGACCGGCGACGATCCCGGCCGCGCCGAGCGGCTGCCGGACACGCAGGGGCTGCGCAACGAAATCGTTCTGCTCAAGGGCCATGTCGTCGATTATGGCGCGCTCATCACCTCCGACATCAGGCTGAGCGGCGCCCTGCCCGTGGAGATCGGCGCGGCCTTCGATGCGGCGCCTTACCAGTTGCGCGCCGCCCTCGGTCCGCGCACGGCAGCGGCGCTCTATGTAGTGTCCCACCACACCGCGCAGAGCGGCATGATCCCGCTCAAGGATTTCATCCGCGAGGCGCATGCCGCCGGCGTGCCGGTGATCGTCGACGCCGCCGCCGAATATGGCTGGCCCGACCTGATCGCCGCCGGTGCCGATCTGGTGCTGTTCAGCGCGCAGAAGGCCTTGGGCGGCCCCACCGCCGGCATCATCGCCGGGCGGGCCGATCTCGTCGCGGCCTGCGCCGCCCAGCGCTACGGCGTCGGCCGGCCGATGAAGGCGGGCAAGGAGGCCGTCGTCGGCGCCATCGCCGCGCTGGAGCGCTGGAGCCGCCGCGATGAGGCCGCCGAGCAGGCGGCGGTGCTGGCGCGCGCGGAAAAGCTGGCCGGGCTGTTGCAGCATATGCCCGGCATCGCCCCCTCCATCGTGGCGGACGAGACCGGCAATCCTTTCAGCCGCGTCGTCCTTAAGGTGGCGCAAGCTGAGGCCGGCGGGGATGCCGCCGCCTTGGCCCGCACCATCGCGCTGGGTGCGCCGCGCATCATCGTGCGCGATCTGCTGGCCGACCGCGGCCTGCTGCAGATCGACGTCCGCCGGCTGGATGACGACAGCCTCGCCCTGCTGGCGGCGCGCATTCGCAGCGCGGCGGCGTCCCTTCAGGCCTTGGGCGGCACATAACCCGGCGGGACGAACGGCCCGCCCTGGAACTTCACCGCCGGGTCGTCCATGTCGCGCGTGTCGCCGTTCGGGATCAGCGCGCCCTTGAAGCTTTCGGCATTGTCCTGCGGGCGATAGTCCACATTGGTCGCCAGCGCATTGCTCCACCAGGAGCGGTCATTGTTCGACACGCCGTAAAGAATGGTGCAGCCGAGCTTGTCCGAGGCGAAGCACGCCTCGATCAGCCGCAGCAGATCCTCATAGCTGTGCCAGGTCGACAGATGCCGCGGATCGATCGGGTCCGGTCGCGCCGTGCCGATGCGCACGCAGGCGCTCTCCACGCCGTATTTGTCGAAATAATACCGCGCCAGATCCTCGCCGAACGCCTTGGACACGCCGTACAGCGAATCCGGCCGGGTCGGCGAGTTGGCGTCGAGCCGGTCGTCGCGGGTGTAGAAGCCGATGGCGTGGTTGGAACTGGCGAAGACGATGGGCCCGGCACCGAACCGGCGGGCGGCTTCATAGATATTGTACGTGCCGAGAATATTCGCGGACAGGATGCGATCGAAGCTGGTCTCGAACGAGATTCCGCCGAAATGGATGATCCGCCCGGCGCCTTCGACCAGCTTGTCCACCGCCGCGGCGTCGGCCAGATCGGCGATCACGATCTCCTCGCCCGGCAAAGCCGGCCCCATGTCGACGATATCGCTGGAGCGCAGCGCACCGAATGTATCGATCAGCCGCGGCCGCAGCCATTTGCCGAGAATGCCGCCCGCGCCGGTGAACAATGTAGGACGGTCGTCCGCCATCAATGGAGCCCTTCAGCCAACCGCAGGCGACGTGCCTGCCGCAAGAATCGCCTATCGCATGAATCGACAACTTGTCAGACGATTTTAGAGCACTGTCGGTGCGACACAACCGGCTGCGGCCGCCACCATGGAATTTCGGTCCGCCGCCAGCGGCCCGCGCCTGCCGCACGCCGCGCGGCGCGATCATTCCCGTGCAGCCGTGGCATCCCGGCGCCGGCTCGATTAAAGAAGACATCCATGCCCCATTCCGATGGCTTCCGCTCGGCGCCTGACGACATTGCGAGATAGGCGATTCCATCGTGTCCTTCATGACCAGCAACCCGGCGCTCGCCCGCGCGCTCACCGAGCGAGACTACACCAACCCGACGCCGGTGCAGCTCGCCGTGCTCGCCCCCGGCTCGTCGGGGCGCGACCTGCTGGTGTCGGCGCAGACCGGCTCCGGCAAGACCGTCGCCTATGGCCTCGCCATGGCCGAGACGCTGCTGGGCACGGACGAGCGCTTCGCACCGGCGAACAAGCCGCAGGCACTGGTGGTCGCCCCCACCCGCGAACTCGCCTTGCAGGTGCAGCGCGAATTCGCCTGGCTCTATGCCGCCACCGGCGCGCGCATCGTCTCCTGCGTCGGCGGCATGGACCCGAAGCAGGAGCAGCGGCTGCTGAACCAGGGCGCGCACATTGTGGTCGGCACGCCGGGCCGGCTGCGCGACCATCTGGAGCGCGGCCGGCTCGACATTTCCGCGGTGCGGGTGTGCGTGCTCGACGAGGCCGACGAGATGCTCGACCTCGGCTTCCGCGAGGACCTCGAATTCATTCTCGACGCCACGCCGCCGGAGCGCCGCAGCCTGCTGTTCTCGGCGACGCTGCCGCGCGGCATCACCGCGCTCGCCAAGCGCTACCAGCGCGATGCGCTGCGCATCGAGGTGGCGAGCGCCGAAGGCGGCCACGCCGACATCGAGTACCGCACCTTCCGCATCGCCCCGACCGAGGTCGAGCACGCCGTCGTCAATGTTCTGCGCTTCTACGATGCGCCGAGCGCCATCGTGTTCTGCAACACGCGCGAGGCGGTGCGCCATCTGCACGCGACGCTTCAGGAGCGGCAGTTCTCCGCAGTCGCGCTGTCCGGCGAGCTCAGCCAGAACGAGCGCAACCACGCGCTCCAGGCGCTGCGCGACGGCCGGGCGCGGGTGTGCGTCGCCACCGATGTGGCGGCGCGCGGCATCGACCTGCCCAGCCTCGGCCTCGTCATCCATGCCGACCTGCCGAACGATGCCGAGAGCCTGCAGCACCGCAGCGGCCGCACCGGCCGGGCCGGCCGCAAGGGCGTCAGCGTGCTGCTGGTGCCGCCGTTCCGCCGGCGCCGCACGGAGGATCTGCTGCGCGGCCTCGGCATCGCGCCGTCCTGGTCCGGCCCGCCGACCGCCGAGGAAATCCGCGCGCTGGACCATGAGCGCATGCTCGGCGACCCGCTGCTGACCGAGGCGCCGAGCGAAGACGATACCGCCGCCGCCCACATTTTGCTGGCGGCGCACCCGGCCGAGCATCTGGCCGCGGCGCTGGTGCGGCTCTATCGCGCCGGCCTGCCGGCCCCGGAGGAGGTCTCCGACCCCGGCGAGCCGCGCCCGGCGCGCGACCGCCCGGCCCAGCGCGAATTCGGCGGCCCCGCGGGGACCGGCGGCAGCACCTGGTTCCGCCTCAATATCGGCCGCCGCAACAATGCCGACCCGCGCTGGCTGCTGCCGCTGATCTGCCGGCACGGCAATGTGACGCGCGCAGATATCGGCGTCATCCGCATCTTCGACGAAGAAACCGCCTTCGAGGTGGGCCTCGCCGCGGTCGAGCGCTTCAGCAAGGCCGTGCGCAAGCTCGGCAGCGCCGATGTGACGATCGAGCCGCTGCCCGGCGGGCCGCCGGAACACCGGCCCGGCAGGGGCAAGCCGCCGCGTGACAAGCCTTTGCGCGATAAGCCTTCGCGCGATAACGCTTCGCGGGAAAAGCCCGTGCGCGAACGGCCGCCGTACGCCAAGCCACCCTACGAGAAGCCACCCTACGAGAAGCCGTTCCGCGAAAAGCCTGCGCCCGGCAAATCCTATGGCAAGCCCGCCCACGCGAAATCCGACAAGCCGCGCGATCCGGACGGCAAGCCAGCCGGAAAGAAACCGCGCCGCCCGTGACGGAGGACGGGTGGCTAGAGACTGTTTGAGAAGTCGGTGGCGGCCGGCACCCGCCGTGTGCGTCCTTCGAGGCCCGAGCGATGCTCGGGCACCTCAGGATGACGCAATTTATTCTTTTGCAAAAACCTTCGTCATGCTGAGGTGCCGGCCGCAGGCCGGCCTCGAAGCACGCAAAACCGCCATTGCGTACCCGACTTCGACATTCCAAACCGTCTCTCACATCGCCGTGGTGTCGCGCCGGGCAGGCGCGTCGATCTCCGCCGAACGCGGCTGGCGCGCGGCGGCGAGGTCGGCCATGTATTGCCGCATCACCGGCATCGAGCCGTAGCGCTGCGCCTGTTCTTCCTTCGCCAAAGTGAATTCCGGCTCCATCGCCACCAGCTGCGCCATGGCCGTCCGTGCCTCGTCGAGCCGGCCGCGGCGCGCCTCGACCGCGGCCGCGATGCGCAGGCAATTGGCGCGCTGGTCGGTGCCGATCAGGCATTGCCGTATCGCCTCGGCCGCCTCGTCCAGGCGATTGGCGGCGTAAAGCGCCTGGCCTTCCACGAAGGCGTAATAGTTCGGCGCCATCGGGTGCAGCGCGCGGGCGCGCCGGGCATTCTTGAGCGCTTCGTCATACGCCCCGAAGCGCAGCTGGGCCTTGGCCAGCACGGCGAGGCTGTCCGGATCGTTCGGATTCAGCGCGACGGCGCTCTCCGCGGCCTGCAGGCCGCCGGCATGGTCGCTGCTCACCGAAAGCCCGAAGCTGAGCACCCGATAGCCGAGAGCGAGATCGGGCTGAAGCCGGATCGCCTGCCGCGCCGCCTCTATGCCCGCCGCGAGGTCCTGGTCGGTCGCCTCCCCGGTCACAGCGCCGGCCTTGTCCTGGATCAGGCTCAGACCGAGATAGGCGTAGGCCTCGGCATAGTTGGGATCGAGCGCGATGGCCTGGCGCAGCAGGCCGCGGGCCTCGCGGAAGGTTTGCGCATCGCTCGATGCGTGGGGATGCAGGTCGCGCGCCCGCAGCACCAGATCATAGGCCCGAAGGTCTTCGGTCGGGCGCTGCTTGGCGGAGGCGATCTCGGAACGGCGGACATAGGAGACCAGCGACGCTACGATTTCCGCCGACAACTCGGCCTGCACGGCGAAGACGTCTTCCATGCGGCGATCATAATTGCGGGCCCACAAATGCGTGCCGGTTTCGGCGTCGACAAGCTGCGCCGCGACGCGCAACTGATCGCCGTCGCGCCGCACGCCGCCCTCCACCACATAACGCGCGCCGAGCCGGCGCCCGATGCGCCGCACATCGGTCGCTTCGCCGCGCAGCGCAAAGGTCGAGCTGCGCGCCACCACCGCAAGATCGGGATTGCGCGAAAGCTCGGTGATCAGGTCCTCCGTCAGCCCATCGGAAAAATAGGCCTGGGTGACGTCGCCGCTGAGATTGTTGAACGGCATCACCGCCACGGAGGGCCGGCTGGCGATGCCGGACGAACTCATCAGCGGCAGGCCGGCGATCCAGCGCGGCACCATGCCGAGATGCCCGGTTGCCGCGGCAGACGCCGCCAGCACAACCAGCACGCCCGCCCCCGCCATCAGCGCCCGCCGGGCGGAGAGATGCGCCCGCCACGGCAAGTGCCGCCGCCCCGCCGCCGGGCCGATCAGAAGCTCGAACACTTCGAGCCCGCCCGGCATGTTCTTGGCCGCACGGCGGCCGATCCGCCGAAACGAACGCCCCGCCGTCTTCTCCACACTCAGCTGCACGGGCTCGCTGACATAGATGCTACCCGGCGCCGCCATCGCTTCCAGCCGCGCCGCGACATTGACGCCGTCGCCATAGATGTCGTTGGCATCCTCGATGACGTCGCCGAGGTTCAGGCCGATGCGCAGGCGGAAACGGCGCTCCGACAGCGCCTGCTGAATCTCGACGGCCGCGTCCAGCGCATCGTGAATGCTGGCGAACACGGCAAGGTATCCGTCGCCATTCTCCTTGAACACCCGGCCGCCATGGGACGCTACCTTGGGCGTGATGATGTCATCGAACGTCGCGCGCAATTCCCGATAAGTGCCCGCCTCGTCCTCGGCCATCATCCGACTGTAGTCGACGACATCGCCGGCCATAATCGCTGCAAGCCTGCGTTGCACCATTCTGTTCCGCCCTTAATCCGCGCCGCCGCCCGACGACGCGGCGGCTACGATGCCCTCGGATTGTGGCCTGAGTGGAGCGGGCAAGCCCAGCACGGGCAATATGGGGAGGCGATGAGGGGTGAGACGAGCCGGCGGCGGCCTCGCTGCCGGCTTACCGGTGGTAGGCTCGGGTCGGCGACGTGTGGCGGACGCTGACCGCCGTGGCTTCCCTGCCGGGTTGGCCGTGGTAGGCTGACGCCATCTCGGGCGCCTGACTCTCGGGCGTGGCTTCCCTGCCAGCTTCCCCGTGGTAGGCTGCGCCGCCGCCACGCCGGGCGCGTGGTTCGGCCGTGGCTTGCCTACCAGCTTCCCCGTGGTAGCGCGCGCCAGTAATCGCGCGCCGCGCGCACCTCGATATTGTCGGGATCGCCGGAGCCCACCAGCCGGGCCATGGCGACCAGCGCCTCCGCGGCCGGGAGCCCGCGGGCGGCGAGGTGGGCGGCCTGGTTTTCGATCTTGGCGACGACGATGCGCTGCCAGCAGCGCTTGCGGAACAGCTCGGAGACCGCGAGCTGGGCCGCGGCGACGCCGGCCTGCCGGTGATGGGAGTGGAAGGGCGCCATGACGCCGTTGCTGGGGTGGCGGGCATCGACGCTGACGATGACGATGCCTGCCTCCATGCAGGCCGAGAGCAAGGTGGTGGTCAAGGTGGCGTGCGCCGAAATCGTGTGCGAGACGCGGAATGCAACCGTTGACGCTTTGCGGATTTCGAAGCATTCTGCGCTCGGGAAGCTGGTAGGGAAGTCACGGCAAGGTGATTTTCCAATCACATGAAGGATTACCCTCGTCACGGAAACGCGGCGGGGGGATTCCTTGTATGTACACAGCAAGTGCGCAGTAGCGCCTTCATCGGCTTGCCCGTTTCGGGCCGCTTCTCCTGGCTCCGCTTTCATCCTGCGCACGCCCCCTCGGTCCGCACCCGATGCCGGCATCGGAAGTGCGCTTCTGGGAGCGCAACCCTTGCCTCCGAGTCGGGCCTTGAAGTGAGGCGATGCCGGTCCATTTCCTGACAGTCGACCGAACTCAGGGAAGCCATCGTTGAAGGGCCTGTTCCGAACGCTGCTCAAGGCATCGCGCACAGCGCGGAAGAACCAGCGCACGGCTGTCCGCACGTTGCGCATCCTCGCTGCGGCGGCAAAGCCCCCGGCACCGGCCAAGAGCCGGCCTGCGAAAAAGCCAGCACGCGCCAAACGCACCGTCACCGCACCCCGCCCGGCGCCGGGCCGTCTCCTCGATGACACCTTCACGCATCTCGGTCGCACGCTGCACTACAAGCTCTACACGCCGATCGGTTCGGCCCGCCGCCGCCTGCCCTTGCTCGTCATGCTGCACGGCTGTTCGCAGTCGGCGGCCGACTTCGCGTCGGGCACCGCGATGAACAGGCTGGCGGACGCGCACGGTTTTCTGGTGCTGTACCCGGAACAGTCGCGGGCCTTCAATGTCGGGCTGTGCTGGAACTGGCATCGGCCGATCGATCAGCGGCGCAGCGGTGAGCCGGCTTTTATCGCCGCCCTGACGCAGCATGTGACGACGATCTGCCGGGCGAACCCTGCGCGCGTCTATATCGCCGGCATCTCCGCCGGCGGCACCGCTGCCGCGATCATCGGCGCGGCCTATCCCGAACTCTATGCCGCGGTGGGTGTGCATTCCGGCCTCGCCCGCGGCAGCATCAGGACGCTGGCCGGTGCGCTGGCCGCCATGCGAAACGGCGTCGACCCTGCGGCAGACGGCGGGCGGCGAACGCTGCGGCTGCGCCCGACCATCGTGTTTCACGGCGATCAGGACCGCGTCGTTCACCCCTCCCATCCGCGCGGCTTCCTGCTGAACCTCCAGGCCTCGCGGTCCGGCGCGATCACCAGCCGAACGGAGACCGGCCGGTCTGCGGGCGGGCGGGCGTTTACCCGCACCCGCTACGCCGCCGCGACCGGAGGCGTGCTGCTGGAGGACTGGACGGTTCACGGTGCCGGCCATGCCTGGTCGGGCGGCAACGCCGCGGGGTCGCACACCGACCCTTCGGGACCGGACGCCTCGCTCGCCATGGTGCGGTTTTTCCTGAGCCATAAGATTTAGCGTCGCGAGGTCCAGGCTACAGAAAGCCGATCCACCGTCCGGCGACCAGCGCCGTCAGCCAGAACAGCATGGATAGCAACGCCTTGAACCGCACGGTCGGCGAAAGCTGTGCACCGCCGAGCGCGCGCCTGTAGCCGGGATCGACATGCTGGAGCGCGACATTGGCCAGCGCCAAGCCGACAAACCCGAGTTTCCAGACAAATGCAGCGTTGTCCGCGTAGTGCGTCGGCCGCACGGTAAACAGCCAGGCGCCGGTCAGCAGCGCCAGTGCCACGCCGATCGCGGCCGTCCGGGTCAGCAACGGCGCAATCGCGCCGAGTGGAACGGAACGGGCGAACCCCATCAGCCGCACGTCAAGCGGAAGAATGCTGCCGAGAATGAGCCCGATTCCAAGTATATGGGCGGCGTTGACGAAGAGATAGGCCGTGCCGGAGCGCTGGAGCCACAGCGCCCCCGACCATTGCCCCAGCGGCTCTATCCATTCCACCGCCCCGCCCGCCGGAGCGATCAATTGGTGCGGATTCGCTCCGGGTACATATCGTAATTCCTGCCGGCGATGGTGATGCGCACGGCCTTCATATGCGCCCTGCTTTTGTCGAGCGAGCGGTTGCCCGTCACGATCACGGCGTCACCCGGCTTGGCGGTGGTGCCGGTGAAGCCGGAATTGGCTGTCTGGTTAGGGTTGCCGAGATCGACCTGCCACACGACGCCATCGGCGGCCGTCACCCGCAGCATGGGATGCGGCGGCGCCATCGAGATGGCGGCGATGGTGCCCGGCAGGGTCATCTGCGCCTCTTCGGTCCAGGACCAGCCGTGATGGGCCAAGGCCGGTGCGGCGGTCAGGAGCGCGGCGGTGAGAACCAGTGTCCGCGGCACGCGGAGGAATGCGCTGGAGGCGATGGTCATGGCCTATCCTTATCCTTACGGCAGGTATCGCCAATATGCGTCTGCGACACGCGAAAGGGAGTCCGCCCCCCGCTCACATTCGCGGCACGATCGCCGCAGCCCCGCAGCGATCTACCCTTCACCGATGCCGGCGGTTCTGGCGGCCCGGGACACCCCCAGCTTGAGGCCCCATGCGGCGGCGAAGCCGCCGAGTGCGCCGAGCAGGACCAGCGCCATATCGGCAAGGAGCGGGCCGGTGCGCGGGCTGGCCTGCGGAATGCCGAGTTCGGCTTCCATGGCCGCGAGGGCCGGCCCGGCAAGATCGACGGCGACGATGCGCTCAGGCAGCCGCGCGATCTGCCGGGTGCTTGAAGCGGTGTCGAACCAGGCGATCTCGACGGCCGGCAGTTGCACCGGCTCGTCGGTCGTCGGCCGGATGTCCCAGCTGTAGCTGACACGCGCGCGCGGACCGTCCGTGCCGGAAATCAGCTCCAGCCGGCCGGGCCGGCGCAGGGCCTGGCGCTTCTGTTCGGCGGTGCGGGCGTCGAGCGATACCGCGATCACCGTCCGGCGTTCGGCCGGCGCGGGAAAGGCCAGCAGCTTCGGCGCGCCGAGGTCCGGCATCGGCGGCAACTGGTCGTCGGCGACCCCGGCCGCCTCGATCGTGATGGTGCGGCGGGTCGATTGGCCGATCGCGAGCAACTCCGGGGCAACGCTCCAGCTCTCGGTCAGCGTGACCGCGCGGGCCGGCAGCCACCAGCCGGTGTTCGGCGGCGGCACCGGGGCGACGGCAAGCGTGCGCGGTTCGCTGGCGACCGCGATCTCCCGGCGTGCACCGGACGGGTCGAGAATGGTGAGGCGGTGCACGAAAGCGGGGATGGTCAGCTCGCCGCTGTTCTGCGCAAACAGCGCCAGCGTCCGCTCGAAGCCGCGCGCGGGGCGGCCGTCCTGCGTGGTGGCGGACCAGATGTCGCCGCCGATCGGCAGCCAGCGAAACCCCGGCAACGCCGGCTGCTCCAGTTTTTCCAGCGCGATCGGCACCGTGAACAGGCCACGCACCCGCAGCAGCACCATTTCCTGCGGATAGGGCGCACGCTCCCCGGCCGCGATCTCGACCCACAGGCGCGCACCATCGGCGCTCTCGTCGGCCGAAGCCGGACCGCAAGCCAGCAGCCCGGCCAGAACCAGTATTAGCCTCACCATGGCGATGCTCCGGGCGATGTCCCCGGCCGGGGCGCCGTGCCGGCCGCGACGCGGCGCTGGTGCTCGGCGGCGATGCGCAGGCGCAGGAAGCGGGCGGGATCGTCCGGCAGCGTCGCCAGCCATTGCAACGTCGCCTGACCGGTTCCGGCCGCGTCCAGCGCCTCCGCCCGGCGCGGCGGCGGCGCGTCGGAGCGTGCCGCAATGGTCGAGCCGCCGCTGCGCCCGGCACGCCCGGCACTGTCGGTAGCGGCCCCCTTGGAGGAACCCAGCCCGGACTCGCTAGCGCCGGCCTGCGGGTCGCCGCGCCGGTCGACCCGGCTGGAGCCGATGCTCGCCGTATCGCTGCCGGCCTCGCGCTGGCCGGCCATGCCGTCGCCGGAAGCGGACTGCACCCCGGCATCGTCGCCCTGCAGCGTGTCGCCGGCGCTTTCCTTGGTCGCGGTGGCATTGGCGGCGCCGGCTGCCTTGCCCTTGGCGGCAGTGGCGGTCGCTTTCAGCGCCTCCAGCACCAAAGCGCGGTTCGCCAGCGCGTCGGCATCGCCGGGGTTGCGCTTCAGGGCAATGTCATAGGCCTTCACCGCGGCGGCGAACTGGCCGGTCTGGGCGAACGCATTGCCGAGATTATAGGCGGCCTCCGGGCTGCGGGTGGAGCGTAGCATCGCCTCGGCGTCGGTGAAGCGGCCGGCCCGGTACAGTGCCACGCCACGCCAGGCCGGATCCTTCAGCAGTGCGGCCGCCGGCGCCGGCAGGCCGGCCACCAGCAGCAGACGGCCGCCACGGTCGCCACCGGCGAGCGCCGCCAGCAGGGCGGCGATGGCGAGCGCGCCAAGTACGACCGGCCGCCTCACGACCGCCTCCGAAATGCCAGCAGCAGCGGCAGCCCGGCGAAGGCCAGCGCGGCGCGGCCGAAATCGGTCCAGGCCAGCGCGGCAAAGGCGCTGGCGCCGAGCCGCTGCGCCGGGCTGCGGGCGATGGCCTGCGCCACCGGTGCAGGATCGTCCACCGTGGCGAAGCTGCCGCCGCCGGCCGCCGCCAGCGCGCGCGCCGCCGCCTCGTCGGGGGCGGGGCCGCCGGGGGCCTCAATCGGGACGAACAGCACATGCAGGCGGCGGTCCTGCCCGGCGAGCCGGCCGGCCTGCGTGCGCGCCGCCTCATCGATACCGCCGCCATCGGTGACCATGACCAGGTCCCCGCCGATCATGCCGGCCCGCTCGAACAGCGTGTGCGCCAGCGCCACCGCGCGCGCCGGGGCGCTGCCGGCATCCGGCACCAGGCCGGCCGGATCGGCGGCGACCAGCGGCCGCAGTGCCTCGGCATCGGCGGTGAATGCGGCGGCGAGATAGGCGTCGCCGGCATAGACGACCAGCGCCACTTGCCGCGACCCCGCCGCCTGCGCCACCTGGAGCGCGGCGAGCCGGGCTTGCGCCGCCGCGCCGCCGCGGGCCACCGAAGGCGAAGTGTCGAGGGCGAGGATGAGGCCGTCCAGGTTGCGGTAGGCCTGCGCATCGGCACGCTCCAGCGCCGGTCCGGCCAGTGCGGCGCCGATGAGCGCGGCGGCCAGCAGCCAGGGCGACAGGCGGCGCCGGCCAGCGGCCGCGACCACCGCGCCCTGTCGCGCCAAGGCGGCCAGCAGATGCGGATCGACCGCGCGCCGCCAGTCGCCGAGCCCGTCATGGGCGCGCAGTCGGTAGGCGAGCAGCAGGATCAGCGGCGGCGCCAGCAGCCAGAGCGGACGCAGCAAAGTGATGTCGGACCCGTTCACGGCCGTGCCCTCCCCGCGGTCGCGCCGGCCAGGCACAGCGCCAACGCCAGCACGGCAGGATACGGCCAGAGGTCGCGGGCCAGCGAAACCGGCGCGCCGGCCATCCGCCCGGCTTCCATGGCGTCGATCGCCGCGGTGACCGCGCGCAGATCGTCCGTGGTGCGCACGCGAAAGGCGCGCCCGCCACTGGTTTCGGCGATGCGGGCCAGCGTCGATGCGTCGACCTCGCCGGAAAGGCCGTCCGCCGCCAGTTCGTCGCTGCCGAGCGCGATGGTGTGCACCCGTATGCCGAGATCGCGGGCGAGTGCCGCTGCGGCGTCGGCGCCGACGATGCCCGCGGTATTGGCGCCGTCCGACAGCAGCACCACGAGGCGCGAGGGCGCCGACGAGTCGTTCAGCCGCTTCAGCGCCAGCCCGAGCCCGTCGCCGATCGCGGTGGAGCGCCCGAGCAGGCCGATCTCGGTCTCGGCGAGCACCCCCTCGACCGAGGCGAGGTCGAAGGTCGGCACCGCGGCCATTTCCGCCTGCTCGGCGAAGAACACCAGCCCGATGCGGTCGCCGCCGCGGCGGCGCAGGAATTCGGCCGCCACCGCCTTCACCGCGTCGAGCCGGCGCACCTTGGCCCCGTCGAGCAGGAAATCCTTGCTTTCCATGCTGCCGGAGACGTCAAGCGCCAGCACGATCTCCCGCCCGCTCATCGGCAGCGCCGCCGCATGGGTAACGATGCGCGGGCCGGACAGCGCAACCACCAGCGCGATCCACGCCGCCCAGGCGAGCAGCACCGGCGCCCGCCTGGCCCCCGCGCCGCCCCCGGCGCCGTCCGCCGGCGGCAGGATCGAGGCCGGAACGCGCAGCGCCGCTGAGCGGGTGCCGGACGGGCGCAGCAGATAGGCCGCCAGCAGCGGTAGCGGCAAGGCCAGCAGCACCAGCGGGGTAGCAAGGCTCGGCATCATGGCCGCGATCTCCCCCGACGCAGCAGGCCGCCAAGGTCGGCTTCCAGGGCCGCGATGTTCTGGCTGTCGATCGGCCGATAGAGCGCGGCGCCATACAGCCGGCCGCCGCCCTGGGTGAAGAAGTCGGTGGCGAACAGGGTGTCGAGCCGGGCGAGCCAGGCGGCGTCGCGCTCGCGCACGGTCTGCGGGCCGGCAAGCGTTGCGGCATAGCGGCGAAGCAGGACGGCATGGGCGCAGGCCCGCTCGGCCGGCGGCAGATGCGCGGCGGCGCGCAGGGCGGACAGCGCCTCCCGCAGC
>JBGGNI010000142.1:0-3680 GCA_041287585.1 Xanthobacteraceae bacterium
ATCACCTTCCAGAATTATTTCCGCATGTACGGCAAGCTCGCCGGCATGACCGGCACCGCCAACACCGAGGCAGCCGAGTTCGGCGACATCTACCGGCTGGAAGTCGTCGAGATTCCGACCAATGTCGACGTCTCGCGCATCGACGACGACGACGAGGTCTACCGGACCGCGGGCGAGAAATACAACGCCATCATCGAGCTGATCGCCGACTGCAAGAGCCGCGGCCAGCCGGTGCTGGTCGGCACCACCTCCATCGAAAAGTCGGAGCTGCTGGCCGAGCTGTTGAAGAAGAACGGCTTCCGCCAGAAGGACTTCACCGATCCCGACGCCTTCCGCCCGCTCTATGACGGCGACCAGGGCAACGCCGAGGACAAGGTGTTCGCGGTGCTGAACGCGCGCCACCACGAGCAGGAATCCTACATCGTCTCGCAGGCCGGCGTGCCGGGCGCCATCACCATCGCCACCAACATGGCCGGCCGCGGCACCGACATCCAGCTCGGCGGCAATGTCGACATGCGCATCGCCCACGAGCTCGCCGACCTGCCCGAGGGCGAGCAGCGCGAGGCGGCCGAGCGCACCATCCGCGAGGAGATCGGCAAGCTGAAGCGCCGCGCGCTGGACGCCGGCGGCCTCTGCGTGCTCGGCACCGAGCGCCATGAGAGCCGGCGCATCGACAACCAGTTGCGCGGCCGTTCCGGCCGCCAGGGCGATCCGGGCCATTCGCGCTTCTTCCTGTCGCTGGAAGACGACCTGATGCGCATCTTCGGCTCCGACCGGCTGGACGGCATGCTGCAGCGGCTCGGCCTGAAGGAGGGCGAGGCCATCGTCCATCCTTGGATCAACAAGGCGCTGGAGAAGGCACAGAGCAAGGTCGAGGCGCGCAACTACGACATCCGCAAGAACCTGTTGAAATACGACGACGTGATGAACGACCAGCGCAAGGTGGTGTTCGACCAGCGCATCGAGCTGATGCGCGACGAGGACGTCGCCGAGACGGTGGCCGAGATGCGCCACGGCGTGGTCGACGATCTGGTCGCCAAGTTCATCCCGCCCACCGCCTATCCCGAACAGTGGGACAGCGCGGGCCTGGCCGAAAGCCTGCGCGAGGTGCTCTCACTCGACCTGCCAGTGCAGGACTGGGCCAAGGAAGAGGGCATCGCCGACGAGGAGGTGCGCGAGCGCGTCACCCGCCGGGCCGACGAGGTGATGGCCGCCAAGGTCGCGCAATATGGCCCGGAAATCATGCGCTATGTCGAGAAATCGATCCTGCTGCAGACCCTGGACCATCTGTGGCGCGAGCATCTGGTCACGCTGGACCATCTGCGCCAGGTCATCGGCCTGCGCGGCTACGCCCAGCGCGACCCGCTGAACGAATACAAGTCCGAGGCGTTCCAGCTGTTCGAGACCATGCTGGCGGGCCTGCGCGAGGCGGTGACCGGCCAGCTCATGCGCGTCGAGATCATGACCGCGCCGCCGCCGGTGGACGAACTGCCGCCGATGGAGGCGCACCACATCGATGCGTCCACCGGCTTCGACGAACTGGCGATGATCGACGCCGGCACCGCGAGCGCCGTGACGCTCGCCCCCGACGAGCCGGCCGCCGTGCGCCGCGACCCGAACGATCCGTCGAGCTGGGGCCGCGTCGGCCGCAACGAGGCCTGCCCGTGCGGCTCCGGCAAGAAGTTCAAGCACTGCCACGGCCGGTTTGGCTGAGGGATGGCGTTCGCGTGCGGCGCTGCGCGCCGGCGTTTCGGTTGACGGACACGCCGTCGCGCTTCACGCCCAACCGGCCCCCTCCCACCCTCCCCCCGCACCCGGGAGAGGATTGGGCCGTGAACTCATAAATGCGGGATGACCGAGATCAGTTGGTATGCGGTCATTCCGATGCCGCGCGAAGATCGGCGATAGCCTGTTGTGTTTCCTTGGTCATGTCAGGCAAACGGCTGTCTGAGAGGGCTGCGGTCATAATCTCGGTCGCAAGAACCGTCTTCTCTGCTGGATGCTCCGTCCAGTAGCTGGAAGGAACGCGCGCAAGACTCGCCAGCAGATCACCCTCGAAGAAGTCGCCAGCGCGGAATGGGTCTTCAGCCAAGCGTTGCAGCATGAGCGGCACAAGCCATTCCAGTCCTATGCCTTGTCCGACAGCCAGCCGCATCTCCTCATCGGTCAAGGATTTCAGAGGCTTGCGCCGGAGGGCATGACAGGTACGAACGACATAGGACTCGAACGTCGGCTCGCCCCACGACCCGCCGTCAAGTTCCTCCAGTGTTCGATCGCCCATTGTTTTGGATCGGCGCTGCTTGGCAGATCTTCCCACCCGAGCCCTCCGTCCTCACTCCGTTTGAGAGCCTACTTCGCGTGGTGACGCAATGTCGAGCGTCCGCAAAAGGTCGCTCGTCGACTGACGGGTTTCATATTTTGGCGAAACCTCATCCACGCTCCACGTAAGCCGATATGATCTGACTTCGAATAGCGCGTGATCGAAACGCTGTTGCCTCAAAAGCCGCGAGGCGTGGCGATTTCTGGGTACTGCGAGGGCAGCGCAACCGCACGCATCACTGCGCCGTCGAGAACCCGTCCGGCGCCAGGATCGGCGGGCCGGGCAGCGGGGCGGAGGTCGCAGGGGCGGTGGCAACGATGGAGGCCGGGGCGGCCGGCTTGACGGCGGCCAGCGGCTTGGGTGCCGAAGCGGGAACGGCCGGGCGCGGCAGCGGCAGCGGCACGGCGACGTCGGACGGGGCAGCCGCAGCCGTCGGGGCGGCCACCGCGGCGGGCGGCGGCGGGCTTGCCGGCTCGCCGGAACCGAACAGCCGGCCGAGCGACAGGCCGGACAGCAGGCCGCCGGACGAAGGCGCGGCAGCGGGAGCCGCAGCAGCAGGCGCGGCGCCGGTGCTGCCGGTCGGCGTATCGCCGCCGCCGAGCAGGCGCGTCAACCCGCCCAGAAAGCCGGAGCCCGAACCTGAGGAAGCCGGTGCCTCGGCCGAGGCGACGCGGGTGGGTACCGGGGTGGCGACCGCCACGGTGGCGATGCGCGCGCCGCCGGGCGCGTCTGCGGGGCGCACCAGCGGCATCGGCACGCTGGAGGGCGCTGCGGCCAGGCTCACGGACGCGGCGGCATCGATCGCCGGCGCCGCAGGCGCGGCAGCGGCCTCGATCGGAGCCGTGCCGGGCACCGGCTGGTCGGCCACGCGCGGTCCGGGCGGGCGCACGGTTTCCGGCAGCGTGCCCGGCGCCTTGCGCAGAGCGTTCGGGTTCTCAAGCTGGGCGAGGAACACCTTGTGCATGCCGCCATCGGCGCCGGTCTTCACGGGCGCCACCGGCGTGCGCGGGGCGAGCGAGGCGATCTGCGCGTCGTCGGAACGTTCCTTGGCCGCCACCGCCTGCTCGATATCGCCCGGCACCGTATAGGCCGGGCAGGCTTCGCTCGCCTTGAAGCGCTGGGTGGGGTCGTTCGGCCGGGCGTTGAAGACGTAGCGCTTGTCGCAGACATCGACCTTCGGCGGCGCCTTGGTCACCTCGAAGGCGTCGTAGCCTTCCTTGATCATGCGCCAGAACGCCATGTTCGGGTTGTTGCGATGGCGCGCCATATTGGCCGGGGTCATGCGGAACGGATAGGCCTGCACCTGGAAGGAGCGCTGCCCGCCCTGGAAGCTGTCGCGGCCGAGCGCGAAGATTTCCTG